>NZ_JAAGNI010000312.1 GCF_010550605.1 Streptomyces sp. SID9727
GGTGGCGGCCGCCGAGCAGCGGGCCGCGCGCCGCTGGCCGGCCGGACAC
Source organism: Streptomyces sp. SID9727 (assembly GCF_010550605.1). GTDB lineage: Bacteria > Actinomycetota > Actinomycetes > Streptomycetales > Streptomycetaceae > Streptomyces. The sequence continues at coordinate 50 of NZ_JAAGNI010000312.1, forward strand.
GACGTGCTCCACGAGGTCCACGGGCACGGCTGGGTGCAGGGGAGCGGGGTCGGCCGGGTGACCGTGCGGTTCGAGGAACCGGGCGCCACGGCACCCGGCCGGGTGCGTACGTTCCGCGTGGACGATCCCGCGCTGCGGGCCGCCGACCCGCTGCCGCTCGTCCCGGACCCGCCGGACTACTCCTCCTGGCCCGCCAGCCGGCCGAAGTCGCGGTCCGGGGCCGGTGCGCCGGGGGCCGCGTCCAGGCCGTAGTGACGGTAGAGCTGGAGTTCCTGCTCGGGGGAGAGATGGCGGCCCACGCCGAAGTCGGGGGCGTCCTTGATCAGCGCCCGGTCGAAGGGGACGCGCAGTGTGTCGTCCACGAATTCGCTGGGCTCCAGGGGAACGAAGGCGTCACGGCTGAAGAGCCCGGTGCGCACGGCCGCCCATTCCGGGACGCCGGTCGCGTCGTCGAGGTACACCTCGTCCACGGTCCCGATCTTGGTGCCCTTGCGGTCGAAGGCCTTGCGGCCGATCAGGCTGCGCGGGTCGATGTCGGTCTGCACGGTCCCTCCCACACGGGTCGCGGCTGGTCCACAGGGACTACAGAAATGCAGTTCCGTGGTCTTGGCCACTCGAGAATTCTCGTCGTGTACCCCGCTGGTAGGCTGGCCATGGCTGCTGACCCCGTGCGGGAGAGTCGTCCGGAGCCGATCCGGAGGACGCCGAAGGAGCAAATCCTCCCCGGAATCTCTCAGGCCCCCGTACCGCACGGACGAGGTCACTCTGGAAAGCAGGGCGGGTTGCGCGCGGCCGATGGGCCGTACGGAGCCTCTCCCTCACCGACGGTGAAAGCCGGCGCCCGTGTGGCGTCGGTGAAGCTCTCAGGTTGAGATGACAGAGGGGGAGGCCGTCAGGGCACCCGGCGCCGCGGTGCCCCTCGCAGGTCGTGACAGACCAGGAGGCCTCCACCATGACCCCCCGTCGCACCCCGCTCACGCAGCTGGAACAGGGCATCCCCTTCGAGCAGCGCCACATCGGCCCCGACGCCGAGGCGCAGGCGAAGATGCTCGCCCAGGTCGGCTACGGCTCGCTGGACGAGCTGACCGCGGCCGCCGTGCCCGACGTGATCAAGAGCGCCGAGGCGCTGGCCCTCCCGGAGGCCCGGACCGAGGCCGAGGTGCTGGCCGAACTCCGCCGGCTCGCCGACCGCAACCAGGTCCTCGCCCCGATGATCGGGCTCGGCTACTACGGCACGTTCACCCCGCCGGTGATCCTGCGCAACGTCATGGAGAACCCCGCCTGGTACACGGCCTACACGCCGTACCAGCCCGAGATCTCCCAGGGCCGCCTCGAAGCCCTCCTGAACTTCCAGACGATGGTCGCCGAGCTGACCGGCCTGCCCACCTCCGGCGCCTCGCTGCTCGACGAGGGCACCGCCGCCGCGGAGGCCATGGCGCTCGCCCGGCGCGTCGGCAAGGTCAAGAACGGTGTCTTCCTGGTCGACGCCGACACCCTGCCGCAGTCCGTCGCGGTCATCGAGACCCGCGCCGAGCCGACCGGCGTCGAGGTCGTCGTCGCCGACCTCACCGACGGCATCCCGGCCGAGGTCGCCGAGCGCGGCGTCTTCGGCGTGCTGCTCCAGTACCCCGGCGCCTCCGGGGCCGTCCGGGACCTCAAGCCCGTGATCGACCAGGCGCACGAGCTGGGCGCGATCGTCACGGTCGCCGCCGACCTGCTGGCCCTCACGCTGCTCACCTCGCCCGGCGAGCTGGGCGCCGACATCGCCGTCGGCACCACGCAGCGCTTCGGCGTCCCGATGGGCTTCGGCGGCCCGCACGCCGGCTACATGGCGGTCCGCGACACGTTCGCCCGCAGCCTGCCCGGCCGCCTGGTCGGCGTCTCCGTGGACGCCGACGGCAACAAGGCGTACCGCCTGGCCCTCCAGACCCGCGAGCAGCACATCCGCCGCGAGAAGGCCACCAGCAACATCTGCACCGCCCAGGTGCTGCTCGCCGTCATGGCCGGCATGTACGCCGTCTACCACGGCCCCGAGGGGCTGCGTACGATCGCCCGGCGCACCCATCGCTACGCCGCGATCCTCGCCGAGGGCCTGCGCGCCGCCGGCGTCGACGTGGTGACCGGCTCGTACTTCGACACGCTCACCGTCCGCGTGCCGGGCAGGGCCGGCGAGGCCGTCGCCGACGCCCGCGAGCGCGGGGTGAACCTGCGCCTGGTCGACGCCGACACGGTCTCCCTCGCCTGCGACGAGACCACGACCCGCACCCAGGTCGCCGCCGTCTGGGCCGCCTTCGGTGCCGACGGGGACGTCGAGGCGCTGGACGCCACGACTGAGGACGCGCTGCCCGAGGCGCTGCTGCGCACCGACACGATCCTCACCCACCCGGTCTTCCACCAGCACCGGTCCGAGACCGCGATGCTGCGCTACCTGCGCAGGCTCGCCGACCGCGACTACGCGCTGGACCGCGGCATGATCCCGCTCGGCTCCTGCACCATGAAGCTGAACGCGACCGCCGAGATGGAGTCGATCACCTGGCCCGAGTTCGGCGCGCTGCACCCGTTCGCGCCCGCCGAGCAGGCGCAGGGCTTCCTGACGCTCATCCGCGAGCTGGAGGAGCGGCTGGCCGAGGTCACCGGTTACGACGCGGTCTCCCTCCAGCCGAACGCCGGCTCGCAGGGCGAGTTCGCGGGGCTGCTGGCCGTCCGCGCGTACCACCGTGCCAACGGCGACGAGAACCGGACCGTCTGCCTGATCCCGTCCTCCGCGCACGGCACCAACGCCGCGAGCGCCGTGATGGCCGGCATGAAGGTGGTCGTCGTCAAGACCGCCGACGACGGCGAGGTCGACGTCGAGGACCTGCGCGCCAAGATCGCGCAGTACCGCGACGAGCTGGCCGTGCTCATGATCACCTACCCGTCGACGCACGGTGTCTTCGAGGAGCACGTCGCCGACATCTGCGCCGAGGTGCACGACGCCGGCGGCCAGGTCTACGTCGACGGCGCCAACCTCAACGCCCTGGTCGGGCTGGCCAAGCCCGGCCGGTTCGGCGGCGACGTCTCACACCTCAACCTGCACAAGACCTTCTGCATCCCGCACGGCGGTGGCGGCCCGGGCGTCGGCCCGGTCGGCGTGCGCGCGCACCTGGCGCCGTACCTGCCCAACCACCCGCTCCAGCCCGCGGCGGGCCCGGAGACCGGCGTCGGACCGATCTCGGCGGCCCCCTGGGGCTCCGCGGGCATCCTCCCGATCTCCTGGGCATACGTACGCCTGATGGGTGGCGAGGGCCTGAAGCGTGCGACGCAGGTCGCCGTGCTCGCGGCCAACTACATCGCCAAGCGTCTCGAACCGCACTACCCGATCCTGTACAACGGCCCGGCCGGTCTGGTGGCGCACGAGTGCATCGTGGACCTCCGGCCGATCTCCAAGGCGACCGGCGTCAGCATCGACGACGTCGCCAAGCGGCTCATCGACTACGGCTTCCACTCGCCGACCATGTCGTTCCCGGTCGCCGGCACGCTGATGATCGAGCCGACCGAGAGCGAGGACCTCGCGGAGCTGGACCGCTTCTGCGACACGATGATCGCGATCCGCGCCGAGATCGAGAAGGTGGCGTCGGGGGAGTGGAGCGCGGACGACAACCCGCTCGCCAACGCCCCGCACACCGCCGCCGCGCTCGGCGGGGAGTGGGAGCACGCGTACAGCCGCGAGGTGGCGGTGTTCCCGGCCGGTGTCTCGGCCGCCGACAAGTACTGGCCGCCGGTGCGCCGGATCGACGGGGCGTTCGGTGACCGCAACCTCGTCTGCTCGTGCCCGCCCCTGGACGAGTACGACAACTGATCAGGTGATCGAAGCGGTGTGACGCGGACACGCGTCGGGGCCGGTGCGGAGACTCTCCGGGCCGGCCCCTTTTCCGTACCCGGCCGCTCAGGCGGCCTTGACCACCCGGCTCGCCGCCAGGGGCCTGTGCGGGGCGATGATCTGCCCGTCCGGAAGCAGCTCACCGGTGTCCTCGAAGAGCAGGACGCCGTTGCACAGCAGGCTCCAGCCCTGCTCCGGGTGGTGGGCCACCTGGCGGGCGGCCTCCCGGTCGGCTGAGTCGGCTGTCGGGCAGGGTGGCTGGTGCTGGCACATGGATGGGTTCTTTCGCTGCGTCGAGTTGAGTGGCCTGCGGTGTGAAGAGGTGTTCATGACCGCCCCCGTATCGAATCGGTCGCATCCCAGTGTTGCCCTGCCGGCGACAATCCGCAGGGATTTCGCCGCAGCGCTTCCACTCCTCCCATGACGTGTCACCCGCCCGGACGGTTCAACTCAACTGCACTGTCACTTCGGGTGGTTCGGGGTGGCCGGATGGGACTAGCCCGGATGGGCGGGGTGCCGTACGCGCGTCCGCGTGCTGTGCCCCGCCGCCGGAAGGGGCGACGGGGCACACGTGTGCGGAGGGGGCGGCCGCCGGTCTCAGGCCGGGGCCGGCGAGCCCAGCAGCGGTCCCGGGCCGGGCGTGATGCGGGTGGTGATCACCGGCAGCAGGTCGGCGGCCCGGTGCGGCCGGTGCGCGGCGAAGCCGGGAGGCGCCGGGGACAGCGGCACGAGCACGTCGTCCGGCGCGGGCGCGCCGCAGGAGGCGTCCGCCGTGGGGTCGCCGTGCAGCCACAGGGCCAGCATGTACAGGTCGGGGATGGACAGCAGCCTCGGCTGGTAGGGGCCTCCGCTCATCCCCTCCGCCTGGCGCAGCGCCAGCTCCGTCGAGGCGATGTACGGGCCCTCGAAGAAGTGCGAGAAGGCCCAGCCGTCCGCGGTGAGCATGGTGTCCGCCGCCGCCACCGCCCGCTCCGTGCTGCGGATCTGGAAGCGCCAGGCGGCGAGCCGGGTGGCGGGTGCGAGGTCGCCGGGGGCGACGCCCAGCACATGGACGGGCAGCGGGTGTTCGGGGCTCAGAGGTCCCTGTGCGGACCGCAGGGCGGGCGTGCGGGCCTCGCGGACGGCGGTCGGTGAACCGAGCGCCGCGAGGACGCTGCGCAGCGCGGGCGCGGGGGCCGGGGGAACATGCAGCGGCATATTGGGTCGCCTCTCACTTCGGAGACACGGTGGTGCGCGGGCGGGTGCGGACGGCGTTGTCGGCGTGCGGGGCCAGAGGAGGCCGGTGACTGAGCCGGTGCGTCAACTCTCTGCCTCGTCCGCGGAGTTTATACGACACGTGTTCACGCGGTGTTTCCACTAGCCGCCACGGCTATTGCCGACAAGGCGGTATCCGGACTTTATTATGCGGAGATCATGCTGATTCGGCGCGAGCGGCGCAGCCGCCGCCTCGGGTTTTTCCCGCGCTGCGGTCGGCCGAAACCCGTCGGGGCTTTACGGGCCCGCCGTACGGGGAAACCGCCCGCTGCGTCATGCCGAGTGAATGTGCCCGGGGCCCCGGCGCTCAGATTAGCGTGTGTGCGCCGTCCGCGGGGCGTTACGGATCACGTCCTGCGGGCATTATCGATCGTGATGCGGGCGGCCCGGGCCGCGTGCCGGCCACGTGAGGAGGACACGTCGATGGGGGAGAAGGTCGTCGCGGGCGCCTTTGACCTGTCCGACCGGCAGAGGTACCGGAAGAAACTGCAACAGTGCCTGGAGGCGCTGTCCGGGCTCTTGGCCGAGCGGCGGTTCGACCGGCCGCGCAACCTCATGGGCATGGAGATCGAACTCAATCTCACGGGCGCCGACGCCATGCCGAAGATGTTGAATGGGCAGGTGCTGGAGCGCATCGCGAGTCACGATTTCCAGACGGAACTGGGGATGTTCAATCTTGAGGTGAACATAGTCCCCCATCATCTGTCGGGGCGTGTTCTGGATCAGTTGGCCGAAGAGCTGAGGACCGGGCTCGGATATGCCGACCGCAAGGCCGGTGAAGTCGATGCCGGGATCATGATGATCGGAATCCTGCCGACGCTCGGCCGCGACGACATGGTCCGGTCCAATCTCTCCGACGTCGACCGCTACGCCCTTCTGAACGATCAAATGCTGGCGGCGCGCGGCGAGAGTTTCTCGCTCGATATCGAAGGCGTCGAGCGGCTCGTCGCCACCGCCGGATCGATCACCCCGGAGGCGGCCTGCACCTCGCTGCAACTGCACCTCCAGGTCACTCCGGAACGCTTCGCCGACGTGTGGAACGCGGCGCAGACCGTCGCCGCCGTCCAGGTCGCCCTGGGCGCCAACTCGCCGTTCCTCTTCGGCCGCGAGGTGTGGCGGGAGTCGCGGCCGCCGCTGTTCGAACAGGCCACGGACACCCGGCCGCCCGAACTGCGCAACCAGGGTGTGCGGCCCAGGACCTGGTTCGGGGAGAAGTGGATCGGCTCGGTCGAGGAGCTCTTCGAGGAGAACCTGCGGTACTTCCCGCCGCTCCTGCCGATCTGCGACGAGGAGGAGCCCTTGCGCGTCCTCGCCGACGGCGGGGTGCCCCAGCTGAAGGAACTGGTCCTCCACAACGGCACGGTCTACCGGTGGAACCGCCCGGTGTACGGCATCGCCGACGGCGTCCCGCACCTGCGGGTGGAGAACCGGGTGCTGCCCGCGGGCCCGACGGTCGCCGACGTCATCGCCAACACCGCGCTCTACTACGGCCTGGTGCGGGCGCTGGCGGGGGAGTCGCGTCCGGTGTGGACCCGGATGCCGTTCTCCGCCGCCGCCGAGAACTTCGAGACCGCGTGCCGCCACGGCATCGAGGCCGAGCTGCTGTGGCCCCGGCCCGGCCGCTCCGGCGGACTGACGCGGGTGCCCGTGACGAAGCTGGTGCGCGACGAGCTGCTGCCGCTCGCCGCCGCCGGGCTCGACGGCTGGAACATCGAGCCGGCGGACCGGGACCACTACCTCGGCATCATCGAGGAGCGGTGCAAGCGGCGGACGAACGGCGCGTCCTGGCAGGCGGACACCTACCACCGGGGACGCGAGGCGGGCCTGGACCGGGGCGCCGCCCTCGCCGCGATGACCCGGCGCTACGCCGAGCTGATGCAGGGCGGTGACCCGGTGCACACCTGGCCGGCGGGCGTCCCGGGGCCGTGACGGGTGGCCGGTCCGCCGCCTGTCCCTACTCCGCGGCCGCGCGGGCGCCCTGGGCCGCCGTCATCACCGCCTGGAGGATCACCGCCTGGATCTCGGCCGGGTCGTTCACCTGGTAGCCCCCGCCCCCGGTGACCTCGGCGATCTCCTCCAGCTCCGCGCGGTCCGCCTCGGGCCCGACGGCGATGGCCAGCAGCGGGACCGGGCGCGTCGGGTCGGCGATGGACTTCAGCTCGCCCACGAGAGCGGCGCGCGAGATCGACCGCTCGTCCTGGTTGGACCCGTCCGTGAGGATCACCACCGCGTTGAACTTGCCCTTCACGTACGTGCGCTGCGCCTCCTTGTACGCCGCCAGCGCGGTGTCGTACAGACCGGTGGCGCCGTCCGGTACCGGTCGCAGCGCGGCGAACGCGGCGGCGAGCTTCTCCCGGTGGGTGCCGCCCCCCTTCACGGCGTCGCCGAGCCTGGCGGTCGTCACCAGCTGCCGGTAGTCCTTGTCCCCGTCGAGCGTGGTCGCGAACTCCCAGAGACCGATCTCGTCGTTCGGGGTGAACTGGTCGAGCGCCTGGATCAGCGATGCCTTGGTGACGTCCATCCGGGACTGGCCGCGACCCGGCACCGTCGCGGCCATGGAGCCGGAGGCGTCGACCACGGTGGTGAGCCGCGCGCTCTGCACGGTGATCGTCCACATGCCGAGCGTCTCCTGGAGCGCCTCGTCCGTCGGGGCGGGCGGCTGCGTCGCGTCGTACGGCTGCGGCGACCGGCCGCCCGCCGTCGCGACGAGCTTCTCGTCCGCCGTTCCGTACGTGGTCCGGAAGCCGTGCTCACGAAAGATGCGCACGGCGCTCTCCTCGGAGAGCAGGGTCATGAACCGAAGCGCCGCCCGGCTCACGTCCGTGGACTGGTGGCTCTCGTCCACCATCGCGAGCGGGTAGTTGAGCAGGGGGGTGCCGTCCTCGGGGTAGAACAGGTCCAGCTTGCCGTCGGCCGTCGACTCGGCGTTGTGGGCGAAGGCGGCCTGTTCCGAGAGGAGCACCGCCTGGTTGCGTGCCGGGTTGCCCGCCTCGGCGCCCGAGCCGTCCTGCGGCAGGGTCGCCACGACCTGGGTGTCCCCGTCGGACATCCGCTGGGCGAGCAGCTTCGCGGTGGCCGCGACCCGGGTGTCGCTGTCGCCGCCCTGCTTCCCGGCGGATACGCCGATGCTGTTGAGGGCCAGCAGGCCGGTGGCCGAGCGCGCGGGGTCGGCGGAGCCGAGACGTACCCGGTCGGACTCCATGGCCGCGCCCGTCAACTCGGCCCAGGTGTACGTCTTCTTCGGCCAGCCGAGGTTCTCGGCGGCCCGGGGGACGGCGGCGAGCGCGACCGGTGAGGTGGCGACGGAGCCGCCGGGGGTGATGGGGGTGCCGTCCCCGGCGCCCTTCGCCCTGGTCAGCCAGAAGTCCGAGTCGGGGAGCCATATCTGGTAGTCGGGGCGGCCTCCGCTCGCGAGCGCGTCCGCGACCTTGTACGAGTCACGGGCCACCACGTTCACGTCGACGCAGCGCCCGCCCGAGCGCACCTCGTCCGTACGTGCCCGGTCGGCGACGGCACGTACGGCGGGAGCGATGTCGGGGGAGGCCGCCATCGACAGGTGGACGGCGCCCTCCTCGCACGACGTGGAGAACGGGAGCAGACCGCCCTGCACGGCGACCGCCGCTCCCCCCGCCACGGCGAGGACGAGCACGGTGGCGATGGCCACGTTCCGGCGGCGGCGCGGTGGACGGTCCCCGCCTCCGGCCGCCGGTCGGTCATCGGGCAAGCTGTGACGTCCCATGTCGGTGGTGCCCCTCCTTGAGGATGTACAAGGAAAAGGGGGACCACGCCATCGGCAATGGCGCTCGTCCCCCGGCCAGTCGCGCATGATCTTCGTACCTGCATTCGAGACCCTAGCGGGGCGGCGAAGGGCGTGGGACGCGAATGCACAACTGAGGGCAGGTGTACAGGTGGAGGCGGGGCGCGTGGCTGATTCTTATCCCCAGGAGGCCGTGTCACAACGGATTCTCCGGTCCGAGACGGTGCTGGTGCTGGCGCTCTCGCTGGGGGCGAGCGGCGTGTCCGCCCTTATCAGCTTTGTCGGATCGCTGACGAAACCAGGGGGTTTGAAGGACCAGGCGGCGACCCTCAACAGCTCGGCAGCCCCGGGCCGCCCTTGGCTGGATCTCGCCTGGCAGCTTTTCGGTATCGCGACCGCGCTGGTGCCCGTCGCGCTGGTGGCGCATCTGCTCGTCCGGGAAGGGACCGGGCTGCGGATCCTCGGCTTCGACCGCACCCGGCCCGGGCAGGACGCGGCACGGGGCGCGGTCGTCGCGGCGGGCATCGGCAGCGCCGGGCTGGCCTTCTACCTGGTGGCCAGGGCGGCCGGCTTCAACCTCACCGTCGTGCCCGAGTCACTGCCCGACGTGTGGTGGAAGTTCCCCGTGCTCATCCTGTCGGCCCTCCAGAACGCCGTGCTGGAGGAAGTGATCGTCGTCGGCTACCTGCTGCGCCGGCTGGGGCAGCTGGGCTGGACGCCGATGGCGGCACTGCTGGCGAGCTCGGTGCTGCGCGGCTCGTACCACCTCTACCAGGGCATCGGCGGGTTCATCGGCAACATGGTGATGGGCGTCGTCTTCGTGCTGCTGTACCGGCGCTGGCAGCGGGTGGGCCCCCTCGTCGCGGCCCACGCGCTGCTGGACATCGGCGCATTCGTCGGTTACGCGCTGCTCGCCGGGAAGGTGGGCTGGCTGCCCACGCCGTGAGCCCCGGTGTCACGGGCCGACGAGGAGTTCGCCGTCCAGGACCGTGACCGCGCGGCCCGTCAGCAGGGTCCGCGCGCCGCGCAGCGAGGTGTGCACGAGCCCGGAGCGGGCGGAGGCCTGAAGCCCGGTCAGCCGGTCGCGGCCGAGCCGCGCCGACCAGAACGGGGCCAGGGCGGTGTGCGCGCTGCCGGTCACCGGGTCCTCGTCGATGCCCACGGCCGGGAAGAAGCCTCGGGAGACGTAGTCGTACGCGCGCACCGGCGCCGCGGCGGCCGTGGCGATGACGCCGCGCCGCGAGAGGGCGGCCAGCGCCGCGAAGTCCGGGGTCAGTGCCCGTACCGCCGCCTCGTTCTCCAGCTCCACCAGCAGGTCCCCGACCTGTGCACCGGTGTCGTGCACCGACAACGGCTCCGCGCCCAGAGCCTCCGCGAGGCCGTCCGGGGCCGGCTCGGGGGTCAGCGGGGCGGTCGGGAAGTCGAGCGTGAGCGAACCGTCCGGGTGGGCGGTCGACGTCAGCGTGCCGCACCGGGCGGCGAAGCGGACCGAGCCGGTGGCCGCGCCCGTGGTGTGCAGGACATGGGCCGTGGCGAGGGTGGCGTGGCCGCACATGTCCACCTCGGTGACCGGCGTGAACCACCGCAGCGCCCAGTCCGCCTCGCCGCCCGGCGGCAGCGGATGGGCGAACGCGGTCTCGGAGAGGTTCAGCTCGGCGGCGACCTGCTGGAGGAAGGCGTCCCCGGGGAAGCCCTCGGGGCCGAACAGCAGGACGCCGGCGGGGTTGCCGGTGAAGGGGCGGTCGGTGAACGCGTCTACGGTGCGAATCCTCATGCGCCGACCGTAGGACTCCGCCCCGGCCGGGAACCAAGGCCAATCGCGGAACGGTGGCCCCGAAACCGCGCCGGGCTTGACCTTGTCACGGTGACAACCGCTTCACTCGGCCACGAGGAGGTGGTCCCGATGACCACGGCGAACGAGGAGACGGCCGTCACCCGCGCGCTGCGCGGGCTGGAGCACGGTGACGCGTCGGTGCGGCTGCGGACCGCGCTGGCGGTCGGATCGGCGCCGGACGCGCGGCTGGTGGACCGGCTCGTGGAGCGGTGCGCGACCGAACCGGACTTCTCCGTACGGGAGATGCTGACCTGGGCGCTCACCCGGCACCCGCGGGACCTGACGGTCCCCCGGCTCGTCGGCGAGCTCCGCTCGGAGGTCCCCCAGGCCCGCGGCCAGGCCCTGCACACGCTGTCCAAGACCGGGGACCGGCGGGCCTGGCCGGCGATCACCCGGGCCCTGCTCACCGACACCGACGACGAGGTGGCTCGCGCGGCCTGGCGCACCGCGGTCGTCCTCGTGCCCGAGGACGAGGCGCACGCGCTCGCGGAAGTGCTGGCCGGACAGCTCGGGCGCGGCGGACGCGAGACGCGGCTGAGCCTCAGCCGGGCGCTGATCGCACTCGGCGCGGCGGCCGCACCGGCGCTGGACGCCGCCGCCGCGCACCCCGAGCCCCGCGTCCGCGAGCACGCGCTCGCCACCGGGGAACTGCGGCGCGATCCGGACGCCGGGTTCGACTTCGCGATCGAGGAGGCGAAGCGGAGGGTGGCGCTCGGGGCGTACGGTCAGGAGGGGTGATGGACGGTGCTGATCGGTGAGGTGGCGCGGCGGTCCGGGGTCAGCGCACGCATGCTCCGGCACTACGAGTCGCTGGGTCTGGTGCGCCCCACGGGGCGCAACGACGTCGGATACCGGGAGTACTCCGGTGAGGACGTCCGGCGCATCTTCCACATCGAGAGCCTGCGGTCCCTCGGACTCTCACTGCGCGAGGTGGGGCGCGCCCTGGACGATCCCGGGTTCAGCCCGGCCGGGCTGGTGGACGACCTCGCGCGGCGGACCCGGGAGCGTATCGCGAGCGAGACGGAGCTGCTGACCCGGCTCAGCCGGATCGGCGCCGCCGAGCCCGGGGACTGGGAGGAGGTCCTGCGTACCGTCGCCCTCCTCCAGGCCCTGGGCTCCGCCAGTCCGGGCACCCGTCAGCGTGCGGCGCTGTCCTTCTCGGGGGAGGCGTCCCTGCCGGTGGAGGCCCTGGTCGAGGCGGTGCTGGCCGAGCCGGACCCCCACGTGGCCGGCGCGCTGCGCTGGGCGCTGGCGCGGACGGGCGACGGGCTCGGACTGCTGGCGAAGGGCCTGGACTCACCCGACGCGGCGGTGCGCGCCCGTGCCGTGCGGGCGGTCGCCGGGATTCCGGGCGAGGCGGCGAGCGCGCTGCTGCGCGACGCCCTCGCCCATCCCGATGTCGCGGTACGCCGGTACGCGGCGCCGGCGCTCGGTGCGCGCGGGGTGGCCGAGGCGGTCCCGACGCTCATCGACATGGTCGCGGACGCGGTGCGGGACGTGGACGCGGCCGACGCGCTGGGTGTGCTGGCCGCCGGTCCGGAGACGGCCGAGCGGATCGCCTCCGCGCTCGTCGGCCGCCTCGCCGACACCGCCCTCGACGCGTCCGCCCGCCGCCGCCTCACCCAGGCACTGGCGGACATCCCGGGCCCGACGGCGACCCGGGCGCTGGGGGAGCTGGCGGAGGACGGGGACCGGGGCGTGGCGGTGACCGCGCTGTACCTGCTGGGGCTGCGGGGGCGGTAGGGAGGGGTCACGGCGCGCGCAGGGCCGCCGCCGGCTCCAGCAGGGGCCAGCCGTCCACCTCCGTCCGACACCGGTCGTCAGGCTGCCATCCGCGGGCGGTGGCCACGTCGAGCAGGGCGCGGACGGCGCCGGGTTCGTGCAGGTTGAGGGAGGCGCCCCGGACGAACCCCACGTCTCCGGAGCCCAGGGGAGCCCCGCCCGGAACGTACCGGTCCGGGCCCTCGGCGAAGACGATGCGCAGCGACCCGCCGGAGCCGGCCGGCTGCCGGTGCAGCGTGAGGACCTGGCGGCAGGAACGGCCGTCGTCGTGCAGGTGGCGCAGCGTCCACAGATACGTGTGCCCGTCGGCGACCAGCCGCCGGGCCGTCTTCGCTTTGCGGGCCATGGGCCGAGGGTACGGGCGCCCGATGCGCGGGCAGGACCGGCCGGGGTTGCCGCGCGATCGGTTCCGATATATCTTTGAAGCATCGCGACAGTACAGCGATAGGTAATATCAACGTGGGTGGAGGAGTACGTCATGCGTGCACACGGATTCGAACATGGACATGAACACGGGCGTGGTCACGGGCGCGGCCCGTACGGCCCCGAGGGGCACCGTGGTGGTTTCGAGGGGCACCGGGCGGCCTTCGGGCCGTTCGGGCCGCCGTTCGGCGGTGGGCCGTTCGGGGGCGGACGGGGCCGGGGCGGCGGCCGGGGCAGGGCGCGGCGCGGTGATGTGCGCGCCTCGATCCTGGCGCTGCTCAAGGACCGGCCGATGCACGGGTACGAGATGATCCAGGAGATCGGCGAGCGCAGTGGAGGGGCCTGGCGGCCCAGCCCCGGCTCGGTGTACCCGACCCTTCAGCTGCTGGAGGACGAGGGCCTGATCACCAGTGCGAGCGAGGGCGGCAAGAAGCTGTTCACGCTCACCGACACCGGCCGCACCGAGGCCGAGACCGGGCCCGAGGCGCCCTGGGAAGAGGCCGGCCGCGGCGTCGACTGGGAGAGCATGAACGAGGTCAGGCAGGCCGGGTTCGGCCTGATGGAGGCGTTCGGCCAGGTCTGGAAGACCGGCTCGGCCGACCAGCGCGACAAGGCGGTCGCCGTCATCAACGAGGCCCGCAAGAAGCTGTACCTCATCCTGGCCGACGAGCACTGAGCCCGTCGTGTGCCGGTGCGAGGGACTCCGGCGGCCCGGACCGCCGGACTCCCTCGCCGTCTACGCGTCCGTCGTGACGGGCCGGATCCGCGCCGCGTCGAAGCGGTCGGACGCGCGGGGGTGCGGTCCGTCGTCGTGGCAGTGGAACGCGCACCAGAACAGATCCGCGGGCAGGGCGTCCAGCGGCGCGTGGACCCGGTAGACGTACTCGCGCCCGTCAAGCGCCGGCAGGGACACCAGCCAGCTCACCCGGCCCCCTCCCGCCGCACCGCGAACAACCGCTCCGTCCTGTGGGACGTGTACGGGCGGGAGGTCGGTTGCCCCGTCCCCTGGAGCGCCGCGCGCGTCAGGTGTCACCGGAGTGACGCTCCTGACCGCAGCTGTCATGATGTGCCGATGCACGCGTCTCAGGGGAGAAGCGCCGGCCTGGGACTCGCCCTCGCCTCGGCCTTCGCATTCGGCGGTTCCGGAGTGGCGGCCAAGCCGCTGATCGAGGCGGGACTCGACCCGCTCCACGTGGTCTGGCTGCGGGTCGCGGGCGCCGCGCTCGTCATGCTGCCGGTGGCCTGGCGCCACCGGGCGCTGGTGCGCAGCCGCCCCGTGCTCCTGCTCGGCTTCGGACTGCTCGCCGTCGCGGGCGTGCAAGCCTGCTACTTCGCCGCCATCTCCCGGATCCCGGTGGGTGTCGCGCTGCTGGTGGAGTACCTGGCCCCGGCGCTCGTCCTCGGGTGGGTGCGCTTCGTGCAGCGACGGCCGGTCACGCGGGCGGCGGCCCTCGGGGTCGTTCTCGCGGTCGGTGGTCTCGCCTGCGTGGTCGAGGTGTGGGCCGGACTCGGCTTCGACGCGGTCGGGCTGCTCCTCGCGCTCGGCGCGGCCTGCTGCCAGGTCGGCTACTTCGTCCTCTCCGACCAGGGCGGCGGGGAGGCGTCCCCGGGCGGGGGCGAGCCCCCGCACCCGGTCGGCGTCATCGCGTACGGACTGCTCATCGGCGCCCTCGTGCTCACCGTCATCGCCCGTCCCTGGGGCATGGACTGGCCGGTGCTCGGCGGCGACACGGTCATGGACGGCGCCGCGGTGCCGGCCTGGCTGCTGCTCGTCTGGATCGTGCTGCTGGCCACCGTCATCGCGTACGTCACCGGGGTGATCTCCGTGCGCCTGCTGTCACCGGCCGTCGCGGGCGTCGTCGCCTGCCTGGAAGCGGTCATCGCGACCGTGCTCGCCTGGGTGCTCCTCGGCGAGCACCTGGCCGCCCCACAGCTGATCGGCGGCGCGCTCGTCCTGGCCGGCGCCCTCATCGCGCAGTCGGCCGCGCCCCGGCCGCCCTCCGGGCCGGTGGCCTCGGGGGCTCCGGACGTCACCGGGCAACGCGCCGACGCCCGTCTCTAGGACAGGTACGCCGGCACGCCGATCGACGGGTCCAGGTCGTCCGCGGGGACCGGGATGCCGCAGGCCGGTGCGACGGGGACGACACCGGCCCAGTACGGCAGGCCGACGTCCCGCGGGTCGTCGTTCGGGCCGCCCGTACGGATCTTGGCGGAGACCTCCCGCAGGTCCAGCCGGATGACCGCGGTGGCGGCCAGTTCCTTGCCGTCGGCCGGCCGCGAGTCCTTCGAGCGCCCCGGCACCGCCTGGTCCACGATCGCGTCCAGGGCGACGCGCCGCTCCTCCGGGTCGGTCACCTGGTACGCCGTCCCGTGCACGACCACCGAGCGGTAGTTGAGCGAGTGGTGGAAGGCCGAACGGGCCAGCACCAGGCCGTCGACATGGGTCACCGTCAGGCACACGGGCAGCCCCTCGTCGCCGCTCCCGGCGGCCCGCAGCGGCCGCGAGCCGGTCGAGCCGTGCACGTACAGCCGCTCGCCGACCCGGCCGAAGAGCGTCGGCAGCACGACCGGTGCGCCGTCGCGCACGAAGCCGAGGTGGCAGAGGTAGGCGGCGTCGAGTATCGAGTGGACCGTCTCCCGGTCGTACGCGGCGCGGTCCCGCGACCGGGTGGGGACGGTGCGGTCCGTCGGCTCGTAGCCGGACGAGGCGTCCGGGGGCGTGGTCTGCGGGGCAGCGGTCTCCGGCATTGCGGTCTCCATTGCACTAGTGCATACTGTTGTTTGTGCTAGGAGAGTATCGGATCAGTGGGCGGCGTGCGCAGGAAATCGCCGCCAGCGTCGAACGCGGGGTCGCTTCGGGCGAGCTGCCGCCGGGTCATGTGCTGCCTCCCATGCGGGAGCTGGCGGCCCGGCTGGAGGTGAATCCCAACACCGTCGCGGCGGCCTACCGCACCCTGCGCGAGCGCGGGGTGATCGAGACCGCCGGGCGCCGGGGCAGCCGGGTCAGGCCGCGCCCCGCGAGCACCGCGCGCGGTTCGATGCGGGTCGAGGCGCCGCCGGGTGTACGGGACCTGGGCGACGGCAGCCCCGATCCGGCGCTGCTCCCGCGTCTGGGCGAGGCGTTCGCGTCCGTCGCCGAGGCGTATGCGCGCGAGCCCGGGCTGTACGGGGAGGCGGCCGTGGACCCGGAGTTCGCCGCACTCGCGCGTGCCGCGATGGACGCCGACGGGGTGCCGGCCGGGCCGGTGGCCGCCGCGTCCGGCTCGCTGGACGCGATCGAGCGGGTGCTCTCCGCCCACCTCAGGCCGGGCGACCGGGTCGCGGTCGAGGACCCCGGCTGGGGCGGGCTCCTGGACCTGGTGCCCGCACTCGGCATGCGGCCCGTGCCGATGGCGCTGGACGAGGACGGGCCGTTGCCGGATGAGCTCGAAGCGGCGCTCCAGGCGGGTGCCCGGGCCGTCGTGATCACGGACCGGGCGCAGAACCCGACCGGGGCCACGGTCTCCGCGGACCGGGCGGGGCGGTTGCGGGCGGTCCTCGCCCGGCACCCGGACGTCCTGCTCGTCGAGGACGACCACGGCCACGCCATCGTGGACCAGCCGCTGCACCCGCTGGCCGGGGCCACGGGCCGGTGGGCGTTCGTCCGCTCGGTGGCCAAGGCGTACGGGCCGGACCTGCGGGTCGCGGTGCTGACCGGGGACGCGGTCACGATCGACCGCGTGGCCGGCCGCCAGCGGCTCGGGCCCGGCTGGGTCAGCCGGTTGCTGCAGCGGACCGTGGTGCACCTCTGGAGCGCCGGCGCCGTGGACTCGCGCGCGGTGGCCCGGTCCTACGCCCGCCGCCGGGACGCCCTCGTCCGCGCGCTGGCGGAGCGCGGTGTGCTGGCGTACGGCCGCAGCGGGATGAACGTCTGGGTGCCGGTGAGCGACGAGACGGGCGCGGTGGCCCGGCTGTTGCAGGCGGGCTGGGCGGTGGCGCCCGGGGCCAGGTTCCGTATCGCCGCGCCCCAGGCGGTCCGGATCACCGTCTCCCCGCTCACCGACGCCGACATCGGACCGCTGGCCGACGCGGTGGCACGGGCGGCGGGACCGGCGAGGCCGCTGAGTTACGGATGAGGCACCGGCGTCATGGGTGCGGCCCCGGCGCCATGGTGCGGCGCCGGCTTCACGGGTGCGGCCGCCGGTCCCTCAGGTGCGTCGACGGCTCTGGGTGAGCGCGGCTCCGGCCAGGACGACGAGCGCGCCGACGGGGGTGTTCCAGCTCAGCTGTTCGCCGAGCACGGCCACACCGGCCGCCGTGGCGATGACCGGGATGAAGTAGGTGACCATCTGCGCGGTGGTCGGCCCCACCTCGTTCACCAGGCCGTACTGGAGCAGCACCGCCAGTCCCGTCCCCAGCGCCCCGAGCGCGACGACGGCCAGCGTGGGCAGGACGGGAAAGCCGTCGGGGACGGTGGTGAACAGCGGGGTGACGACCGCGAGTTGCACGGTTCCCAGGAAGAGCTGGCTGCCGGTGAGGGCGAGGGTCGACGCGCCGCTGCCGGCCAGCGTCCGGCGGACGTAGATCCAGCCGACCGGGTAGCTCAGCGAGGCCAGGAGGGCCATCGCGGTGCCGCTGAAGTCCAGGCCGGAGAAACCCTGCCAGGCGCCCAGCACCGTCAGGACACCGAGGAAGCCGAGGCCGAGACCGGCGACGCGGCGGCGGGTCGGCCGGTCCTCCGAGAGGGCGACGAGCGACAGTGCCATGCCCCACAGCGGCGAGGTCGCGTTGCAGATGCCCGCCAGCGTCGACGGGATGGACAGCTCGGCGTAGGCGAACAGGGAGAACGGCAGGGCGTTCAGGAAGAAGGCCGCCACCGCCAGATGGCCCCAGGTCCGGGCGGACCGCGGCAGCCGCTCCCGCTTCACCGCCATGACCACCGCCAGGACCGCCGTGCCCGACAGGAGCCGCCCCAGGGTCACCTGGAACGGGGCGTAGGCGTCGGTCCCCACCTTGATCAGGAGGAAGCTGAAGCCCCAGATCAGTGAGAGCGCCGCGAAGCGCAGCCGCCAGTCCAGGGCCGGCCGCCGGGCGGGGGCGTCCGGCGGCTCGGGGAGTACGGCGGGGGAGGGCTCGGAGGTGGCTCTCGGTGTGGTCGGGGCGCTCATGGTGACAACGATCGCCGCCCCCACCTCGTAGCACAAGTGAGATTTTATGCACTGCTTCACGTAGCATCGCTTACATGTTGAACCTGGAGCGCCTGCGCACCCTGGACGCCCTGGCCAGGCTCGGTTCGGTCAGCGCCGCCGCCGAAGGGCTGCACGTCACGACGTCGGCCGTTTCGCAGCAGATGGCGAAGCTGGAGCGCGAGGTCGGCCAGCAGCTCCTCGCCAGGAACGGGCGCGGGGTGCGTCTCACCGACGCGGGCCGCCTGCTGGCCGGCCACGCGGCCCGCATCCTCTCGCAGGTCGAGCTGGCGCAGTCCGACATCGAGGCCCAGCGCGGTGAGGTCGTGGGGGAGATCCGGCTCGGCGCGTTCCCCACGGCCGCGCGCGGCCTCTTCCCCTCGACGCTGCTCGCCCTCCGCTCCGGCCATCCCGAACTGCGGGTGCGCACCCTCGAACTGGAGCCGGAGGCCGGCATCCGGGCGGTGCTCAGGGGCGACATCGATCTCGCGGTGGTCCTGGACTGGAGCAACAAGCGGCTCCCGGTGCCCGGTGGACTGACCCGGGCGGAACTGCTGGACGACGCCCCGGACATCGCGATGCCGGCGAGCCACCCGCTCGCCGGCCGCACCGAAGTGGACCTGGAGGACTTCGCGGACGACGACTGGGTGTCCTGGCCCGAGGGCGAATTCTGTTACGACTGGCTGATGTTCACGCTCCGCTCCAAGGGCATCGAACCGCGCATCGCCCACCTCGCGGGTGAACACCACACCCAACTCGCGCTGATCGCCGCCGGGATGGGCGTGTGCGTGGCGCCCCGGCTGGGGCGGGGGCCCGTGCCCGACGGGGTACGGCTGGTGCCGGTGCGGCAGCGGATGCGCCGCCATGTCCACGCCGTGTGGCGGACGGACGCGGACCGGCGGCCCTCGGTCCGCGCGGCGGTCGCGGCGCTGCGCGAGGCGGGGCGGGAGCTGGACGACCCCATGGGATGAGCTGGACGACCCCGTGGGCGGGGCTGGACGACCCCCTGGGGTGAACGGCGTGCCGTCAGACCCGCAGCGCGTTCCGCAGGAAGTCCCGCTCCAGCCGCAGCAGCCCGCTCGCCGTGCGGTACCCGCTCACCAGGTGACCGGCCCCGGACAGCGGCAGCACCGTGTGCGGACGGCCCGCGGCCAGCAGGGCCGTGGAGAGGCGCAGGGTGTGCGCCACGGTGACGTTGTCGTCGCCGAGCCCGTGCACCAGCATCAGCGGCCGGGTCAGCGTCGCGGCCTCCGCCAGCAGGGAACTGCGGTCGTAGTTCTCCGGCAGCACGTCCGGGTGGCCCAGGAAGCGCTCCTCCCAGTGGGTGTCGTAGAGCCGCCGGTCCGCCGGGGCCGCGCCCGCCACCGCAGCGTGGAAGACCTCCGGATGCCGGAGCACCGCCGCTGCCGCGAGGTACCCGCTGAACGACCAGCCGCGCATCGCCACCCGGGTCAGGTCCAGCTCGGGGCGGTCGGCGGCCACCGCGTGCAGGGCGTCGATCTGGTCCTCCAGCACGGCCGTCAGCCGGTCGCCGTGCACCGACTTCTCCCATGCCTCGCCGCGCCCCGGCGTGCCCCGCCCGTCCGTGACGAGGACCGCGAACCCCTGCTCCGCGAACCACTGGGCGACCGCCGTCCACCACGCCCGCACCTTCAGCACGATCTGCATGCCGTGGCCGGCGTACGGGCTCAGCAGCACCGGCAGCGGCCCGTCACCCGGCGCGTGCCAGGACGGCAGGTGGAGGCGGCTGCGCAGACCCCGCGCGCCCGGGCTCAGCGCCAGGGGGCGCGGGGTGACGAGCGGTTCCTCGGCCAGGACGGCGATCCGGCCCGTCGCCGCGCCGTCCCGCAGCACGGTCACCGTATGGCCGTCCGGGGTCCGGCTGTCGAGGACCACCACCGGTCCTCCGACGGCTGCGGTGTGCACGCCGGGGGCGCCGGACACCCGGGCCAGGTCTCCGGCCGTGCCGCACGACCAGACGTGGACCTCGGTGGGCTCGTCGCCGCCCGTGAAGTACACCCGTCCGTCCACCGTGCCGAGTACCTCGCGCACCTCCAGGCCCGGGGGCGTCGGGGCACCGCCGATGTCCAGGCCCTGGGTGTCGCCGCCGGGACGCGCGGGCACGACGAGCGCGCCGGACGGCAGGCGCAGCGGGGTGCCCGGACGCAGGGCGACCCAGGCGGGATCGTGGGCGCGGTGCAGGGTCCTGGTGGCGCCGGTCGCCTCGTCCACCGCCAGGACGTGAACGGACCGCTGGTCCCTGGTCTGCACGGAGGCCAGGGGACCCCGGTCGTCCCAGCCCGCCGCCACCACGTACTCGAACGCCCGGTCCGTCCAGGCGCCTTCGGGGTGCCCGCCGCCCGCCTCGCCGGGGAGCCGGACGGCGGTGCGCTCGCCGGACAGCCGCACGAGGTGCAGCGAGACCTTCGCGTTGGGGGTGCCGGCGGTCGGGTACGCCAGCTCGCGGGGCGGGCGCTCGGGGTGCGCGGGGTCGGTGAGGTAGCGGCGCCGGACGCCGGTGGTGTCGGTGCGGGCGACCAGGAGGGCGTCCCCGCGGGGGGACCACCAGTAGCCGCGCGTACGGCCGATGGACTCCTGTGACACGTGGTCGGACAGGCCGTACGTGATGAGGTCGCCGTCGGGTCCGGCGAGCGCGCGGTCGCCGGTGCCGTCCGCCCGTACCGTGCGCAGCGCGCCGCCGGAGACGTACGCGACCAGCGAGCCGTCGGGGGAGGGGCGGGGGTCCACGGCGGGCCCGGCGGTCGGCAGGCGGCGGGGGGCGGAGCCGTCCGTGGCGACGAGCCAGAGGGCGCCCGCGAGGGCGAAGACCGCCAGACGCACCGAGGCGTCGGTGGCGTACGAGACGACGCCGGACGAGGTCTCGTGGGCGCGTTCGCGCCGGTCCCGTTCCTCCGGCGGGACCTCGCCGGGGGCCTCTGCCGCGAAGCCCGGCCCGAGCGGGTCGGCGAGCAGCCGCTCCGTGCCGTCCTCGTGCAGCCAGAGCCGGCTCACCGGGTCGACGCCCGACGTGCCCCGGACGAACAGGATCCGCTCACCGTCCGGGGAGACGCTGAACTGCCGGGGCACGCCCAGCGAGAAGCGGCGGGTGCGGGCGAACTGCTCGGGAAAGGCGTCGGCCGCGCGGCTGTCGGGGGGAAGCGTCATCTCGACACCATGACAGGCGGCGCGGCCGGCGAGCCGTCCGGGGCCGCCGGGCCCCGGACGGCCGCGATCAGTGCGCGGCGGGGGCGGCGGGCTGGGACGCCGCCGCGGTCTCCTCCGCCAGGCGCTCCATGCCGCTCTGGGTGCGCAGCGGCTTCTCCTTGATGAAGAGCACCGCGACGAGCGCCAGGAACGCGAAGGGGGCGCCGATGAGGAAGACGTCGGCGGTGGCGACGCCGTACGCGTTCTCCACGATGACACGGGCCGGCTCAGGCAGCTTGCTGAGCTCGGGGACACCGCCGCCGGTCCCGCCGCCGGCCGCCCCGCCGAAGCCCTTCTCCAGCTCCTGGGTGACCCGGTGGCCGAGGACCGCGCCCAGGGCGCTCGTCCCGATGGCGCCGCCGAGGCTGCGGAAGAACGACAGGACCGAGGTGGCCGCACCGAGTTCGGAGGCGGGCACGTCGTTCTGGGCGGCCAGCACGAGGTTCTGCATCAGCATGCCGACGCCGACCCCGAGGACGACCATGTAGACGCTGAGCAGACCGAACGAGGAGTCCGCGCCGATCGTGGAGAGCAGGCCCATGCCCGCGGTCATGATGATGCCGCCCGCGATGAGGAAGCCCTTCCACTTGCCCCGGGCGGAGATGATCTGCCCGGCCACGGTGGTCGAGATCATCAGACCGAGGATCATCGGCAGGCTCATCAGGCCCGCGGTCGTCGGGGACTTGCCCAGCGAGATCTGGAAGTACTGCGAGAGGAACACCGTGCCGCCGAACATGGCGACACCGACCAGCAGGCTCGCCACCGTCGTCAGTGCCACGGTGCGGTTGCGGAAGATGCCCAGCGGGATGATCGGTTCCGCCACCCGGGACTCGACCCACACCGCGGTGGCGAGCAGGACCACGCCGGCGGAGACGAGCGCGGCGGTCTGCCAGGACGCCCAGTCGAAGCGGTTGCCCGCGAGGGTCACCCACAGCAGCAGCGAGCTGACACCGCTCATGATGAGGACGGCACCCACGTAGTCGATCTTCACCTCGCGGCGGATCGTCGGCAGCTTCAGGGTCAGCTGGAGCAGCACGATCGCGAGCAGCGCGAACGGCACCCCGATGAAGAAGCACCAGCGCCAGCCCAGCCACGAGGTGTCCACCAGGACCCCGCCGATCAGCGGACCCGCGACCGTGCCGACGGCGAAGACCGCACCGAAGATGCCGGAGTAGCGGCCGAGTTCACGCGGCGGGATGATCGCCGCCATCACGACCTGGGCGAGGGCGGTGAGACCGCCCGCGCCGATGCCCTGGACGACACGGCTGACGATGAGCAGCCCGACGCTGTGCGAGAAGCCGGCGACGAGCGAGCCGACGACGAACATCGACAGCGAGAGCTGGATGAGCAGCTTCTTGTCGTACAGGTCGGAGAGCTTGCCCCAGATCGGCACGGTCGCCGTCATGGCGAGGAGTTCGGCCGTGACCACCCAGGTGTACGAGGACTGGGTGCCGTGCAGGTCGGCGATGATCCGGGGCAGGGCGTTGGAGACGACCGTGGAGGCCAGGATGGCGACGAACATGCCGGCCATCAGGCCCGACATGGCCTGGAGTATCTGGCGGCGCGTCATGCCTGACGCGGCCCCCTCGGTCGGACCGGCGGCGCCGGTTTCGGGTGTGACGGCAGCGGTCATCGGCTGACGTTCCTCATTCTCTGGTGACTGGCTCCGCGCCCAGTGGCGCGGCGCGGAGGGTGGTGCGGTGGGTGACGGGTGGGCCGGCGCGCGCCGTGCGGCTCAGCCCTTCAGACCGGCGGCCAGTGAGGCGAACGCCTCGCGGTACAGGCTCTGGAAGGTACGGGTTCGGCCCGTGGCCACCCAGACCTCGACCGCCGCGCGCACCGCGGCCAGGGCCACGTGCGCGAGGAGCCGGGGGTGGAGGTCGGTCTCGGGGTCCTGGCCGAGGCGTTCGGCGACGACGGCGACCATGGCGTTCTCGTCGGCGCCCCGGGCGGCCAGGAAGTTGGGGAGGAGGGCCGGGCTCTTCCTCAGCACCTCCAGCTGGAGCTCCCAGCGCTCGTGGTCCTCCTCGATGGAGGCGAGCTCCTGGGCGATGGCCTCGCTGAGGGCTTCGAGCGCGGTCAGGTGCCCGGGAGCGTTGAGGACGGCCCGGCGGGTCCGCTCGGCGTTCTCCTGGACGGGGCGCGTGATCGCGTCCTCCAGGCACGGGAAGTAGTTGAAGAACGTGCGCACGGAGACCCCGACGGCGTCCGTGACCGCTTCGACGGTCACGTGCTCGAAGCCCCGTTCGGCGGCCATGCGCAGGGCCACGCCCGCCAGGGCGTCACGCGTGGCGCGCTTCTTGCGTTCCCGCAGCCCCAGGGGAGGATCGTCGCTCATGAAGATGCATGCTATGCAATTTTGCAGGCTGGGCAAAATTTTATAGAGGGTGGGCAGGTGTGTGTGCGGGGCGGGGCGGGCAGGCGGGCGCACGGGGGCGGGGCGCGGAAATCGGTGGCCGGTGGGCGGATCCCGGTGATAGGCAGTCCCGGTGACCCCATCCCATGACTTCACCGGTCTGCTGCGGCTCATCGACGAGCGGTCGGCGGCCTTCCGCGCCGCGATCGCCTCCGCACCCGGTTTCGACGCCGCCGTGCCGGGTTGCCCCGGCTGGAATCTGTACGACCTCGCCCAGCACCTGGGCGGTGGTGACCGCTACTGGGCCGACATCGTCAAGGCCGGCCCCGCCGCCGCCCCGCCCGCCGAGGCCCTGGCCGCCCGCGCCGCCCTGGTCCCGCCGCGCGAGCCGGACGCACTCGTGGCCTGGCTCGCCGAGTCCACGGAACTCCTGCTCGACACGCTCCGGGAAGCGGGTCCGGAGCGGGGCTGCTGGACCTGGTGGGGGCCGGCCCTGACGCCGCAGAACGCCGGGGGAGTCGCCCGCCACCGGGTCCAGGAGAGCGCGGTGCACACGTACGACGCCCAGAGCGCGCAGGGCGTGCCGGAGCCGCTGCCGGAGGAGGTGGGGCTCGACGGTGTGGAGGAGTTCCTGTTCACCTGCGTCGCGACGCCGAGCGCCTGGCCGCATCCGCCGGCGGTCTTCGACTTCCACGCCTTCGAGGGCCTCTCCTGGCGCCTCGTCGTCGACGGCGACGGGGCCCGCCCCGCCCGTATCCCCGCGCCCGCCGTCGAGGGCGTCGGCACCGCAGGGGTGGCCGTCCGGGGCCCGGCCGGTGACCTGGTCCTCCACCTGTACAACCGCATTCCGGCGGAAGCCCTGCGCATCGCCGGGGACGGGAAGCTGCTCGACCTGCTGCGGGACTGGGAACCGGAGGTGTAGCGGCGGCGCCGCCCCGGCTCAGCCGGGTTCCCCCGGGAGCGTCGGGAGGATCTTCTCCACGATGCCGAGGATGACGCCGTCCTCGGGCAGGACGGCCCCGGACGCGCTCCACACGGTGAAGTCGAACGAGCCGCCCGGGTCCTCGCGGTCGAGGGCCACCGTCAGCGTCCTGGCCAGGGGACCTTCCGTGGCGGGCCCGCCGGACGCGTCGCCCCCGATGCGGAACCGCATGAGGTGGTCCGAGGTGAAGACCGCGGGCCGGCCGAGGACCTTGTGCGTCGTGTGGTCCAGCGTCTGGGGCGCCAGCACCTTCGCGTACTGGGCGACCGTCAGATGGTTGTACGTGGCGGAGAGTTCCACGGTGTACGTGGGGAACTGGACCCGGGCCTCCGGCTCGGCGACCTTGTCGGCGGTCAGGGACGCGGTGCCGCTGTTGCCGTACGCCACCGTCGGCTGCTCGCCGGGCGTTCCCAGGAGGTCCGCCAGGTCGGACCGGTTGAGCGCCTTGCACAGATCGTCGCCGGTGACCGCGCCCGGCGTCAGGGCGTACGCCTTCGGCAGCCGCTTCCCGGGCTCGTCGTCGGAGCAGGTGGCGGGCTTCCGGGCGGTGGCGGTGCCGTCCCCCGTGACGCGGGGGGCCAGCCACACCGCGCCCACGAGGGCCCCGACCAGGGCCAGGGCCACGAAGACCTGCGCCCAGGCGTTGGGCTCCTTCTGCTTCGGTGCCGCCGGCCCGGCGGCGGGGCGCTGCTGCGCCGGGGCGCGCCCGGCCTCCTCGCGGGCGCGCCAGGCGTGGGTCACCGTGCGGATGCGGTACGCGGTGACGAGGAGGAGAGCCGCACCGAGCCCCGCCATGATCCACCGGGACTCGGCTTCGACGACGGCGTTGAACACCATGCCCGCGCCGAAGAGGGATCCGAGGAGGATCAACAGGGGTTCGCGCACCCAGAAGGGCAGAACGCGGAGGATGAGACCGAGCATCCGGTGATCTCATCAGGAGGCGATCATCCATGCTGTGGCGGAGGCCACAATTCCGGGCTGGTTCGGACGGTCCCGCTCGCCCGGGCCGTACGCGGAGGGGCGGGTTCCGCGACCGCCCGGGAGGCCGCCGCCTGCCACGCCGGCCGGTGCCCGCCGGGCGCGTGGCGGCGGAGCCCTCGCGTGGCGGCGACGAGCCGCCGCAGATGGCGGTGCCCGCCCTGCCGTCGCACATTGTTATCGCTCACCTTGCAGGCGCGTTCGCATCCGTCATAATGCCTGGCGAAGGGTTGAGGCAGCTTGAGTGAGCGCTCACAATGCTAGGTGTGTATCAGTCCGAGAGAACTCCTCCGACCTCCTCCGCGGCCCTCTTCGCCGGAGGCCCACCCGTCTGCCGCCCCGACGCGTACTCCGGGCAGCGCTGGACCTTCGGCTTCCCCGGCCGGCTCGTGGCGGAGGTGCACACGCGTGGTGCCCGCCTCCACGGCCTGTGGGTGCCGGACCGGAACGGCGACATGGCCGACGTCGTCCTGGCGCCCGCCGACCCGGCCCTGACAGCCACCGCCGCCCGGTACTTCGGCGCCACCGTAGGCCGCTACGCCAATCGCATCGCGCACGGCCGCTTCACCCTGGACGGCACGCCCCACCGGCTGACGACCCAGGAGAACGGCCACTGCCTGCACGGCGGGACGGACGGGTTCGACCACCGGGTCTGGGAAGCCGAAAGCGTGCACACCCCCGAGCGGACCGGGGTGCTCCTGCGCCTCCGCAGCCCCGACGGCGACCAGGGCTTCCCCGGGAACCTGGACGTCACGGTCTCCATGCTCATCGACCGGGACGGCGACCTCACCTTCTCCTACGCGGCGGCCACCGACGCCGCCACCCCGGTCAACCTGACCAACCACGCGTACTTCAACCTCGGAGGCGAGGGCGCGGGCGACATCCTCGGCCACGAACTGACCGTCGAGGCGGCCCACTTCACGCCCGTCGGACCGGACCTCATCCCGCGCGGCGACCATCTCCCCGTCACCGGAACACCGTTCGACCTGCGCCGGCCGCGCGTGATCGGCGAGGCACTGGCCTCCCCCGCTGGCCAACTCGCGGAGACGGGCGGCGGGTTCGACCACAACTTCGTACTGGAGGCGCTCCGGGACGACGCGCCGCGCACCGCCGCCGTCCTGTACGCCCCCGCCACGGGCCGCTCCCTGGAGGTGCTGACCACCGAACCCGGCCTCCAGGTCTACACCGGGGGACAGCTCGACGGATCCGTCGTCGGCAAGGGCGGCGCGCGCTACCGGGCCGGCGCCGGCATCGCCCTGGAGACGCAGCACTTCCCCGACTCGCCCAACCGGCCCGGCGACCCGTCCACCGTGCTGCGACCCGGTGACGCGTACCGGTCGAGGACGGTCCTGCGGTTCGGCACCAGGGGCTGAGGAGACGCGGCTGTGCCCGCCGGTTCACCGAACCGGCGGGCACAGCCGCGTCAGGGGCGGGTCAGGCGCCCGCCCTCCGCTTGTTCCACACGTCGAAGCCGACCGCCGCGAGCAGCACCAGGCCCTTGATGACCTGCTGCCAGTCGGTCCCGACCCCGACCAGGTTCATGCCGTTGTTGAGCACACCGAGGACCAGTCCGCCGATGATGGCTCCCAGGACGGTGCCCACACCGCCGCTCATCGACGCCCCGCCGATGAACGCGGCCGCGATGGCCTCCAGTTCGAAGTTCACCCCCGCCTTCGGGGAGGCCGCGTTGAAGCGCGCCGCGAAGACCAGACCGGCCAGCGCGGCGAGCATCCCCATGTTGAGGAAGACCGCGAAGGTCACCTTCCGGTCCTTGACCCCGGACAGCTTCGCGGCGGGCAGGTTGCCGCCGATCGCGTACACGTGGCGCCCGATCACCGCGTTGCGCATCACGTAGCCGAAGCCGACCAGCAGCACCGCCAGGATCAGCAGCACCACCGGCGCCCCCTTGTAGCTCGCCAGCAGCAGCGTCGTGACCAGCACGGCGGCGACCAGAGCCGTCACCTTCAGCGCGAACAGGCCCGTCGGCAGGGTCTCCAGCGTGAACTCGCGCTGCCGCCGCCGGTCCCGCAGCTCCTGGAACACCACGTACGCCGCCAGCCCCAGGCCCAGCACCAGCGTGATGTTGTGGTAGTTCGTCTCCGGCCCCACCTCGGGCAGGAAGCCGTTGGCGACCCGCTGCATGCCCTCCGGGAACGGGCCGAGCGTCTGGCCCTTGAGGAAGATCTCCGTCAGCCCCCGGAACAGCAGCATGCCCGCGAGCGTCACGATGAACGACGGGATGCCGACGTACGCGATGAAGAAGCCCTGGAGCGCCCCCGCGACGGCTCCGAGCAGCAGGGTGAGGACCACGGCGACCGGCCAGGCCAGATGGTGCTCGACCATGAGCACCGCCCCGACGCCTCCGACCAGCGCCATCAGGGAGCCCACCGACAGGTCGATGTGCCCGGCGATGATGACGATCATCATGCCGATGGCCAGGATCAGGATGTAGCTGTTCTGGAGCACCAGGTTGGAGACGTTGCGCGGGAGCAGCAGGTCGCCCCCCGTCCAGACCTGGAACAGGAGCACGATCAGGCCGAGCGCGAAGAGCATGCCGTACTGGCGCATGTTCCGCCGCACGCCGTCCAGAAGGACCCGGACGACCGGGGCGGCCGTCGGCGGTGAACCTCCCTGGCCGGAGGGCGGGGTGGCCTTCGTGTGGGTGCTGACGTCGGTGCTCATGCCTGCTGTCCTTCGGTGGGGGTGGTGCCCGCGGTGGCCACCGGTGGTACGGGGGTGTCCCGGGTCATGTGCCGCATCAGCACTTCCTGCGTGGCGTCCTCACGGGCGACCTCGCCGGTCAGCCGGCCGGCGGCCATGGTGTACACGCGGTCGCACATGCCGAGCAGCTCGGGCAGCTCGGAGGAGATGAAGAGGACCGCCTTGCCCTCGGCGGCGAGCCGGTCGATCACGGTGTAGATCTCGAACTTGGCGCCCACGTCCACGCCGCGTGTGGGCTCGTCCAGGATGAGGACGTCCGGACCGGTGAGGATCCACTTGCTGAGGACGACCTTCTGCTGGTTGCCCCCGGAGAGCCGGCCGACCGGTTCCAGGACGTTCGGCGTCTTGATGTTCATGGTCCGCCGGTACCGCTCGGCCACCTTGCGTTCCTCGTGGCCGTCCACCACACCCCGGCGGGCGAGGGAGCCGAGCGAGGCGAGCGAGATGTTGCGGCCCACCGAGTCCCCGAGATCGAGGCCGTAGTGCTTGCGGTCCTCGGTGACGTACGCGATGCCGTGGCCGACCGCCTCGGGCACCGTACGGGTGCGCACCTCGCGGCCGTCCCTGAGGACGGAGCCCCGCTCGTAGTGCCCGTACGAGCGCCCGAAGACGCTCATCGCGAGCTCGGTCCGGCCGGCGCCCATGAGCCCGGCGATGCCCACGATCTCGCCGCGCCGGACCTGGAGCGAGACCCCGTCGACCACCTTGCGGGCGCGGTCGAGCGGGTGGCGCACCGTCCAGTCCCTGACCTCCAGGGCGGGCCGGGTGTCGGTCTCGCCGGTGTACGGGGTGCGGTCGGGGAAGCGGCTGTCGAGGTCCCGGCCCACCATGCCGCGGATGATGCGCTCCTCGGTGGTGGCCGGGTCGTTGACGTCCAGGGTCTCGATGGACCGCCCGTCGCGCAGGATGGTGACGGAGTCGGCGATCCGGGCGATCTCGTTCAGCTTGTGCGAGATGATGATCGAGGTGATGCCCTGGTCCTTCAGCTCCCGCATCAGCCGCAGCAGCTTCGCGCTGTCCTCGTCGTTGAGCGCGGCGGTGGGCTCGTCCAGGATCAGCAGCCGGACGTCCTTCGCCAGCGCCTTCGCGATCTCCACCAACTGCTGCTTGCCCACGCCGATGTCGGCGACCCGCGTCTCCGGATGGTCGTCCAGACCGACCCGCTTGAGCAGCGCGGACGCGCGGCGCAGCGACTCGCGCCAGTCGATGATCCCGCGCCGGGCCGGCTCGTTGCCCAGGAAGACGTTCTCGGCGATCGACAGATGCGGGACGAGCGCGAGTTCCTGGTGGATGATGACGATCCCGCGCCGTTCGCTGGCCCGGATGTCCTTGAAGCGGCACGGTTCGCCGTCGAGGAGGATCTCACCCTCGTACGAGCCGTGCGGGTGGACGCCGGAAAGCACCTTCATGAGCGTCGACTTGCCGGCACCGTTCTCGCCGCACAGGGCGTGCACCTCGCCGCGCCGCACGGACAGGGTCACCTCGGAGAGCGCCCGGACTCCGGGGAACGTCTTGACGATGGACCGCATTTCGAGGACGGGGCCGGGGGCGGCGGGGGCTTCGGGGGCGGCGGGGCTCACCCGAGCTCCTTGGCGTCGATGTAGCCGGAGTCGACCAGGACCTTCCGGTAGTTCGCCTTGTCGACGCTGACCGGGTCGAGCAGGAAGGCGGGCACGACCTTCTTGCCGTTGTCGTACGTGGACTCGTCGTTGACCTCGGGCTTCTTGCCGTTCAGTACCGCGGTCACCATGTCCGCCGCGACCTGGGCCAGGGCGCGGGTGTCCTTGTAGACGGTCTGGGTCTGCTGGCCCGCGATGATCGACTTCACGGACGCGACCTCCGCGTCCTGACCGGTGACGACCGGGAGCGGCTTGGACTTGCTCCCGTAGTCGTCGGACTTCAGGGCGGACAGGATGCCGATGGAGATGCCGTCGTACGGGGAGAGCACCGCGTCGACGTGCGCGGAGGAGTACGAGGAGGTCAGCAGGTCGTCCATGCGCTTCTGCGCGGTCCCGCCGTCCCAGCGCAGCGTGGTCACCTGGTTGAGCCGGGTCTGCTGGGAGCGCACGACCAGCTGCTTCTTGTCGAAGTAGGGCTTCAGCACCTTCATGGCGCCGTTGAAGAAGTACTTGGTGTTGTTGTCGTCGTTGGACCCGGCGAACAGCTCGATGTTGAACGGGCCCTTCTTCGCGCCGCCCTTCAGTCCGAGCTTGTCGACGATGTACGTGGCCTGGAGCTCGCCGACCTTCTCGTTGTCGAAGGAGGCGTAGTAGTCGACGTGCGGCGAGCCCAGGATGAGCCGGTCGTACGAGATCACGGGGATGTCGGCGTCCGCGGCCTGCTGGAGGACGTTGGACAGGGCCTCGCCGTTGATGGCGGCCACGACGAGCGCGTCGACGCCCTGCGTGATCATGTTCTCGATCTGGGCGACCTGCTGGTCGGGGTCGTCCTCCCCGTACTGGAGCGTGGTGGCGAAGCCGGCCTTCTTCAGGCTCGCGGTCATGTTCTTGCCGTCGGCGATCCACCGCTCGGAGGACTTGGTCGGCATGGCGATGCCGATGGTGACGTCCTTCTTGTCCTTCTTCTCCTGGCTTCCTCCCGCGCTGTCCTGTCCGCAGGCGGTGAGGAGCAGGGCGCAGCCGGTGGTCACCGCCACGAGGGCGGACGCGGCTCGGAAGTTCTTCATGGGCATGACCTGACAATCCCGTCGTCGCGGCGGCCTGGGTGAAGCTCGATTGTTAGCGCTCGCATCAAGGGGGTGCAAGGGTCCCCGGCGTCTTTTCTTGCGCCGGGGTGCGGTCGTAACCGGAGGAAAGGGAGGTAATCGTGGCGCATCCCGCAGGTTCCGCGTGTGGATTGTGTGATGCGCGGAGACGGGTGTGACCGCCGATTCGATCAGGGGTCACAAAAGTGCACGCAGCCCTTGCCTCCAAGGATTGTGAGCGCTAACAATCAACGGGGGTCCGTTGCCGCCCCGCCCACCCCAGACGAGAGAGACCGCATCGTGACGCCACACGCCTCTTCCGACCCCGTCGACCCGCACCTCCCCGACGCCTGCACGGTCGGAGTGGACTTCGGCACCCTGTCCGGGCGCGCCGTGGTGGTCAGGGTGCGGGACGGCGCCGAACTCGGCTCGGCGGTCCACGACTACCGCCACGCCGTCATCGAGGACCGCCTCCCGCTCACGGGCGTACCGCTGCCCCCCGACTGGGCGTTGCAGCACCCCGAGGACTGGCGCGACGTACTCCGTACCGCGGTCCCGGCGGCGGTCGAGGCCGCCGGGGTCGACCCGGCCCGCATCATCGGCATCGCCACCGACTTCAC
This sequence comes from Streptomyces sp. SID9727, assembly GCF_010550605.1. Lineage (GTDB taxonomy): Bacteria > Actinomycetota > Actinomycetes > Streptomycetales > Streptomycetaceae > Streptomyces. The sequence continues at coordinate 31,689 of NZ_JAAGNI010000312.1, forward strand.
CGCCTGCACGGTCCTGCCGGCCACCGCGGAGGGCGTCCCGCTCGCCCTGCTGCCCGAGTGGTCCGACCACCCGCACGCCTGGCCGAAGCTGTGGAAGCACCACGCCGCGCAGGAGCAGGCCGACCGCATCAACGCCCTCGCGCACGACCGGGGCGAGAAGTGGATCAGCCGGTACGGCGGCAAGATCTCATCCGAGTGGCAGTTCGCCAAGGCCCTCCAGGTGCTGGAGGAGGATCCCGAGGTCTACGCCGCCTGCGCGCGCTGGATCGAGGCGGCCGACTGGATCGTCTGGCAGCTCACCGGCGCCGAATCGCGCAACACCTGCACCGCCGGCTACAAGGGCATCCACCAGGACGGCGCCTACCCCTCGCCCGATTTCCTCTCCCGGCTCCACCCGGAGTTCGCGGACTTCCCCGCCACCCGCCTGGAGCACCCGCTGTCGGCGCTGGGCTCCCGCGTCGGCGGCCTGAGCGGCCGCGCCGCGGCCTGGACCGGTCTGCCCGAGGGCATCGCCGTGGCCGCGGGCAACGTCGACGCGCACGTGGCGGCCCCCGCCGCCGGAGCCGTCGAGAACGGCCGGCTGCTCGCCATCATGGGCACCTCCACCTGCCACGTGCTCAACGGCGCCACCCTCGCCGACGTCCCCGGCATCTGCGGGGTCGTCGAGGGCGGCGTCGTGGAAGGCGCCTACGGCTACGAGGCCGGGCAGAGCGCGGTCGGTGACATCTTCGCCTGGTGGCTCCGGCAGGGCGTACCGGACGACTACCGCACCGAGGCGAGGGACGCGGGGGAGGACCTGCACCAGCTCCTGACCCGCAAGGCCGCCGGACAGCCGGTCGGCGCGCACGGCCTGGTCGCCCTGGACTGGATGAACGGCAACCGCTCCACCCTGGTCGACCACCACCTCTCCGGGGTCGTCGCGGGGCTCACCCTCGACACCCGCCCCGAGGACGTCTACCTCGCCCTGCTCGAATCCACCGCGTACGGCAACCGGGTCATCGTGGAGGCGTTCGAGGCCGGCGGGATTCCGGTCGAGGAGTTCATCGTCACCGGCGGGCTAAAGAAGAACGCCCTGCTCATGCAGATCTACGCCGACGTCCTGCGCCGCCCCGTCTCCCTCGGCACCTCCGAGCAGGGGCCCGCGCTCGGCTCGGCCATCCACGCCGCCGTGGCCGCGGGCGCGCACCCGGACGTCCGGACCGCCGCCGCCGCGATGGGGAGCGTCCAGCGGCACGCGTACACCCCGGACCCCGGCCGGGCGGACGCCTACGACGCGCTGTTCGCCGAATACCGCGCCCTCCACGACCACTTCGGCACCGGCGCCGATCTCCTCCTGCACCGTCTGCGCCGGATCCGCAACGCCGCGCGCACCGCCACCGCGGGCTGACCTGCCCAGGCCCGGACCCTTCTTTCCAGCACGACGAGGAGCACACCCGACATGACGCTCGCCCAGCCCGACCGCGAGATCTGGTTTCTCACCGGCAGCCAGTCCCTCTACGGCGACGAGACCCTGGCCCAGGTCGCCGACCAGTCACGGGTCATCCGCGACACCCTCGCGGACCAGCCGCAGATGACGGTGCGCGTGGTCTGGAAGCCCGTCCTCACCGACGCGGCCGCCATCCGCAGGGTCTGTCTCGACGCGAACGCCGACGACCGGTGCATCGGCCTCATCGCCTGGATGCACACCTTCTCCCCGGCCAAGATGTGGATCGCCGGCCTCGACGCCCTGCGCAAACCGCTGCTGCACCTGCACACCCAGGCCAACCGCCAACTGCCCTGGTCCACCATCGACATGGACTTCATGAACCTGAACCAGGCCGCCCACGGCGACCGCGAGTTCGGTTTCGTGCAGACCCGCCTCGGCGTCCCCCGCAAGACCGTCGCCGGCCACGTCACCACCCCCGAGGTGGTCGACCGCATCGCCGGCTGGGCGCGCGCCGCCGTGGGCCGCGCCGAACTCGCCGGCCTCAGACTCGCCCGCTTCGGCGACAACATGCGCGACGTCGCCGTCACCGAGGGCGACAAGGTCGAGGCCCAGCTGCGCTTCGGGGTCTCGGTCAACACCTACGGCGTCAACGACCTCGTCACCGCCGTGGACGCCGCCGACGAGACCACCGTCACCGCGCTCGTCAAGGAGTACCAGGACCTCTACGCCCTCGCTCCCGAGCTGCGGCCGGGCGGCGAGCGCCACGAGTCCCTGCGCTACGCCGCCCGCATCGAAGCCGGTCTGCGCGCCTTCCTCACCGAGGGCGGCTTCCGCGCCTTCACCACCAACTTCGAGGACCTCGGCGGCCTGCGCCAGCTGCCCGGGCTCGCCGTCCAGCGCCTGATGGCCGACGGCTACGGCTTCGGCGGCGAGGGCGACTGGAAGACCTCCGTCCTGCTGCGCACGCTCAAGGCCATGGCGCACGGGCTGCCCGGCGGCACGTCGTTCATGGAGGACTACACCTACGACCTCACGCCCGGCCAGGAACTCATCCTCGGTGCCCACATGCTGGAGGTCTGCCCCACGCTCACCACGGCGACCCCCAGCTGCGAGATCCACCCGCTCTCCATCGGTGGCCGGGAGGACCCGGTCCGGCTGGTCTTCGACGCGGCCCCCGGCCCCGCCGTGGTCGTCGGGCTCGCGGACATGGGCGACCGCTTCCGGCTCGTCGCCAACCACATCGACGTCGTCACCCCGCCGGAGCCGCTGCCAGCGCTGCCGGTGGCCCGCGCCGTGTGGCGGCCCACCCCCGACCTGCGCACCTCCACCGAGGCATGGCTGACGGCCGGAGCACCGCACCACACCGTCCTCACCACCGCACTCGGCGGCGAGGAGCTGGAGGACCTCGCCGAGATGCTGCGCACCGAACTCGCCGTCATCGACCGGGACACCACCATCCGGAGCTTCACCCGCGAACTGCGCTGGAACCAGGCGTACCACCGGCTGGCCCAGAGCCTGTGACCGCCGCCGACACCTCCACCAGGACGGAGCCCTCCGTGACCGGGACCGTATCGGAAGAACTGCGCCGGGACGTACTCGAAGCCAACCTCCGCATCCCCCGGGCCGGGCTCGCCACCCTCACCTGGGGCAATGTGAGCGGTGTCGACCGGGAGGCCGGCGTCTTCGTCATCAAGCCGTCCGGGGTCCCCTACGACGCGCTGGGCGCCGACGACCTCGTCGTCGTCTCCCTCGCCGACGGAAGCGTCGTGGAGGGCCGGCTCCGCCCCTCGACCGACACCGAGACCCACCGCAGCCTCTACCTCGCCTTCCCCTCGATCGGCGGGGTGACCCACACCCACTCCACCCACGCCGTCGCCTTCGCCCAGGCCCGACGAGCGATTCCGGTGCTCGGAACGACCCACGCCGACACCTTCAACGGGCCCGTGCCGGTCACCGCCGCGCTGACGCCCGAGCAGTGTGCCGAGGACTACGAGTACAACACCGGGCAGGTCATCGTGGACCTCCTGGAGCGCGACGACGACCGGGCCGGAGAGGTGCCCGGCGCCCTGGTCGCCCACCACGGCCCGTTCACCTGGGGCGCCGACGCGACCAAGTCCCTGGAGCACGCGATCATCTGCGAGGCGGTCGCCGAGATGGCCCTGCACACCATCGCCCTGGGCGCGGTGGAGCCCCCGCCCCACCTGCTGGACCGCCACTTCACCCGCAAACACGGCCCGGACGCCTACTACGGCAACCCCGGAGCCGCGTGACCACCGCACATCACGCCTGCCAGGGCCTCGCACACCGTGTGCGGGGCCCTTGGCACCGGTAGCCGCACGCCCCCGGGCACGGCCTGCCGGTGGCCCGGTCAGCCGCCGGCGGGCGCCCGCACGCTCTCCCGGCGGACGAGCTCCGGGGTGATGACGGGCTGCGCGCCCTTCGTCTCGGCACCGTTCATCAGGCCGAGCAGGAGGTCGAGCGTCGTGGTGGCGACCGCGCCGAAGTCCTGGCGCACGGTGGTCAGCGGCGGCGAGTAGAACGCCGACTCGGGCACGTCGTCGAACCCGATGATGCTCACCTGGTCCGGGACCGAACGCCCCCGCTCGGTCATGGCGCGCAGGGCGCCGAGGGCCTGGTGGTCGTTGGCCGCGAAGACCGCGGTGACCTCGGGCATCCTGGCCAGCATCTGCCCCGCCCGGTACCCGGACGCGGCGGACCAGTCGCCCGTGCTGACCGGAGGCACCTCCGCCCCGGCCTCCTGCAGCGCCCGGCGCCAGCCGCGGATGCGGCCCGCCGCGTCGAACCAGTCCGGCGGGCCCGAGATGTGCCACACCGTCTCGTGGCCCGCCTCCAGCAGGTGCTTCGTGGCCTCGTAGGCGCCCTGCTCCTGGTCCACGGACACCATCGGCGCCCCGCGCTCGGGGTCGCCGTCGACGGTGACCAGGGGCACCTCGGCGGGCACCCCGGCCAGCGCGGCGTCGGCCGAGGCGGTGGGCGCGATGACCACGATCCCGGCCACGCGCTCGTCGCGGTGGCGCTCGACGGCGGCGGTGATCGAGGACTGCCCCAGCTCGGGCACCCGGTGCACGCTGACCGCGAAGCCCTGGCGGGCGGCGGCGATCTCGAACGCGGCCAGGAGCGAGGAGGGTCCGTACAGCGTGGAGTTCTGGGCGATCACGCCGATCAGCTGCGAGCGCCCCGTCACCAGGGCGCGCGCGGCACGGTTGGGCCGGTAGCCCAGCTCCTTCACCGCGGCGAGCACCCGCAGCCGGGTCTGCTCGCGCACGTTGGGGTGGCTGTTGAGTACCCGGGACACCGTCTGATGCGACACGCCCGCGAGCCGCGCGACATCGGTCATCGCCGGTACCCGCACCACCGGACTCGTCGCCGTGGCGTCCTCCACACCCATCTCCTCCTGACGGTGACCGCCCCGCCCCGCTTGTCGGCGGGGGCCGCGGGTGATCCGCAATGAACGTTCAATCTACGCCCGGCCAAGGTACGGCCCCCGCGGCGCGGGCTCCACCGCCCCCCGGAGGCCGGTCCTCAGCCGCCGGCCCCCTCATAGTGAGCGTTAACAGTCTCGTCCACAACAAGTGCGCGCCGATGCCGAATTGTGGTTCCCCCAGGGGTTGACGCGGTAAATGTTAGCGCTCACTGTTGACGCCCGTGGCCCCCGATCGCAGAGGTCGGCGGCAGGGACGCACGGTTCACGATGGAGGACGACGCTGTGTTCAAGAAAATTGCCATGGTCGGCTGCGCGCTGGCGCTGGCCACGCTGACAGCCTGCGGGAGCGGCGACGGCGGCGGGTCCAAGTCGTCCGGCGGCGGCAAGCTGGTCATGGGCTTCGCCCAGGTGGGCGCGGAGAGCGGCTGGCGCACCGCCAACACCAAGTCGGTACGGGAGTCGGCCAAGAGCGCCGGCATCGAGCTGAAGTTCTCCGACGCGCAGCAGAAGCAGGAGAACCAGATCAAGGCCATCCGCTCCTACATCCAGCAGAAGGTCGACGTGATCGCCTTCAGCCCGGTGGTGGAGACGGGCTGGGACGCCGTCCTGCTGGAGGCCAAGCGCGCGAAGATCCCGGTGATCCTCACCGACCGCGCCGTCGACTCCGAGGACACCTCCCTCTACAAGACGTTCCTCGGCTCCGACTTCGTCGAGGAGGGCCGCAAGGCGGGCACGTGGCTGACCGAGAACGCGAACGGTCCGGCCAAGGTCGCGGAGATCCAGGGCACCACCGGCGCCGCCCCGGCCATCGACCGGCAGAAGGGCTTCAAGGAGGCCATCGCCGGAAAGTCCGACATCAAGATCGTGGCCTCGCAGAGCGGTGACTTCACCCGGGCGGGCGGCAAGCAGGTCATGGAGGCACTGCTGAAGTCGCACCCCGACATCAACGTCGTGTACTCCCACAACGACGACATGGGCCTCGGCGCCATCGAGGCGATCAAGGCGGCCGGCAAGAAGCCCGGCACCGACATCAAGATCATCACCGTGGACGCGGTCAAGGCCGGCATGCAGGCCCTCGCGGACGGCGAGATCAACTACATCGTGGAGTGCAACCCCCTCCTCGGCGACCAGCTGATGGACCTGGCCAAGAAGGTCGTCAAGGGCGAGAAGGTCCCGGAGCGCGTCGTCACCGAGGAGACCGCCTTCACCTCGGAGCAGGCGGCGAAGGTCCTCAAGGACCGGAAGTACTGACAGGCGCCGCGGCCCCGCCACCGGGACGGGTGGCGGGGCCGCTCCCCCCTTGACGAAAGCACGGGTCATGACCGATTCCCCAGCGGCCGGCGCCAGCCCGGTCGTCGACATGCGCGGTATCACCGTCGAGTTCGCCGGCGTCAAGGCGCTCGCCGGCGTCGACTTCCGCCTGTTCCCCGGTGAGGTGCACGCACTCATGGGTGAGAACGGCGCGGGCAAGTCCACCCTGATCAAAGCCCTCACCGGGGTCCACCGGCCGGTGGCCGGCACCATCCGGCTGAACGACGAGCCGGTCGAGTTCACCACCCCCGGCCAGGCCCAGGACGCCGGGATCAGCACCGTCTACCAGGAGGTCAACCTCTGCCCGAACCTGTCGGTGGCCGAGAACATCCTGCTCGGCCACGAACCGCGCAGACTGGGCGCCATCGACGGCCGGGCCATGCGGGCCCGCGCCGCCGGACTCCTGGCCCGGATCGGTCTGACCATCGATCCCGGCTCCGTACTGAGCAGCCATTCCATCGCCGTGCAGCAACTGGTGGCGATAGCCAGGGCGCTGGTCGTGGACGCCCGGGTGCTCGTGCTGGACGAGCCGACCTCCAGCCTCGACAGCGACGAGGTCGAGGAGCTGTTCCGCATCGTGCGCGTGCTGCGGGACGAGGGCGTGGCGATCCTCTTCGTCTCGCACTTCCTGGACCAGGTCTACGAGCTGTCGGACCGGATGACCGTGCTGCGCAACGGCACGCTGGTGGGGGAGTACCTGCCGCAGGACCTCGATCGCATGGCGCTGGTGTCGGCGATGCTGGGCCGTGAGCTCGGCGTGCTGTCCGAGGTCGAGCGCCGCTCGGAGGAACGGGCACCGGGCAGCGCCCCGGTCCTGGTCGCCCGCGGCCTCGGCCGGGCCGGCGCGATCGAGCCGTTCGACCTGGACATCCACGAGGGCGAGGTCGTCGGCCTCGCCGGGCTGCTGGGGTCCGGCCGGACCGAACTCGCGCGGCTGCTGTGCGGCGCCGACCGCGCCGACAAGGGCACCCTCGCGGTGGACGGCGAGACGGTACGGGTCCGGGGGCCGCGGTCCCTCATCGCGAAGGGGATCGCCTTCTGCTCCGAGGACCGCAAGGCGGAAGGCGTCGTCGCCGATCTGAGCGTCCGCGACAACCTGATCCTCGCCACCCAGGCGTCCCGGGGCTGGGCGCGGCCGGTGCCCCGGCGCACCGCCGAGGCGATGGTGGCCGAGTACATCGAGCGGCTGGACATCCGCCCGGCCGACCCCGACGCCGTGATGGGCAACCTCTCCGGCGGCAACCAGCAGAAGGTGCTGCTGGCCCGGTGGCTGGTGACCCGGCCCCGGCTCCTCATCCTGGACGAGCCCACCCGGGGCATCGACGTCGGGGCCAAGGCACAGATTCAGAAGGTGGTCGCCGAACTGGCGGCCGAGGGCATGGCGGTGCTGTTCATCTCCGCCGAACTGGAGGAGGTGGTACGGGTGTCCGACCGGGTCGTGGTCCTGCGGGACCGGCACAAGGTGGCCGAACTGTCCGGCGGTGACGTCTCCGTGGACGCCGTCATGTCGGCCATCGCGGCCGACGCCCACGCGGAAGCGGCGGTGGCCTCGTGATCCGCGGACGTCTGCTCTGGCCGCTCGTCGCACTGGCCGGCCTGCTCCTGCTCAACGTCTTCTTCACGCACTCCTTCTTCGCGCTGCGCATCCAGGACGGCCACCTGTACGGCAGCCTGGTGGACATCCTCCGCAACGGCGCCCCGACCATGCTCATCGCCGTGGGCATGACCCTGGTCATCGCCACCCGGGGCATCGACCTGTCCGTGGGCGCGGTCGCCGCGATCGCCGGAGCGATCGGCTGCACCTGGATCGCCGACGGCGGAGACGTGCCGACCGCGATCCTCGTCGCCCTGGCCGTATGCGTGCTGCTCGGTCTGTGGAACGGCTTCCTGGTCTCCGTGCTCGGCATCCAGCCGATCATCGCGACCCTCGTCCTGATGACGGCCGGACGCGGTGGCGCGATGCTGCTCACGGAAGGCCAGATCGTCACCGTCGACAGCTCCGCGTACCGGCAGATCGGGGCCGGCTTCCTCGTCCTGCCGATCGCCATCCTGATCAGCCTCGCGGTCCTCGGCGGCGTCGCCCTGCTGACCCGTCGCACGGCCCTCGGCATGCTGATCGAGGCGGTGGGCGCCAACCCCGAGGCCAGCAAGCTCGCCGGGGTCCGCTCCCGCACGATCACCTGGACCGTGTACGTCTTCGCCGCGTTCTGCGCCGGTGTGGCCGGACTGATGATCAGCTCCAACGTCAGCGCCGCCGACGCCAACAACGCAGGTCTGTGGATCGAGATGGACGCCATCCTCGCGGTCGTCATCGGCGGCACCTCGCTCGCCGGCGGCCGCTACTCGCTGGGCGGCACCCTCGTCGGAGCGCTCGTCATCCAGACGCTGACGACGACCGTCTACTCCATCGGCGTGCCCACCAACGTCACCCTGCTGTTCAAGGCGGTCGTGGTGATCGCCGTGTGCCTGCTGCAGTCCCCGCGCACCGCGCGGCTCATCGGCGGCCGGCGCAAGCCCCCCGTAACCGCACCCCAGACCCAGAAGGTGGCCGCCGGATGAGCACATCGGCCCTCGCGTCCGTACGACCGCGCCTTCCCCAGCGATTCCTGCCCGTCGTCGCCACCGTCGTGGTGTTCGCGGTGACCTTCGGCATCGGCTCGGTCCGCTACCAGGACTTCGCCTCCGGCCAGGTCGTCGCCAACCTCTTCATCGACAACGCCTTCCTCATCGTGCTCGCCGTCGGCATGACCTTCGTCATCCTCACCGGCGGCATCGACCTCTCCGTGGGCGCCGTCGCCGCACTGTCCACCATGATCGCCGCCTCCACCCTCCGGGCGGGCTGGCCGGTCCTGCTGTCCGTCCTCGCCGTGCTCGTCTCCGGGACCGTCCTCGGCCTGCTGATGGGCCTGGTCATCCACTACTTCGACGTCCAGCCGTTCATCGTCACCCTGGCCGGGATGTTCCTGGCCCGGGGGCTGTGCTTCCTGATCAGCGTCGAGTCGGTGTCCATCACCAACACCTCCTTCCGCGACTTCGCCACCGGCACGATCGAGCTGCCCGGCGACGTCACGGTCACCTACAGCGTGCTCGTCGCCCTGGCCGTGGTGGCGGCGGCGGTGTACGTCCTCCACCTCACCCGCTTCGGCCGCACGGTGTACGCGGTCGGCGGCAGCGAGACCTCGGCGCGGCTGATGGGCCTGCCCACCACGAGGGTCAAGGTCGGCGTCTACGCGGTGAGCGGCTTCTGCTCCGCTCTGGGCGGCCTGCTGTTCGCGCTGTACATGCTCTCCGGCTACGGCCTGCACGCGGTCGGCATGGAGCTGGACGTCATCGCCGCCGTGGTCATCGGCGGCACCCTGCTGGCCGGCGGGGTCGGCTATGTGGCCGGTTCGACGGCGGGCGTCCTGGTGCTCGGCACCGTGCAGGCACTGATCTCCTTCGAGGGCACCCTCAGCTCCTGGTGGACCAAGATCGTCATCGGCGCCCTGCTGCTGGCCTTCATCGTCCTCCAGCGAGTCATCGTGCGGCGGCCCCGGTAACCGGTGCCGCCGCGCCGCCCCGGTCGGACGCCCCGAGCGGCGAGGTGCTCCTGCCCCGGGCGGGGCAGGAGCACAGGTGGTGAGCGGTTCCGGTCAGCCGATGGCGATCTCGTCGACCAGGAAGATGGTCGACAGGTAGGTGTCCTCGGTGCCGGCGAACTCCAGCTTCACCGTCCGGCCCTTGTAGGCGGACAGGTCGACGGTCCGCTGGACGTAGCCCGCGCTCGCGTTCGCGTTGGAGTAGGTGGCCAGCGTGGTGCCGTCGACCCTGACCCTGAGGGTGTCGTAGGCGACGGAGCCCAACTCCTGGGTGCTGACCTTCAGCCAGAACGTGAGCTTCGGGGTGCCGGTGGAGGGAACCGCGACGTCCGACTGGGAGAGGGACTCGATGGCGTTGGTGCCGTAGCCCATCATCCAGGCGTAGTGGGAGCCGCCGCGCGCGGACTGCAGAGTCGAGGCGGTGATGATGTCGTCGCTCTGGGTCCAGCCGCTGGTGCCCTGCTCGAAGCCGCCGTTGGCCAGCGCGTTCCCGTTGGGAGGGGTGGGGGTGGGCGTGGGCGTGGGCGTGCCGGTCCCGGGGTCGGGCAGCGCGGTACCGACGCTGACAGCCGCCCATGCCTTGGAGACGAGGTACCGCTCCTGCGAGTCGGCACCGTACAGGTCGGCGGCGGCCTGCAGGGTGGCGGTGCGGGCGCCGGCGTAGTTGGTGGTGGACGTCATGTAGGTGGACAGCGCGCGGTACCAGACGGCGGCGGCCTTCTCCTTGCCGATGCCCGTGAAGGTGTCGTTGTTGCAGGTGGTTCCGTTGTGCGAGCGTCCTCCGATGGTCTTCGCCCCGGTGCCCTCGGCGGCCAGGTAGAAGAAGTGGTTGCCGATGCCGGAGGAGTAGTGGACGTCGGCCGAACCGGCACCGGAGGTCCAGCAGGACAGCGAGGCGCCGTCGGTGGAGGGGTTGTCCATCCGGCGCATGTATCCGCCCGACATGTTGAGCTTCTCGCCGATGTAGTAGTCGCCCGGATCGCCGGAGTTCCCGGCGTAGAACTCGACCATGGTGCCGAAGATGTCGCTGGTGGCCTCGTTGAGACCACCCGACTCACCGGAGTAGTTGAGGTTGGCCGTGGCGGCGGTCACGCCGTGGCTCATCTCGTGGCCGGCCACGTCGAGCGCGGTGACCGGGGTGCTGCCGTTCTGCGAGGAGCCGTCGCCGAAGAACATGCAGAAGCAGTCGTCGTCGTAGAACGCGTTCAGCAGACCGGTGTCCACGTGCACGTAGGCGGGGGCTCCGCGTCCGTCGTTGCGGATGCCGGAGCGGTTGAAGGAGCTCTTGTAGTAGTCCCAGGTCTTCGCCAGGCCGTAGGAGGCGTCCACGGCGGCGCTCTCACGGCTGGACGTGGTGCCGTTGCCCCAGGAGTTGGTGGCCTTGGAGAAGGTCCGGGCGTTCTGCTTCGGGTTCGTCTGCGGGCTGTTGTACGAGTCGTAGACGATCGTGCCGCCGTGCGCGGGGTCGGTGAGGGTGTAGGTGCTGCCGGACTGGGTGGTGTCGAGGGAGACCTGGCCCGCGGTGACGCCGTTGCCGGTGCCCGTGGTGCTCTGGCGCAGCTCGTACTGGGCCAGCGGAGCGCCGCTGGTGGCGTCGACGATCACCGCCTCCCGGGACGCCGGACCGGTCTCGCCCGCACCGGTGACCGTCGACCGATAGGCGAGGACGGGCACCTTGCCGACCGCGTACACCACGAGGGTGCTGGTGTCCGCGCCCTTGGACTTCGGGTTCTTCACGTGCTTGGCGTGCTTCACGGCCGCGGCCGAGGCGGCGGCCGCCGTCAGTTTCGGTGAGGTGCCGGGGACCCGGACCGGACCCCGGTGCGCCAGGTCCGAGCCGGTGATTCTGCCGTCCGCGGTGAGGTGGACCACCAGGTCGCCGCCTATCACGGACAGACCCTTGTAGGTGCGGTCGTAGCGCACGTGCCGGGCGCCGTCGGTGTCGAGCAGTACGTCCTTGGCCACCAGGTGCTCGGCGGAGCCAAGGCCGAGCTCGCGGGCGGTGGCGGCGGCATTCCGGTCGGCCGTGCGTATCGCCTCGTCGCGCGACTCGGCCGACATCGCCCGGAATCCGGCACCGGGGCGGGCGGCGGAGCTGTCGGCGGCCGCGGTGGACTGGGTGGCCAACAGGTTCACCGAGCCCAGGGCGAGGGCGGCCGCGACTCCGGCTGCCAGCGCGTTCTTGCGGTTCATCGTGATCCTTCCGCAGAGCCGTGTCGGGGAAATGCCGCAGGACGTCATCTGGGGTGCGGGGGGCGTTCGGCAGCGGTTGGCTCTGCTGTGGCCATGAGGCTAGGGACGGGGAAGTCGGCCGGCATCAGGGAAATCCCTTGACCTGGACCGGGGCGTCCGGGCGGGCGCACCATGGCCCGATGCGCGACGCTGCGATGTGGATGAACACGCTTCAGGGACCGGCCGGTCCCGTGCTGCCGGAGGCGCCGGACGCCGTGGACGGAGCCCGGCGGGTGGTGCTGTTCGGGCCGCCGGGAATCGGCAAGACCACCGCGGCCGCGGTCCTGGGACGGCGGCTGGGCCTTCCGGTTCTGCGACTGGCCCCACGTCCGCAGGATGTCCAGGTCCCCTACGCGGGTCTCCTCGAACTCGCCCTGGCCCTGCCGTCCCCGGCGGCGAGGGAACTGACGGCGGAACTGGACGAGTCCGCCGATGAACCGGGCACCTCGGAGCCTGCCGGGACGGCCCTGCGGCTACGCCGCCTTTCCGTCGCCCTGTTGCGGGACGCGTCGCCCATGACGCTGGTGGTGGACAACGCCCAGTGGCTGGACCCGGCCAGCGCGGCGGTCCTGGGCTGGGCTCTGCGTCTGACCCCCGGCCTCCCCGCGATCGTCGCCGACCGTGCCTGGCGGCCGGAGGCCGGAGTCCACTGGTGCGGGGAGAACGCACTCGCGGTGCGCGTCGCGGCCCTGACGTCCGGTCAGGTCGCCGCGTTGCTGTCGCATCTGCCGCTGTCCACCGGTGAGGTGGCCCGGATCCACGCGAGCAGCGGTGGTAATCCCGCCCTGGTCCTGGCGCTCGCCGACGCCGCGCCGCCTCCCTCGGACCGAGTCGGCGGAAGCGAGCCCTTCCTGCCGCCGGCGGCCCGGCGCCTGATGGACGAGTGGCTGAACGAGGTGCCGGCCCACGTACAGGAACTTCTGGCGTTCGCCGCGCTGGACGACCGGCCCGACCTCGAACTGCTCGTTCGCCTCGCCGGTCCGGCGGCCGGGACGCTCCTTGCCCAGGCAGAGACGGCGGGACTGGTCGACATCGGGCGGGAGGACGGGAGGGTGCGGCTCACCGCCTCCGCGATCGGCGCGGAGCTCATGACCCGGCTGCCGGCCTCCGCCCGCCGTCGCCTGCACACGCGCCTTGCCGAAGCCGGCCACGACCCCCTCCGCCGCGACCGGCACACCGCACTGGCGGCCGCGGGCACCGTCGACTCCCGCACGGCCCTGCACACCGCCCGCGCCGCCGACCGCGCGAGACTGCGCGGAGAACACGTGCTCGCCGCCGAACTCGCCCTGCTGGCAGCCGACCTCACCCCGCGCGAAGACACGCATCTGGTCACCGAGCGAGCCCTGACCGCCATCCGGGACGCCGCGCACTGCGCAGACCTCTCCCGCGGCCGGGCCGCGACCCGGCTCCTTTTGCAGCACGAAGACCGGCCCGCCCCACGCGTCCAGGCTCTGCTGGCCCTGCTCGACGCAAGCGGGCAGCGTCTGAACGGCGCCGACGAACTGTTCGCCGGGGCGGTTCACGAGGCCGCCGGACAGCCGGACCTGATCGCCCAGATCCTGCTCCGTCAAGCCATCCGCGCCAACCTCAACGAAGGAGCCCCCGAACAGGCTGCCGCCCTGGCCGCTCAGGCCGCCGCGCTCGCCCAGGCCGCCGGCGACACCACCACCACCGCCCTCGCTCTGACCATGCAGGCGCGCGTCCAGCGCGTTCTCGGCAGCCCCGGGACCGATGCCACACTCGAGCGCGCCCTGCGCACGCCCCGCACCGCACTTGTCGCCGTCAACGCCACCCCTGAACACCTCGCCGCCCGCCACGCCCTGTTCGACGACCGCCTGTCCGAAGCGCGGACTCTTCTGCTGCCCCTGCTCTTCCAGGCCCAGCAGGCCGGGGACGCCGAGGGCACCGTGGACGTCCTGCGCGGTCTCGCCGAAGTGGAGATCCGTGCCGGACGGTGCGCCCAGGCCCTCGACTACGCCGCCCGCGCCCAGGCACTGACCGACAGTTCCGGCCTGCCTGCCGGGCCCGCCTGCTACACCTCCGCCCTCGTCGAGGGCACCGCCGCACGAACCGGTCCCGCCCTGGCCATCGCCCGCCGCGGTGCCGAGGCGTGCCGGCGGGAGGGCAACCGGGTGTTCCTCTCCCGCAACCTCTACGCCCTCGGCCATCTCCTCCTGGTCACGGGCCGTGCCAAGGAAGCCCTGGAGGCACTGGAGGAGGTTCGCGGCCTGGAGGCGCTCCAGCAGGTCCACGACCCGTCCATCCTGCGCTGGCACGCCGACATGGCCGAATCCCTCATCACGCTGGGGCACCTCGAACAGGCTCATGAACTGCTGAGCAGCACGCACCGGAGCGCGACCGACCTCGGCAGGCAGTCCGTCATTCCGTCCCTCGAACGCGTCCAGGCCCTCCTGGACGCCGCGCACGGCGATTACGACACGGCCGCCCGCCGGCTCACCGACGCGGCCGGCCGCCTGAGCCACCTCCCGATCGAACGGGGCCGCACCCTGCTCGCGCTCAGCCACACCGAACGACGCGGACGCCGGCGCGCGAACGCCCGCGAGGCAGCACGGAGCGCCGCCGATCTCTTCACCGCCCACGAGGCGCACCCCTGGGCCCAGGCCGCCGCGGACAGCCTCAACCGGTTGGAGCGCAACGCCTCGGACCACAGCGGCCGCCCCTCCCTGACCCAGGCCGAACAGCGCTGCGCCCGGCTCGCTGCCGGAGGAGCGAGCAACCGCGACATCGCCGCGGCCCTCACCGTCAGCGTCAAGACGGTCGAAGCCACCCTCACTCGCGTCTACCGCAAACTCGGCCTGCACTCACGCGTCCAACTCGCGCACACCGTCGGTCCCGCGTCGGAGTGACGCGTGCGGACCCTCGACCAGCCCCTCGTACCCCATCCCTCCCTGAGGACCGCCCATGCACCACAGCCCCCGTCACATTCGTCCGGACACGGTGACCGCGGTCGCGACCGGACGCCTCGGCGCCGTACTGGAGCGCATCGAGAAGGAGACGGCCGCCCTCGGCGAGTGGGGCAGCCCCGCCGACTACATCCCGCTGCTCGCCGGCGCCGACCCCCGGCGCTTCGGCATGGCCGTCGCCGAACCGGACGGAACGGTCTACGGGGTCGGCGACTGGCGCACCCCCTTCTCGGCACAGTCCATCACCAAGGTCTTCGCCCTGGCCCTGGTGCTCTCGCTGGAGGGCGAACGGATCTGGCAGGGTGTGGGCCGCGAGCCTTCCGGCAACCCCTTCAACTCGCTGGTGCAGCTGGAGTACGAGAACGGTATCCCCCGAAACCCGTTCATCAACGCCGGCGCCCTCGTCGTCACCGACCGGCTGCAGACGCTGACCGGGGACGCCGCCGGCCGGATCAGGGAGCTGCTGCGGGCCGAAAGCGGTAACCCGGTCATCGACTTCACACCGGCCGTCGCCGCCTCGGAAGCGGCCCACGGCGCCCGCAACGCCGCCCTCGCCCATTTCATGGCCTCCTACAGCAACATCGCCAACCCGGTCCCCGACCTGCTGGCCGCCTACTTCCGGCAGTGCTCGATCGAGGCATCGTGCGCGGACCTGGCCCTCGCCGCGGGTTTCCTCGCCCGGCGCGGCGTCCGGACCGACGGCTCGGTACTCCTGACCCCGAGCCAGGCCAAGCAAGTCAACGCGATCATGCTCACGTGCGGTACGTACGATGCCGCCGGGGACTTCGCCTACCGGGTGGGCCTGCCGGGCAAGAGCGGTGTCGGCGGAGGGATCATCGCGGTCGTACCCGGTGTGTGCACCCTGTGCGTGTGGAGCCCCGGACTGGACCGGCGCGGCAACTCGGTGGCGGGCGTCGCGGCGCTCGACCGCTTCACCACGCTCACCGGCCTGTCCGTCTTCTGAACGCGCTGCCCTCCACCGCGCACCGCGCGTGCGACCACCGGGGCCCGACCGCGCTGCTCCATTCTCGCGATCACCCTCGGTTACTATGGGCGCTTCATGCCGGAGGTCGGCAGCAAGGGCGCGGCGCCGTCGACGGTGTGCCCGGGGAGCGGGAGGCCGGCACGTCGGCGGAGGCTCCCCGGTGCCGTCGACCGGCGATGTCCGCCTCTACGCCCCGGAGCATTCTTCCGAGGATCGCAAGGCTGAAGAGATGGGTGGCCTGGGAAAGTGTTGGAAGAGGTCGTAGCGACCCGCTATGTCACGCCCCTGCGTGAGGGCGGATCGCTCCCCGGGATCGTCGAGGCCGACGACCTCGGCACGTACGTCATGAAGTTCACCGGAGCCGGGCAGGGCCGCAAGACCCTCGTCGCGGAGGTGATCTGCGGGCAGCTCGGGCGGCGGCTCGGGCTGCGGGTCCCCGAGCTCGTGCGGATCCAGCTCGACCCGGTCATCGGGCTCGCCGAGCCCGACCAGGAGGTGCAGGAGCTGCTGAAGGCCAGCGGCGGCCTGAACCTCGGGATGGACTTCCTGCCCGGCTCGCTCGGCTTCGACGCGCTCGCCTACGAGGTGGACCCGCGCGAGGCCGGGCGGGTCGTCTGGTTCGACGCGCTGATCAACAACGTCGACCGGTCCTGGCGCAACCCGAACATGCTGATCTGGCACGGCGACCTCTGGCTCATCGACCACGGCGCCACCATGATCTGGCACCACAACTGGCCCGGCGCCCAGGCGTCCGCCGCCAAGCCGTACAACGCCTCCGACCACGCCCTCGCCCCCTTCCGGCCCGACCTCGCGTCGGCCGCCGCCGAACTCGCCCCGCTGGTCACGCCCGGGCTGCTCGCGGAGGTCGCGGCCGACGTCCCCGACGAGTGGCTGGTGGACGAGCCGGGCTTCGGCACGACGGACGAACTGCGGCAGGCGTACGTGGACGCGCTGGCCGCCCGCGCGGCGACCATCCACGAGCGGATCATCATGGACGCGCCCACCCCCGACAAGCCGTCCCAGGCCCCGGGCTGGATCACCGAACGGCTCGCCCCGCGCGGCCACGCCACGGACGGCGAGAAGGGCGGCCGGGCATGAGCGGGCGCGACGTCTTCGAGTACGCGCTGCTGCGCGTCGTCCCCCGCGTCCAGCGGGGGGAGTGCTTCAACGCCGGGGTGGTGGTCTACTGCCGCGCCAAGGGCTTCGTGGCCGCCCGCACCGAGCTGGACGAGACGAAGCTGAAGGCGCTCGACCCCGGCGCCGACGTGACCGGGGTCCGGGCCGCGCTGCGCGCCGTCGAGGGCGTCTGCCGCGGCGGTACGTACGCGGGCCAGGCCGCCGGCGACGACGTGGGGAGGCGCTTCCGCTGGCTGATCGCGCCCCGCTCCACCGTCGTCCAGCCCGGGCCCGTGCACAGCGGCCTCACCGCCGATCCCGAGGCCGAGGTGGAGCGGCTGCTCGACCTGCTGGTGCGCTGACCGCCGCCCCCGGCCGCCGTCCACGCACCGCGCGACGGCGGCCCGCCGGAGTGTGACATGCGCCGCTGCGCCCGTGGCCCGTTGACACCGGGTGCCAGGGCTTCTAGCGTCTCGTCTGCTGAAGGTACTAAGCGGTTGCTCAGTCATCGGGCGGTCTCCCCGGAGCCCCCGACGTCCGCTGAGCCGCTATCCAAGGGCGAGGAGAGCCAAGCATGTCGACCAGCGAGCAGCGCGTAGCCATCGTGACGGGAGCGGCCCGGGGCATCGGTGCCGCCACCGCGGTACGCCTGGCGGCCGAGGGCCGCGCCGTCGCCGTACTCGACCTCGACGAGGCGGCCTGCAAGGACACCGTCGAGAAGATCACCGCCGCCGGGGGCAAGGCGCTCGCCGTCGGCTGCGACGTGTCGGACAGCGCCCAGGTGGACGCCGCCGTCGCGCGGGTCGCCGCCGAGCTGGGGGCCCCGACGATCCTCGTCAACAACGCGGGCGTGCTCCGCGACAACCTGCTCTTCAAGATGAGCGAGTCCGACTGGGACACCGTCATGAACGTGCACCTCAAGGGCGCGTTCCTGATGGCCAAGGCCGTCCAGAAGCACATGGTGGACGCCAAGTTCGGCCGTATCGTGTCGCTGTCCTCCTCCTCGGCGCTCGGCAACCGCGGCCAGGCCAACTACTCGGCGGTCAAGGCGGGCCTCCAGGGCTTCACCAAGACCCTCGCCAAGGAGCTCGGCAAGTTCGGCATCACCGCCAACGCCGTCGCGCCCGGCTTCATCGTCACCGAGATGACCGCGCAGACCGCGGCCCGTGTCGGCATGGGCTTCGAGGAGTTCCAGGCCGCCGCCGCGACGCAGATCCCGGTCCAGCGCGTCGGCGTCCCCGACGACATCGCCAACGCCATCGCCTTCTTCACGGGCGACGCCGCCGGCTTCGTCTCCGGCCAGGTCATGTACGTGGCCGGCGGACCGCTCAACTGACCCGAAGGGCTGCGGACATCATGACTGTGCAGGACAGCGGCAAGGTCGCGCTGATCACCGGCGCGAGCCGGGGCATCGGCTACGGCATCGCGCAGGCGCTCGTCGAGCGCGGCGACCGGGTGTGCATCACCGGGCGCAACGAGGACGCGTTGAAGGAGGCCGTCGAGACGCTCGGCGCCGACCGGGTCATCGGTGTCGCCGGCAAGGCGCACGACGAGGCGCACCAGGCGGCGGCCGTCGCCCGCACCATGGAGGCGTTCGGCCGGGTCGACTTCCTGGTCAACAACGCCGGCACCAACCCGGTCTTCGGGCCGATCGCGGAGCTCGACCTGAACGTCGCCCGCAAGGTCTTCGAGACCAACGTGGTCTCGGCGCTCGGCTTCGCCCAGCAGACCTGGAAGGCGTGGCAGAAGGAGAACGGCGGGGCGATCGTCAACATCGCCTCGGTCGCCGGCGTCTCCGCCTCGCCCTTCATCGGCGCGTACGGGATGAGCAAGGCGGCCATGGTCAACCTGACCCTCCAGCTGGCGCACGAGTTCGCGCCGGTGGTCCGGGTCAACTCGATCGCGCCGGCGGTCGTCAAGACCCGGTTCGCCCAGGCGCTGTACGAGGGCCGTGAGGAGGAGGCGGCGGCCGCCTACCCGCTCGGCAGGCTCGGGGTGCCGGAGGACATCGGCGGCGCGGCCGCCTTCCTCACCTCCGACCAGTCCGCCTGGATCACGGGCCAGACCCTGGTGGTCGACGGTGGCATTTTCCTGAATGCCGGAGTCGGCTGATCCGGCCTGGGCCGATATGGTCCCGATTGCCTCAAGTGCCCCGCCGAGCCTGCGGATTGACCCGGTGGGGCACTGCGGTATGGTCTGCCGACCCATGGCTGATCGAGGAGCGTGCACGTGTTCTACCGGGCCAGTCTGCAGGCCGCTGCAGCCCTTGCGTCCCTGTCCTTGCTGGCCGGCTGCGGGCTGCTGCCCGGCGGCGGATCGGATGTGGAGCAGAAGCTCGCCGTCGGGACGACCAGTGAGCCCTCGACCCTGGACCCGGCGGCGGCGTGGGACGGCTCCTGGGAGCTGATGCGGAACGTGTTCCAGACTCTGGTGAGCTTCCCCACCGGCAGTACGACGCCGGAGCCGGACGCGGCCGAGGAGTGCAGGTTCACCGACCGCACCAGCACCGCCTACCGCTGCCGGCTCCGCAAGGGGCTGAAGTTCTCCAACGGCGACAAGCTGGACGCGGCGGCCGTGAAGTACTCCATCGACCGGATCTCGGAGATCGGGGTCAAGGGCGGACCCGTCGGCATGCTCGGCTCGCTCGACCGGGTCGAGACCAAGGGCGACGACGTCGTCATCTTCAACCTGAAGAAGCCCGACGCCACCTTCCCCTTCGTCCTGGCCACCCCGGCCATGTCCCTGGTCGCGCCGAGCGCGTACTCGAAGCACAAGATCCGCGACGACGGCAAGGTCATCGGATCCGGTCCCTACCTGCTGGACGCCTACAAGCAGGGCGACCGCTCCGAGCTGGTGAAGAACCCCGACTACAAGGGGTTCGCCGACCGCAAGAACGACGCCGTGACCATCCGGTACTTCAAGGACTCCGGCGCCATGGTGAAGGCGCTCCGGAAGAACGAGATCGACGCCACCTACCGCGGCCTGTCCGCCGAGGACGTCGTCAGCATCGAGGACGGCAAGAGCAGCGGGGAGGGCGCCGACCTCCAGATCGTGGAGTCCACCGGCGCCGACATCCGCTTCCTGGTCTTCAACCCGGACGACCCCGCGTCCGGCAAGCCGGCCGTCCGGCGGGCGATAGCCCAGCTGGTCGACCGGGACGCGCTCGTCGCCAAGGTGTACCGGGGCACGGCCGAACCGCTGTACTCGATGGTCCCCAAGGGCATCGCGACCCACACCACCAGCTTCTTCGACACCTTCGGCAACCCCAGCAAGGCCAAGGCCCGCCAGATCCTGGCCGACGCGCACATCACCACGCCCGTCCCCATGACCTTCTGGTACACCACCGACCGCTACGGCTCCTCGACCGCGCCCGAGTTCGCCGAGCTGAAGCGCCAGCTGGAGACGTCCGGACTCTTCCGCATCACCCTCAAGAGCCGCCCCTGGAAGACCTTCCAGGCGGGCTTCACCAAGGGCGAGTACCCGGTCTTCGGCCGAGGCTGGTTCCCGGACTTCCCGGACCCGGACAACTTCATCGCCCCGTTCGTGGGCAAGAACAGCGTCACGGGCATGCCGTACGTGAAGGACGAGATCACCAAGCAGCTGCTGCCCCGGTCCCGCAAGCAGAGCGACCGGGGCGCGGTCGCCAAGGAGTTCGAGCGGGCCCAGGAGATCCTGGTGGACGACGTGCGGCTGCTGCCGCTCTGGCAGGGCAAGCTGTACGTGGCGGCGGGCGAGGACATCGGCGGCGGCGAGCGCGCTCTGGACCCGCAGACCGTCATGCAGATGTGGGAGCTCTACCGCAAGGCCAGCTGGTGAGTCCGCGTCCGGGCGGGCCCCGGCGGCCCGCCCGGACCGCGTTGTCAGTGGTGCCCGGTAGGTTCTGGGAGCAAGAACGGATTGCTTACCGGAGGTTGTTCACGTGACCGACACCGACCTGCTGCCCGAGTCCTGGCGCGGCGTCCTCGGCGAAGAGCTGCAGAAGCCGTACTTCAAGGAGCTCACCGAGTTCGTCGAGGAGGAGCGCTCCGCCGGACCGGTCTACCCGCCCCGGGAGCAGGTGTTCGCGGCCCTGGAAGCGACCCCGTACGACAAGGTGAAGGTCCTGGTCCTCGGCCAGGACCCCTACCACGGCGAGGGCCAGGGGCACGGTCTGTGCTTCTCCGTGCGTCCCGGTGTGAAGACCCCGCCCTCGCTGCGCAACATCTACAAGGAGATGAAGGAGGAGCTGGGCCTGCCCGTCCCGGACAACGGCTATCTGATGCCGTGGGCCGAGCAGGGCGTCCTGCTGCTCAACGCCGTGCTCACCGTCCGCGCGGGCGAGGCCAACTCGCACAAGGGCAAGGGCTGGGAGAAGGTCACCGACGCGGTGATCCGCGCCGTCGCCGCCCGCCCCGACCCGGCGGTCTTCGTCCTCTGGGGCAACTACGCGCAGAAGAAGCTCCCCCTGATCGACACCGAGCGCCATGTGGTGGTGAAGGGCGCGCACCCCTCGCCGCTGTCGGCGAAGAAGTTCTTCGGCTCCCGCCCCTTCACCCAGATAAACGAGGCCGTTGCCCGGCAGGGCCACCAGCCCATCGACTGGCGCATCCCCGACCTGGGCTGAGCCGCGCCCGAGCCTCCGCGTGTCCGCCCGTCCCGGCGGCTAGCGTCGGAAGCCGGACCGCCGGGTCCGGGCGGACGGGCGCGAGGAGGCCGTGGTGACGGAGCAGCGGGAGGCGTCGGAGGACGTCTTCATGACCAGGATCGGCCAGGCGGTCATGCTGCTGCACGGAGGCGACCGGGAGGAGGCCCGCAACCGCTTCACCGTGCTCTGGTCCGAGATCGGCGACGAGGGCGACGCCCTGCACCGGTGCACCCTGGCGCACTACCTGGCCGATACGCAGGACGATCCGGCCGACGAGCTGGCCTGGGACCTGCGCGCGCTGACCGCGGCCCGGGCCCTGGCCGACGACCGCGTGGCGGGAGACCGGGACGCGGTCGCGGTGCGCGCCTTCTACCCGTCGCTCCACCTCAACCTCGCCGCGGACTACGTGAAGCTCCAGCGCCCGGCCGCCGCCCGGGACCACCTGGAGCGGGCCCGGGCGGCTTCGGCGGTCCTCGCCGACGACGGCACGGACGACGGGTACGGGGGTGGCGTCCGGGCGGCGATCGGCCGGCTGGATCGGCGGCTGCGCGAGTGGTGACCGGCGCCTTCGGAGCGTCGCCGCCTCACCGCCCGTAGGCGCGGTCGCAGATCCGGGACTGCGGGCTGCCCGCCGGCCAGTGACCGTAGCCCCTGCCGAGAGCGCACACCCCGGTCCCGCCGCCGGGCGCGGGCAGGGCGGGCGCGGGGGCGGGTGGGGCCGGGGCGATCCGGCGTGG
>NZ_JAAGNI010000334.1 GCF_010550605.1 Streptomyces sp. SID9727
ATCAGGACGGCGCGCGGGCGGCCCTCCGGCTTCAGCTCGGTGATCCCGGCCTCCGCCGCGTGCCGGGCGGCGGTACGGACCCGGGCCCCGGCCTCGGCGGCGCCGCGGAGCAGGTCGCGGCGGTCGGCTCGGGCCAGGGCGTCGGGGGCGTCGAGCAACGACTCGTCGAGCATGGGACGGTCCTCCGGTGCGGGTGCGGGGCGGCCGCTTCCGGCCGGTTACGCCGGTTACGCCGGGCGGCGGGCCTCGTCGACGAGGAGGACGGGGATGCCGTCCCGGACGGGGTAGGCGAGACCGCAGTCGGTGCCGGTGCAGATGAGTTCCGGGGTGTCGGCTGCCGTCTGGTCGTCCAGGGGGGCGTGGCAGGCGGGGCAGGCCAGGATCTCCAGGAGGCCGGCTTCGAGCGGCATGGGGTGTCCCTTCGGGCGGTCTGTTGTCGGGGCCCTTTGGGGGGCGGGGTCAGCCTACCGCCGGGGCGGGGTGGGGTGCGTGTCGTGGGGCGTCGGGGGGTGCGGGTGCGTTCCGCGAGGGCGCGGGCGGGGTGCGCCTGCGGCGGGCCTCGTCCCCTGCCCGCCCCTTCCCGAAACCGGGGCTCCGCCCCGGACCCCGCGCCTCGAACGCGGTCGGGGCCGGGTGGGCGCGAGTGCTACCCGCGGATCAAGGTCAGCACCTCGTCCCTCACTCGCCTCATCGTCTCCTCGTCCTTCGCCTCCACGTTCAGGCGCAGCAGCGGCTCCGTGTTGGACGGGCGGAGGTTGAACCACCAGGTGGGAGTGGTCACCGTGAGGCCGTCCAGGGTGTCCGTGGTGGCGTCCTCATGGTGGGCGTAGGCGGAAGCGGCCTTCGTCGTGCTGGCCTTCTGGTCGGCGACCGTGGAGTTGATCTCGCCGGAGGCGGCGTAGCGGTCGTACTGGGCGACCAGGGTGGAGAGGGGGGCGTCCTGGCCTCCCAGGGCGGCGAGGACGTGGAGGGCGGCGAGCATGCCCGTATCGGCGTTCCAGAAGTCGCGGAAGTAGTAGTGGGCCGAGTGCTCGCCGCCGAAGATCGCGCCGTGGGCGGCCATCTCGGCCTTGATGAAGGAGTGGCCGACCCTGGTGCGGACGGGGGTGCCGCCGTGCTCGCGGACGACCTCGGGGACGGAGTGGGAGGTGATCAGGTTGTGGATGATCGTGCCCCGGCCGCCGTTGCGGGCCAGTTCACGGGCCGCGACCAGGGCGGTGATCGCCGACGGGGAGACGCCTTCGCCCCGTTCGTCCACCACGAAGCAGCGGTCCGCGTCGCCGTCGAAGGCGAGGCCCAGGTCGGCGCCCTCGGCCACCACGCGGGCCTGGAGGTCCGTGATGTTCTTCGGGTCCAGGGGGTTGGCCTCGTGGTTCGGGAAGGTGCCGTCGAGCTCGAAGTACATCGGGACCAGGTCCACGGGCAGTCCGGCGAAGACCGTGGGGACGGTGTGGCCGCCCATGCCGTTGCCCGCGTCCACGACGACCTTGAGGGGCCGGATCTCCGTCAGGTCCACCAGGGAGAGCAGATGGGCGGCGTAGTCCGTGAGGGTCTCGCGCCCGGTGACCGTCCCCGGGGTCGCGACCGGCTCGGGGGCGCCCTTCTCGGACCATTCCCCGGCCAGCGCGCGGATCTCGGCCAGGCCCGTGTCCTGGCCGACCGGTGCCGCGCCCGCCCGGCACATCTTGATGCCGTTGTACTGCGCGGGGTTGTGCGAGGCGGTGAACATCGCGCCGGGCAGGTCCAGCGCCCCGGAGGCGTAGTAGAGCTGGTCCGTCGAGCAGAGGCCGATCATCGTGACGTCGGCGCCGCGTTCCGCCGCGCCCCGTGCGAACGCGCCGGACAGGGCCGGGGAGGTGGGGCGCATGTCGTGGCCGATCACGATCGCGTCCGCGCCGGTCACCTCGACGAAGGCCGCCCCGAAGAGTCCGGCCAACTTCTCGTCCCACTGGTCGGGCACGACTCCGCGCACGTCGTACGCCTTCACGAGCTGCGACAGGTCTACGGTCACGGGCCGGTCCTCCTGGGGGTTGCTTCGGACCGCCCAACGTACCCGGCGGCCGGCGGTCCCTCAGGAGTCGGGTGAGCGCAGGACGCGGAGGTGCCCCCTGCGGGCGACCTCCATCGGATCCGCGGTCCGGCGGCCCGGGGTGCCGTCGCCGCGCTCCTGCGGACGCGCGGCTTCCCGTACGGCGTTGGCCAGCGCTTCCAGGTCGTCGCCGCTGGGGCGGCTGGGTGCGGAGGGGTCGGAGAGCCGGACGACCTCCCAGCCCCGCGGCGCGGTCAGCCGCTCGCTGTGCTCGGCACAGAGGTCGTAGCAGTGGGGCTCGGCGTAGGTGGCGAGCGGGCCGAGGACCGCAGTCGAGTCGGCATAGACGTACGTCAGTGTCGCGACGGCAGGGCGGCCGCACGCGGTGCGCGAACAGCGACGTACAGGGCTCACGATGTTGGACGGTACCGCACTCTTGAGCGGGCTGCGACGACTCTCCCCCGGCTCACCCCTCCGTGTCGCCCTGTGACCTCCGGCACACGCGCCCCCCGGGCGACTTGGCTGACCTGCGTGGGAGGAGAGAGCGAGGGTTCTGACGGCGATGATTCCGGTCACCTCTGTGCCGCGAACCTTTCACAAGGCGTCGGTCCGGCGGTCGCGAGCGGGGCCGGAAACGGGCTCCGGTGTGGCTGGATCGCTCAAGAGCGGACAGGGCGGCGGGGGCCGGACCGCTCGGGGGCGTACCGGGCGGCACGGGGGCGGATCATCCCGGAGCGGGCGGGCGGCGGCGCGGGAGCTCTCGCCCTCCGGCCGCGCGGGCCGTCGGGGGTTAGGCTGCCTCGGTGATGGACAGTTCCGTACCGCCCAGCCCGTCCGAGCCGCGTCCGCGGCGCCGGGACCGACACGGCCGAGGGATGCGCGGGCCCGTCGCCCCGCCGCAGGTGCCGCTGTCCACGAGCCGCGCGGACAGCTTCCGCGATCTCGTCCAGGACTCGGTGGAGCGGCTGGAGCGGCGCTGGCCGCAGCTGGCGGAGGTCGACTTCGTCGTCCTGGAGGTGCCGGAGACGGCGGAGGAGACGGTTCCGCTGGGCGACGCGGTCTCCGCCGAGAAGGGCCGGCCCGCCCGCATCACCGTCTACCGGCGCCCTGTCGAACTGCGCACCAAGAGCCGGGACGAGCGCGCCCTGCTCGTCCACGAGATCGTGGTCGAGCAGGTCGCGGAGCTGCTGGGCCTGGCGCCCGAGTCCGTCGATCCCCGTTACGGGCAGGAGTAGCGGCCCTCTCGGCCGCCCCTCTCAGTCGTCCAGCACCGACAGGTCCTGCCGGGCCGTCGGGACCTCCACCGTGCCCCGGTCGTCCGGCAGCGTCTGCACCGTGAACATCTGGATGCCGTTCACCTTCTCGGTGAGCGTGCGCGCGGCGTGCACCGGTCCGCCGGACTGCGTCTCGACCGTCAGGGCGTAGGTGCCCTTGAGGCCGGTGGGTGCGGGCGGGGTGACCGCCGTGGTCGTGCCCGCCGCGATCTTGTACGTCTTGCTGACCGGCGTACCGCCGCCGCTGCCCGCCGACGCCGTGACCTTGACGGTGCCGGCGGCGCCGGGGGCGGTGAGGGAGAGGACCGAGCCCTTGGACCGGTTGTCGGCGACGGTCGCGCGGGCGCCCACCGGGCCGGTCGCGGGGATGTAGGCGACCTCCTGCTCGTCGCCCTTGCCCCGGACCACGCGCAGGGCGGCGACGACCGGGGTGGCCCTGCTCTTCTCGGAAGGCACCAGCATCAGCGAGCCCGCCTCGCCCCGGGTGATGTCCTTGAGGTCCATTCCGGCGGTCATGTGTGACTTGACGTGCAGTTCCTCGTGGCCGGCCGGGGTGACCGCGCCGGACTTGCCGAGCAGTTTCAGACCGAGGTCGGCGTCGTCGTCGCCGGGCGCGAAGGCCACCAGGCGGACCGAGGTCGCGTCGGCCGGGATGCCCGGCAGGACGAGCGTGCCGGCGGGTTCGGCGGAGGCGGTGAGCCAGTCGCTGCCGGTCTTGTCGTCCGACGTCCTGACGGCCGCGCCGACCCTGCCCGTCCGGGTGGTGACGTGGACGGTGACGTCGTCGGCGGCCTTGCTCGTGAGCGTCGAGATCAGGACGCGCACGCCGGAGCCCGCCGGGACCGTGATGCCCTCGCCGACGTCGGACTTGAGGGAGCCGTCCGGGCCGTACAGCTCGATGTCGGCGACGGCCGCGGTGTCGTCCGGGTTGGTGA
The DNA here is from genome assembly GCF_010550605.1 of Streptomyces sp. SID9727. GTDB lineage: Bacteria > Actinomycetota > Actinomycetes > Streptomycetales > Streptomycetaceae > Streptomyces. The sequence continues at coordinate 4,239 of NZ_JAAGNI010000334.1, forward strand.
GGTGGACGTAGTCCTCGCGGGACTTGGCGGTGCTCGCCGCGGGGAACCAGAAGTCGGTGTCGGGCACGGTGCAGCTGATGCCGAGCAGGCCGCGTCCGTCGCCCGCCTCGATGGTGGTGGTCTGCTGGGCGGTCCAGCCGGGTGCGAGCCGGCCCGTCGCGGTGCCGATGAGGGCGGGCGAGTCCGCGCCCGACGCCTTGCCGGTGGCGGGCTTGCCGGGCTCCTTGAGGGAGACGACCGGCTTGTCCCCCTTGTCCTTCTCGCCCTTGCCCTTCTTGTCCTTGCCGTCGGACTTGCCGTCGGACTTCGCCTCGCCGTCCTTCGCGGAGGACAGGAGCTCGGCCGTGCCGGCCGCGGTGGAGCCGCCGCTCCCGCCGGTCGGCGTGAAGGCCGTGTACGCCGTCTCCGAGAGGTCGGAGAGACCGGGTGCCGGGCAGAGCAGGCTGGTCCGTTCGACGGGCAGCCGTGCGGCCGTCCTCGCTTCGGCCGTGTCGCCTCCGGACGGCTCGTTGAGCACGGCGAACCCGGTGACGGCGGCCAGGGCGACCGCCCCGGCGATGAGGGACAGGCTGCTGGTGGACTTCACTCGGACTCGCCTCGCGATGCGTTACCGGTCGGCCACGGGTTCTGGCCCGGGGCGGGGTTCTCGGGGTTCTGCGGGTCGTACGGGCGCTGCTCGCCGTACTGGCCGGCCTCGGGGCCGTACCCGTTCGGGTCATAGGACTGCGGGTCGTACGCGGGCGGGTCGTACGGGCCCGCGTACTGACCGTCCTGGTACTGGCCCTCCTGGTACTGGCCCTCCTGGTACTGGGGGTAGCCGTACGGGTCGTAGCCGCCGGTGTCCGGCTGCTGCTGCTGCCCCTCGGCGTACTGGGGGTCCTGGTACGGGGCCTGGGGGTCCTGGTACGGGGCGCCGTCCTGGTACTGCGGGTGGCCCGCGTCCTGGTACTGGCCCTGTCCGTCCGCCCAGTCGCCGTACTGCTGCTGCGGTACGAAGGCGCTGTCGTCGCCCTCCGGGGCCGCCGGGTCGGTTTCGGCGCTCTGCTGGGCGGGAACGTACGCGGGCTGCTCGCCGGTCTCCTCCTGGCCCGGAGCCCGGTCCGGGACGCTCTCCGCGTCCTGCTGCCCGGGGGCGTCCTCGGCGGCCTCGCTCTCGGCCAGGGCGGCGGCGCGCAGCCTGCGGGCGCGGCGGCCCTCGCCGGCGACCGGTTCGGCGGCGACGGCCTCGGCCTCCTCGGGCAGGTCGTCGTCGATCTCGCGGCGGCGGCCGGGCAGGGCCATGACCACGAGGACCACGGCGAGCGCGATCTGCGCCCAGATCCACACGGTGTGGGTGAAAGGCTCCTCGTACGTGAGGTCCAGGGTGCCGCCCTCGGCGGGCAGTTCGAAGCCCTGGGCCCAGCCGTCGACGGTCTTCGCGGTCAGCGCGCGGCCGTTCAGCGTGGCCTGCCAGCCGGGGTCGGCGGCGTCGGCGATCCGCAGCACCCGGCCGTTGCCGCCCGCCGGGATCCTGGTGTGCGCCTCGACCGGCTGGGAGCCCACGGGGAGCGGTTCGTCGCCGGCCCCGGACGGGACGATCATGACCCGGGCGACCTGCCGGTCCACCCGCCACAGGGCGCTGCCGTCGAGCTGGCTGAGCCGGCTCAGGCCCGGGGTCGCGTCGAGCACCCGGCTCATCTGCTTGGGCGCACCGTCGCGGACGAGGACGTAACGGATCGCGAAGCCGCTGAGCTGGCTGCCCTGGTCGGCGCCGGAGCCGGCCACCAGGTTGGCGACGACCTTGTCGAGGTGGCTGTTGCCGCCCTGGGCCTCGGCCAGCTCCGCGTCACCGAGCCGGGCGCCCGAGCCGCGGACGAGGGTGTAGTCGACGGAGGCGGACGAGGTGCCGCCCAGGACCAGGGTGCGCGGCTGGTCGCGGGTGCCGCTCTCCTCCGCGACGAACGCGGGCACCTGGACCGGGTCGCGGCGTTCCAGCGGGCCCGCCGCGCCGCCGATCATCCAGCCGGCGGCGGCCAGCACGGGGGCCACGCCCGCCGCGAGGGCGATCAGGACGGCGACCGGCTGGCGCCAGCCGAAGCTCAGTTCGGCGACGCGGATGCGGGCACCGTCCGCGCCGACCAGCGCGGCCGCGATGAGCGCGGCGCCGTAGACCAGCGTGGCGGGGCCCGCCCAGCCGGAGCCGTTGGCGAGCCCGGCGAACGCGAGGGAGACCAGCGCGGCGACCCAGGCGGTCCGGACGGCGAACTGCCGCTCCCCGCGCAGCAGGGCGGCCAGCGCGGCGAGGACGATGCCGAGGAGCAGGACGCCGCCCGCCGCCTTCGGCCCGCCGGGGCTGAGGCCGAGGAGGTCCAGCGCGGAGGCGGAGCCCGTACCGGTCTCCAGGCCGGCTTCCTCCAGGAACGCGGACGGGCTGCTCAGCAGCGAGAGCGACCACGGCGCGAGGACCAGGACCGGGGTGCCGACGGCGGCGAGGAAGCGGAGCCCGTACGCGGCGATGTCGCCGCGCCGCAGCACCAGGACGCCGAGGCCGAGGACCACCGCGAGGGGCCACACGATCGGCGTGAACGCCATGGCGACGGTGAGGAGCAGGGTGTACGCCCAGGTGGCCCGCCAGCTGCCGCGGGCGCCGCCGGAGGCGCGCATGCCGTGCGCGGAGACCGCGGTGCGGGCGATCAGCGGCAGCAGGACGGCCAGGACGGCGGTGCCGAGGCGGCCGGTCGCCAGGGCACCGGTCGCGGCGGGCAGGAAGGCGTACGCGACGCTCGCCCAGGCCCGCAGCAGCCGCGAGGGCAGCAGCGGGCGGGTGACGAAGTACGCGGTGAGTCCGGCGAGCGGGACCGAGCAGACGAGCAGCAGGGTGAGCGCGAAGCCGGTGGAGCCGAGGAACAGCGCGGACAGGGCCGAGATGACGGCGAGGTAGGGCGGGGCGGTCTGGGTGCCGCCGGTGCCGACGGTGTGCCAGCCGTCCGCGTACCGCGACCAGAGGTCGGAGACGTCCCCGGGGGCGGGCAGCAGGGCACCGCCGGCCAGCGCGCCGCCGCCGATGAGGTCGCGGCAGGCGACGAGGGAGACCAGGAGGAGCAGGGCGAAGAGGACCGGCCCCGGCTTGCGGCCGACCTTCTTCAGCCGGGCGAACTGGTCGACCTCCAGGTAGTCGGCGTCGTCGCCGCCCGGTCCGGACTCGACCGAGCCGTGCCGGGAGCCGCCGGAGTCGGCGTCCGAGCCGCCGAAGTTTCCGGCGACCTGCTCGACGGTGGCGCGGACGGTGGCACCGGGTGCGGGGAAGAGGCCGCGCAGTTCGGCGGCGTCGACGGCGCCCTTCCCGCGAGCGCGGCGGGCGGCCAGGATGCGGCCGGGGCGCAGCAGGGTGCTCAGGAGTCCGGTGACCTCGTCGACGGCCTGGCCGGGGACCTTGCCGACGAGGTAGGCGAGGGTGCGCAGCAGGGTGCCGACGACGAGCCGGAGCATCACCCAGGGCAGCTTCCTGCCGGGTGCGTTGACGAGCATCGTGTAGACGGCGCCCGCCTTGTCCACGCGGTGCGGGCTGGCGACGTTGCGGCCGGCGCAGTCGATGGGGCGGCGTTCCCGCGCGGACGCCTCGGCGTGCCGCAGGACGGCGTCGGGGGCGACGAGCACCCGGTGGCCCGCCAGGTGGGCGCGCCAGCACAGGTCGACGTCGTCACGCATGAGCGGGAGCCTGCGGTCGAAGCCGCCCAGCTCCTCCCAGACGTCGCGCCGGACGAGCATGCCGGCGGTGGAGACGGACAGGACGGTGCGGACCTGGTCGTGCTGGCCCTGGTCCTGCTCGCGGCGGTCGAGGCCGGTCCAGCGGCGGCCGCTGTTGGCGATGGAGACGCCGACTTCGAGGAGCTGTCGGCGGTCGTACCAGCCGCGCAGCTTGGGGCCGACGATCGCGGCGTGCCGGTCGTTGTCCACGACGCGGAGCATCTCGGCGAGCGCGTCGGGCGCGGGCGCGCAGTCGTCGTGGAGCAGCCAGAGCCACTGCACCGGTTCGCCGTGCGGCAGCTCGGGCATCTCGTACGCCTCGTCGTGCCAGGTCCGGGTGACCGGGTCCCAGCCGCTGGGCCGCTTCAGGTAGGGCAGGTCGTCCGGGGTGAGGACGCCGGCCGTGCGGCTCGCCTCGTCGACGGCGGTGCCGAAGCTCGTACGCCGCGCCAGGTGCAGGACGCGGTCGGCGCCGAGGGCCTCGGTGACCAGGCGCGCGGAGTCGTCGGCGCTGCCGGTGTCGGCGGCGACGACGTTCTGTACGGGGCGCTCCTGGCCGAGCAGTCCGGCGAGCGCGTCGGGCAGCCAGCGTGCGCCGTCGTGGGAGACGAGCACGGCGGTGACGACATGCCGGGGGAACTCGGGGGCGGCGGCGGCCGCGTACGGCGCCGTTGATTGGCTGTGCACGGACATCGAGGTACGGGCCCTCCGGCCGGGTCCGGGGGACGTCCCCCCGGGGGCTGCATCGGTGTACACGCGCGCTCTGTCGGGTCGTTGGCGCGTCTCGGACGGGGCCCCACACTAACGGTAGGGGTCACCGGGGTGGTGCGGAGCGGTTGAACGAGGGCGCGAGCGGGTAGCGGCCGGCGCGGATTTCCGCCGGGTGCGGGCATGGCGGTGGTGCTGCCCGGGTACGGCGACGGCCCGCCGCCTGCGGGGTGCAGGCGGCGGGCCGTGGTGTTCGCGCGCGGTGGGCCGGGCCGGTCGGCCCGGTCAGACCGCGGCCTTCTTCAGGCGTCGGCGCTCACGCTCGGAGAGGCCGCCCCAGATGCCGAACCGCTCGTCCTTCGAGAGGGCGTACTCCAGGCACTCGGACCGGACTTCACAGGCGAGACAGACCTTCTTCGCCTCGCGGGTCGATCCACCCTTCTCGGGAAAGAAGGACTCGGGGTCGGTCTGGGCGCACAGTGCGCGCTCCTGCCAGCCGAGCTCTTCGTCCGCGTCCTCGACCAGCAGTTGCTGGAACAGCTCGGTCATGTGCGCCCCTCGTCTGTCTTCTGCGTCCCGTGATGCGGCCGTTACCGAATCGGCCGAACGACACGGGTGAAATTACAAGCGTGTAGCTCTGGCTGGTCAAGCCCGGATCTGCTATTGGCTCCGGTATTCACCCTGCGGCACCAACCGTATGCGTTAAGTGTTCAAATCACCAAAAACCTGACATATGCCATGGGCGCTACCGTGTTCCCGTCCGCCATGGAGACAAACCACTGCGGGCGCGGACACGTTTCGATTCGATCACTGAAGCGACCAAGATCACATTCGGGTCACGGTGCCGCGCCCACGTTTGGCAGCGCGGCTGTTGCGCCACCTGTCCCCACCATCGGCCGCTAAAACCTTTCTCCGCGCGGAGTAACCGGATGAGGTGAAACATTGCCGCCAAACCGGGCATTGGATTGACACCGGGCGGCTCTTTGGTTCTCCTTGATGGCATGCCAGTGACCTCAGCGACGCACGCGACCCGCGCCCGTGGGTTCCGCAGCGCTGTCCAGGCTCGCTGTCGCTGTTCCAGCTGTCTCAGCTGTTGATGCCGCCGACGCCGTCGTAGCCCTTCCGCTCCGGCCCGGCACCGCTCGTCCCGACCCTCCCCGCGCGGCCCCTCCGGCTTTCCGGCCGCCGTTGTCCACGGACCCCGCGACGAGCCCACCGCACCGCATGCCGCACTCGCACCCTGCCGAGGAACCACGCTCCATGAACAGCAGCGACAGCGACCTCCAGATCGCCGGCGACCTCCTGGAGGTCCAGCACCTTCTCCGCCCCGTCCCCGAACACCCCGCCACCGTGGCGGAGTTCGTCGGCCTCGCCCGTACGATCGCGGCCGACCGCGACCGGTGGGCGCCGCTCGTCCGGTACGACGCCACCACCCGCTGGTACCACCGCCTGCGCGCGGTTCCCCAAGGTCTCGGCTCCGCTCGACCGGGGGAAACCCCACTCGGCTACGAGGTCTGGCTCCTCAGCTGGGTGCCGGGGCAGGGCAGCGGGCTGCACGGCCACGGGCCGTCCTCCGGCGTCCTGACCGTGCTCGACGGCGAACTGACCGAACGTACGGAGCGGGGGACGCGGACGCTGGGCGCGGGCGCGCAGCGCGTCTTCGCCCCCGGCTACCTCCACGAGGTCGTCAACGACTCCCTGGAACCGGCCGTCAGCCTCCACATCTACTACCCGGGCCTCACCGACATGCCGATGCACGCCGCGCAGTGCGCCACGGCGGCCGCGACGGCCTGAAGGCCCCCCACCACCCCGACACGGGTCAGGCTCCGCCTGACAGTCCCACCCGTCGCCCCCCACCACCCCCACAAAGGCCAGGCTCCGCCTGACAGACTGTTGGGCATGCGCATTGTGGTTCTGGCCGGCGGTATCGGTGGTGCTCGTTTCCTGCGGGGTCTCAAGGAGGCCGCGCCCGACGCGGACATCACGGTCATCGGCAACACCGGTGACGACATCCATCTGTTCGGGCTCAAGGTCTGCCCCGACCTCGACACCGTGATGTACACCCTCGGCGGTGGCATCAACGAGGAGCAGGGCTGGGGCCGTACCGACGAGACGTTCCACGTCAAGGAGGAGCTCGCCGCTTACGGCGTGGGCCCCGAGTGGTTCGGGCTCGGCGACCGCGACTTCGCGACGCACATCGTCCGTACGCAGATGCTCGGCGCGGGCTACCCGCTCAGTGCCGTCACCGAGGCGCTCTGCGCGCGCTGGAAGCCGGGCGTCCGGCTGCTGCCGATGTCCGACGACCGCGTCGAGACGCATGTGGCGATCGAGGAGGACGGCGAGAGCCGGGCCGTGCACTTCCAGGAGTACTGGGTGAAGCTGCGGGCCGCCGTGCCGGCGCGGGCGATCGTGCCCGTCGGCGCGGAGCAGGCGAAGCCGGCGCCCGGTGTCCTGGAGGCGATCGCCGGGGCCGACGTCATCCTCTTCCCGCCGTCCAACCCGGTCGTCTCCGTCGGGACGATCCTCGCCGTGCCCGGCATCCGCGAGGCCATCGCCGAGGCCGGCGTGCCGGTCGTCGGCCTCTCCCCCATCGTCGGTGACGCACCGGTGCGCGGGATGGCCGACAAGGTCCTCGCGGCGGTGGGCGTCGAGTCGACCGCCGCCGCCGTCGCCGAGCACTACGGCTCCGGGCTGCTCGACGGCTGGCTGGTCGACACCGTGGACGCGGACGCGGTCGGGCGGGTGGAGTCCGCGGGCATCCGCTGCCGGTCCGTACCGCTGATGATGACCGACGTCGCCGCCACCGCCGAGATGGCGCGGCAGGCGCTCGCCCTCGCCGGGGAGGTCCGCGCGTGAGCTCCGCCGACGCCCCCTCCTACCGGGTGTGGGCCCTGTCCGGGATGCCCGAGGTGCGGCCCGGGGACGACCTCGCGAAGCTGATCGCGGCCACCGGGCCGGAGCTCGTGGACGGTGACGTCCTGCTCGTCACCTCGAAGATCGTCTCCAAGGCGGAGGGCCGGATCGTGCGGGCCCCCGACCGGGAGGCGGCGATCGACGCCGAGACGGTACGGGTGGTGGCGCGGCGCGGTCCGCTGCGGATCGTGGAGAACCGGCAGGGCCTGGTCATGGCCGCCGCCGGTGTCGACGCGTCGAACACTCCCGCCGGGACGGTCCTGCTGCTCCCGGAGGACCCCGACGCATCGGCCCGGGCGATCCGGGAAGGGCTGCGGGAGGCGCTCGGCGTCGAGGTCGGCGTCCTCGTCACGGACACCTTCGGACGGCCCTGGCGCAACGGGCTGACCGATGTCGCCATCGGCGCGGCGGGAGTGCGGGTGCTGGACGACCTGCGGGGCGGGCGGGACGCGCACGGCAATCCGCTGGCCGCGACCGTGATCGCCACCGCCGACGAGCTGGCCGCCGCCGGCGACCTGGTCAAGGGGAAGACGGACGGGCTGCCCGTCGCCGTGGTGCGCGGGCTCGGGCATGTCGTGGACGCGGCGGACGAGCAGGACGCCCGTGCGCTGGTGCGGGTCGCGGCCGACGACATGTTCCGGCTGGGGACCTCCGAGGCGGTCCGGGAGGCGGTGACGCAGCGGCGTACGGTGCGCGAGTTCACGGACGAGCCGGTGGATCCGGGGGCGGTGCGGCGTGCGGTCGCCGCCGCCGTGACCGCGCCGGCGCCGCACCACACGACGCCGTGGCGGTTCGTGCTGCTGGAGTCCCCGGAGTCGCGGACCCGGCTGCTCGACGCCATGCGGGACGCGTGGATCGCGGACCTGCGGCGCGACGGCAAGAGCGAGGAGTCGGTCGCCAAGCGGGTGCGGCGGGGCGATGTGCTGCGCCGGGCGCCGTATCTGGTGGTGCCGTGCATGGTCATGGACGGTTCGCACACGTACGGGGACGAGCGGCGGGACGGCGCGGAGCGCGAGATGTTCGTGGTCGCGGCGGGGGCCGGCATCCAGAACTTCCTGGTGGCGCTGGCCGGGGAGCGGCTGGGGTCGGCGTGGGTGTCCTCGACGATGTTCTGCCGGGATGTGGTGCGGTCCGTTCTGGGGCTGCCGGGGTCATGGGATCCGCTGGGGGCGGTTGCGGTGGGGCACGCGGTGGCGGCCCCCGGGCCGCGGGCGGGGCGGTCCGCGGAGGACTTCGTCGTGGTGCGGTAGGCGCCTCCGGCGCCGTGTCCCGGGGTCCTGGCTCCGTGTGACCTGAGCGCCCGACGGGCCGCTCGGGGCTCTGCCCCGGACCCCGGTCCTCGATCGCCGGACGGGCTTGTTCTCGCTCGGCCCCTCGTCACCCTGCGGGCTTGATCGTGGCCCGGGCTCAGGGGTTCTACAGCCGTGCGATGTCCCTCGGCTGGAAGCGCGGTGCTCTTCTCGGGGGCGTCGCGCCCGAGAGCAGGATCAGGCGGGTCGCCCGGTGGCGTTGGCCCTCGTACGGGGTCAGGAGGGTGAGCATCTCCTCGTCGTCCGCATGCCGGTTGCCCGCCAGGGCGTGGCCGACGATGCCGGGGAGGTGGAAGTCGCCCACCGTCACCGCGTCCGGCGCGCCGTTCGAGCGTTGCAGGGTCTCCGCCGCCGTCCAGGGGCCGATGCCCGGGATCGCCTGGAGGCGGGTCAGCGCGTCGGGGAGGTCCATCGCGGACGCCTCCTCCATGCGGCGGGCCACCCGGACCGCGCGCAGGATCGTCGCCGAGCGCTTGCTGTCGACGCCCGCGCGGTGCCAGTCCCAGGACGGGATCAGCGACCAGGTGCGGGCGTCCGGCATCACGTAGAGGCCGTACTCCTGCGGGCCGGGCGCAGGCTCCCCGTACTGGCGCACCAGGAGGCGCCAGGCGCGGTACGCCTCGTCCGTCGTGACCTTCTGCTCCAGGATCGACGGGATCAGCGACTCCAGGACCAGGCCCGTGCGCAGCAGCCGCAGTCCGGGGCGGCGGTGCTGGGTCTGGGCGAGGAGGCGGTGGCGCGGGGTGAAGGCCGCCGGGTCGTCGCCCTCGCCGAGCAGCGTGGGCAGCTGGTCCAGCAGCCAGGGCGCGCCGGGCCCCCAGGCGGACGCCTCGATCCGGCCGTCCCGGGCGACGACGTGCAGCGTGCCGGGGCCCTCGGGGGTGCGGCTGGCCCGGCGCACGGAGCCGTCGGCGACCATCCGGAACGTGGGGTCGGCGGGGCCACGACGCAGGGGGCCGAGGACGAGCCTCAGGTCGAGCGGGCCCGGCGGCGTCCAGACACGGGTCTGCGCCGCCGGTACGGGCGTGGCCGCCGCCTGGTGCGGGACGGGCGCGCGCCGGGCGTTGCGGGGAGCGAAGCGTCCTGCCACGGATGAGGTCCTCGGTCGTCGGGGCTGCCTGTCGAGGGTACGGCGAATTTCGGCCACTCGGTCCCCTATGGGCCGGAGTCGCCGGGTGGCTCACTCGTCCGAGGAGAACCGCACCGACGCGTCCGGCAGACGCGCCCCGCACCAGACGCGGACGCCCTCGCGGAGCTCGTTGTCGGCGCCCACCTCCGCGCCGTCGCCGACGACCGCGCCGGCCAGCACCGTACGGCCGCCGATCCTGGCGCGCTCGCCGACCAGGGAGTCCGTGATCACCGCGCCGGGTTCGACGACCGCGCCCGCGAGCACGGTGGAGCCGTCGATCCGGGTGCCCGCGCCGATCACCGCGCCGTCGCCGATGACCGTACCGCCGGAGAGCTTGGCGTCGGAGGCGACCGAGGCGGTCGGCAGGACGAGGCTGTCGCCGCAGCGGCCGGGCACCGCCGGGGAGGGCGCGCGGCCGAGCACCAGGTCCGCGGAGCCCTTGATGAACGCCTGCGGAGTGCCGAGATCCAGCCAGTACGTGGAGTCGACCATGCCCTGGAGGTGGGCGCCGTCGGCGAGGAGCCCGGGAAAGGTCTCGCGTTCGACGGAGACGGGACGGCCGGCCGGGATGGTGTCGATGACCGAGCGGCGGAAGATGTACGCGCCGGCGTTGATCTGGTCGGTGACGATCTCCTCGGGCGTCTGCGGTTTCTCCAGGAAGGCCGTGACACGGCCGGTGTCGTCGGTCGGCACGAGGCCGAAGGCGCGCGGGTCCTCGACCCGGGTCAGGTGGAGGGAGACGTCGGCACCGGAGTCGGCGTGCGAGGTGACCAGGGCCCGGATGTCGAGCCCGGTGAGGATGTCGCCGTTGAAGATGAGGACCGGTTCGTCCGGTCCCGACGCGAGGCGGTGGGCGACGTTCCGGATGGCGCCGCCGGTACCGAGCGGTTCGCGCTCGGTGACGTACTCGATGTGCAGGCCGAGCGAGGAGCCGTCGCCGAAGTACGGCTCGAAGACCTCGGCCAGGTACGAGGTCGCGAGGACGATGTGCTCGACCCCGGCGGCCCGGGCACGCGCCAGCTGGTGCGTGAGGAAGGGGACGCCCGCCGCCGGAACCATGGGCTTGGGCGTGTGCACCGTGAGCGGGCGCAGCCGGGTTCCCTTGCCGCCGACCAGGAGGATCGCTTCTTTTGCCTCTGTCACAGCACTGTCTTCGCTTCCTGCTGGGGCCGGGCGTCGTGTGAAGTTGTCGTCCCCTCCCCGCTGGATCAGCTCGGGGCGTCCGGTGCGGTCGGTCGCAGGGCGCCGAAGCGTCCTCATGGCGGAGCCACTCGGGCACTTCGGCGACGCCGCGAGCGGTCGTGCCGGGCGTCCCGAGCCCAGCGGGGAGGGGACGACAGCTTGTTCGGCTGGCCAGTGTATGCAGCCGCGGGGGGCACCTTCGGACCGCGGGGCCGAACTGCCTCGCGGCAGGACCGACATCGTTCCGGCGGTCCCCCGCTTCTTGTAGAGACGCGTTCCGGGGCCCGGGGTTGCGTGTCCGGCGCGGTTGCCGCCGGTGTACGCGCCCAACTCCCGCGCCCCGCACCGCCGCGTACGCTTCCGCCCATGAACGCCAGCGACCGCACCCCCGCCGACCTGCTGCGTTCCGCGCTCGCCGCGGACCCGGCCCGTCCCCTGGTCACCTTCTACGACGACGCCACCGGAGAGCGCGTCGAACTGTCGGTGGCCACTTTCGCCAACTGGGTGGCCAAGACCGCCAACCTGCTCCAGGGCGATCTGGCCGCGGAGCCCGGCGACCGGCTCGCGCTGCTGCTCCCCGCGCACTGGCAGTCCGCGGTCTGGCTGCTGGCATGCGCCTCGGTCGGCGTGGTCGCCGAGGTGCAGGGCGACCCGGCCGCCGCCGACCTGGTCGTCTCCGGCCCGGACACGCTGGACGCGGCGCGCGCCTGCCGGGGCGAGCGGATCGCCCTGGCGCTGCGCCCGTTGGGCGGGCGGTTCCCGCAGGCGCCCGAGGGCTTCGCGGACTACGCGGTGGAGGTGCCGGGGCAGGGCGACCGGTTCGCGCCGTTCGCCCCGGTGGCCCCGGACGCGCCGGCGCTGACCGTGGGCGGGGTCTCGTTCACGGCGGCGGAACTGGTGGCGCGGGGCCGCGAGGACGGTGCGGCGCTGGGCCTGGGCGCCGGTGCGCGGCTGCTGTCGGGGCGTCCGTACGACACCTGGGAGGGGCTCAGCGCCGGGCTCTACGCGCCGCTGGCGACCGGGGGCTCGGTGGTCCTGTGCCGCCACCTCGACCGGCTGGGCGCGGAGGCGCTGGCGCAGCGGGTGGAGAGCGAGCGGGTCACGCTGACGGTGTGACAGCGCCCGGGACCGGTATGACAAGACGCACGAGCGGGGCACCCGTCCGGCCCATCGTGGGCCGAGTCCCCCGTGTCGGCGATCGACTCCGGTACATGATCTGCCGTACAGACCAGCCGAGGCACAACCAAGCGTGAGGTTCAGCCGTCTACTTCTGCGACCGGCGGCCCAGCGCGCCGCCGAACGAAGGATGGACGCAGACGTGACCGAAAGCGCCGGCACTCCGGGCGACCCCGACGACTCGGCCGCGGGCGAGGACCGGACACCGGACGCACCTCCGTCCGGCGAGGCGAGAGCCGAGCCCGGCGGGACCGGCGCGTCCGGCGACGAGGGCACGCCCGGCGCGGACGGCGCGTCCGACGAGGCGGGCACGCCCGGCGCGGCTGCCGCCCCCGGGGGGGAGACCCGCAGCGGGTCCGGTAGCGGCCCCGGGCCCGCCCCCGAGGGACCGTCGGAAGGTGGGGGCGCGGGCCTCGACATCACCGTCAGGCGCAAGCGCCACTGGCTGCGCTGGACCGCGCTCGGCGCCTCGTTCGTCGTGCTCGTCGCGGCGGGCGTCGGCTGGTGGCTGTACAAGAAGCTGGACGGCAACATTCGGACGGACACCTCGGCGGCGGCCGAGCTGAAGGCGTACGAGAAGGAGCGGCCGGTCTCCGTCGTGCACGACGCGGAGAACATCCTGCTGATCGGCTCGGACAGCCGGGCCGGCGACAACCGCGAGTACGGCCGCGACGACGGCGGCAGCCAGCGTTCGGACACGACGATCCTGCTGCACCTGGCGGCGGACCGGAAGAGCGCGACCGCGATGTCGATCCCGCGCGACCTGATGGTGGACATCCCGGCCTGCCACAAGGCCGACAAAACCGCCACCAGGGCGCAGTTCGCGCAGTTCAACTGGACCTTCGAGATGGGCGGGACGGCCTGCACCATCCGGACCGTCGAGAAGATGACGGGCATCCGCGTCGACCACCACATGGTCATCGACTTCAACGGTTTCAAGGACATGGTCAACGCGGTGGACGGGGTGGAGATCTGCCTCAAGGAGCCGGTCGACGACAAGGACGCCCACCTCAAGCTCGACGCGGGGCGCCACACGCTCAACGGGGAGCAGGCGCTCGGCTACGTGCGCGCCAGGAAGTCGCTCGGCAACGGGAGCGACACCGACCGCATGGACCGCCAGCAGCAGTTCCTGGGCGCCCTCGTCAACAAGGTGCAGAGCAACGGCGTCCTGCTCAACCCGACGCGGCTCTACCCGGTGCTGGACGCGGCCACCAAGGCGCTGACCACCGACCCGGGCCTGGACAGCCTGAAGGACCTCTACGACCTGGTGCGGGGCATGCGTGACGTCCCCACCGACAAGGTGCAGTTCCTGACGGTGCCCCGGCAGCCGTACCACCTCAACAGGAACCGGGACGAACTGGTGCAGCCCGACGCGGACAAGCTGTTCAAGCAGCTGCGCGACGACAAGCCGGTCGCCGTGGTGCCCGCCGACAAGCTCAGGAGCGACGACAAGAACCCGGGCGCGGCCGACGCCTCGGGCCCGTCACCCACGCCTACGTATTCGGGGAACAATGCCGCGACCGACCTGTGCAAGCGGTAAAGCAATGGCCAAACAGACACCAACATTCCGCGCGCAATGGGAAGAATGCCCGGTTGTAAGGGCCGTGGAATGCGTCACGCGCGTCGCTGGACGCCGAATGGGACGGATAGTGTGACGCGATCCGGTGCTACCGGCCGTCGGGCCGCGCACTTCTGGAGAGAAAGACTGAGCGCCTTTTCGGGGGAGGCGCCTCGCGTGGCACCGACGGAGGACTCGAGCAACCGTGGATGCGCAAAGCCGTGGGCGGGCGGACAACATGGATGATCCCGCAGACCAGTGGGTTCTCAACCCGGACACCGGCGATTACGAACTGCGACTGAACCACTCCGGAGGGAACACCCCCCGGTCGGCGGCCCCTCCGGCCCAGCGCGGACCGTCGAGCACCCCTCGCCGCGCACCCGCGGGCGACTCCCCGCGGCGCGCCACCGAGGTGCCGCGCCAGGGCGGGCGGCGGTCGGCGAACGGCACGCGCGGCCAGCAGCGCCCCGCACCGGGTGACACCGGCCCGGGTCGCCGTAAGCGCAAGGCCCCCAAGTCGCGCAAGAAGAAGGCGCTGCTGTGGACGGGCGGCGTGATGGCGTTCATGCTCGTGGGTGTCTCGGCCGGCGGCTACTGGCTCTACCAGCGCCTCAACGGGAACATCAACACGGTGGACATCGGCGACGCCGGCAACAAGGACGTCGTCACCGCCAACGCCCCCATCAACATATTGATCATCGGTACGGACAAGCGCACCGGCAAGGGCAACGAGGGCTACGGCGACAAGGGCAGCGTCGGCCACGCGGACACGAACATCCTGTTCCACGTCGCCGAGGACCGCACCAACGCCACGGCGATGAGCATCCCGCGCGACCTCATCACCGACATCCCGGACTGCACCTCCGTGCAGGAGGACGGCTCGAAGAAGAACATCCCGGGCGTCCAGCACGTCCGGTTCAACCGGAGCCTCGGCGAGGCCGGCCGGGACCCCGGCTGCACGATGAACACGGTCACGGAGCTGACCGGGGTGAAGATCGACCACTTCATGATGGTCGACTTCAACGCGGTGAAGACCCTGTCCACTGCGGTCGGCGGCGTCAACATCTGCCTCGACCACGCCATCAACGACCCCAAGTCCCACCTCGATCTGCCCGCGGGACCGAACAAGGTCGAGGGCGAGGACGCGCTGGCGTTCGTACGGACACGGCACGCCTACGCCAACGGGAGCGACCTCGACCGGATCAAGGGCCAGCAGCAGTTCATCGGGTCGATGATCAAGCAGGCCAAGTCGGACGACACGCTGACCAGCCCGACGAAGCTGTTCAAGGTGGCGGACGCGGCGACCAAGGCCCTGACGGTCGACAAGGCCATCGGCGACGTGAAGAAGCTCAGCACGCTCGCCAAGGAGATCACCAAGACGGACACGAAGAACATCACGTTCGTCACCATGCCGGTGATCGACAACCCCGACGAGCCCAAGCCCGTCACGGTCGTCCCGCACCCGACGCAGGCCGAGCAGCTGTTCTCGATGCTGCGCGACGACACCTCCCTCACCGAGGTGGCCGCGCAGAAGAAGAAGGCCAAGAGCAAGCAGGACGCGCTCCTGAAGGGAACCAAGGCCGCGCCGGCCGACGTCCGGGTCGATGTGTACAACGGCGGCGAGATCCCCGGCGGTGCCCAGCAGACGGTCACCTGGCTGCAGAACACCAAGGGCGTCCTGAAGTCCACGAACAAGGCCAACGCGCCCGAGAAGACCGCCAAGACGACGCTGGAGTACGCCCCGAACCAGGCGGACCAGGCCCGTGCCCTCGCGGAGATGATGGGGCTTCCCGGCTCCGCGATGAAGCCGGGCACCACCGACGCCGAGGGGCTCCAGGCGATGGTGCTGACGCTGGGCAAGGACTTCCAGGCGGCCGGTACCCCGATCACGGCGCCGAAGAAGATCGACATTCCGAAGTCCAGCGCCGAGTCCGCGGGATGCTCCAAGTGACACCGCGTCACCGCACCATAAGAGTCTGAGCAACAGGGGGGTCCTGGTGGGACGGAGCAGCACGTCTGGGGAGGGGACGCGGTCGCGGACGCACTCCCGCCGGCAGGGCGGGGACGAGGGCGCCGGCGACCGCGACGGCGGGCGTCCCGGTGACGCCGGGCCGGGCGACGCCGCCGGCGGCCGGGCGAGCCACCGGCGCGGCAAGTCGCGCAAACGGGCTGCGAAGAAGTCCCGTGTACGCCGTGTGTTCCGGTGGATAGCGATATCCATGGCGGTGCTGATACTGGGCACCGCCACCGCCGGATACCTCTACTACCGGCACCTCAACAACAACATCCGCAGCAGCGCCCGCAGCGGCGGTGAGAGCGGTGTGAAGAAGGCCGCGCCGAACGCCCAGGGCGACACCCCGCTCAACATCCTGCTGCTCGGCTCGGACAGCCGGAACAGCGCGGAGAACGTGAAGCTCGGCGGCAGCAAGGACACGGTCGGGGACAAGCCCCGGGCCGACGTCCAGATGCTGCTGCACATCTCGGCGGACCGGAAGAACTCCTCGCTGGTCAGCATCCCCCGCGACACGATCCTCGAGATCCCCGAGTGCACGGACCCCGACACCGGTCAGAAGTACCCCGCGACGGACAACAGGCCGATCAACGAGTCCCTCCAGCGCGGCGGCCCCGGCTGCACGCTGACCACCTGGGAGAAGCTGACCGGCGTCTACATCGACCACTGGATCATGCTCGACTTCGCGGGCGTGGTCGCCATGGCGGACGCGATCGGCGGGGTAGACGTGTGCGTGAAGACGGGTGTGTGGGACCGGCCCACCCGCCTCGTTCCCGGCGGCTCCGGCCTCAAGCTTCCGGCGGGGACGAGCACGGTGCGGGGGAAGCAGGCGCTGCAGTGGCTGCGTACCCGGCACGCGTTCGGCAACGACCAGAACCGGGCCAAGGCGCAGCACATGTACATGAACTCCATGCTGCGCACGCTGAAGAAGCAGAACCTGTGGTCGGACGCGGGCCGGCTGATGAACCTCGCGGAAACGGCCACCAAGGCCCTGCAGGTCTCCGACGAGATCCGTTCGGTCCCGAAGCTCTACGACCTGTCGATGCAGCTCAAGAGCGTGCCGATCGACCGCATCACCATGGCGACGATGCCGACGGCCGAGTGGTCCCAGGACCGGAACAAGCTCGTTCCCGTCGAGAAGTCCGCGGACGCCCTGTGGCGTCTGCTCCGTGAGGACGTCGCGTTCGACAAGAACGGCAAGGAGAAGAAGAAGCCCTCCGCGTCCCCCTCCGGGCCTCCGGCCGCGGATCCGGCGACCCTCGGCATCTCGGTGGTGAACGGCACGGGCGTCGGCCAGGCGCCCAAGGACGGGCGGGCCACCGAGGTCGCCGACATCCTGCACGGCAAGGGCTTCGCCGCCGCCGAGACCTCGCAGAACCCCGAGCCGCTCAAGGACACGGTGGTGCGGTACGCGAAGGAGGACGGCGACCAGGGCAAGTCGGACGCGCTGTCCGTGGCCACGGCGCTGGGGCTCCCGACGACCTCGGTCAAGGCCGACCCGCAGGCCGGCGGCCTGACCGTCGTCGTCGGTGCGGACTGGCGCGAGGGCACGGCGTACAAGGCCCCGAAGGCCGAGGCGGGTGACCTTCCGGACGGCGCGGACGACATCAACGCCGCGGACAAGGGCCAGTGCATGGACATCTACTCCGTCTACAAGTGGGACGGAAAGAGCTGACGGACGTACGCGAGAGGGGGCGCCCGGTCCGGCCGGGCGCCCCCTCTCGTTGTCTGTCCGCGCAGGTCAGGCCACCGGCGCGCCCGGCTCGGCGATCGCCGGGCGGCGGCTCGCGATGACCTTCCTCGCCAGCGAGCGCGGGCTCGTCAGGAAGCCGTAGCCCCAGGACATGTGCATGGTCGCCAGCGCGACCGGGATCTGCGCGCGGGCCTTCAGCGATAGGCCCTTGCCGGCCGGGAGGGAGCCCGCGACGATCGCCGCGACGTACCCGCCGGGCACGAGCAGCGCCCACGGGGTGACCGCCGCGCCCACCACGAGACCGGCCGCGATGGCGACCACGGCGGTCGGGGGCGCCAGGTAGCGCAGGTTGATGGAGCCGGCGTGGTAGCGGGCGACGACGTGGCGCCAGCGGCCGTAGTCCTTGTACTGCTTGGCGAGGGCCCGGACGGAGGGGCGGGGGCGGTACTGGACGCGCAGCTCGGGCGAGAACCAGATCAGGCCGCCGGACTCGCGGATGCGGAAGTTCAGCTCCCAGTCCTGGGCGCGGATGAACTCGACGTTGTACCCGTCGGCCTTCTCCAGCGCCTCGCGGCGGAAGACGCCCAGGTAGACGGTCTCGGCGGGGCCCGCCTGGCCGCCGGTGTGGAAGGCCGCGTTGCCGACGCCGATCTTCGAGGTCATGGCCGCCGCGACGGCGTCCTCCCAGGCGTTCTCGCCCTCGGCGTGCATGATGCCGCCGACGTTCTGCGCGCCCGTCTCCTCCAGGAGGCGGACGGCGGTCGCGATGTAGTTCGGGGAGAGCATGCCGTGGCCGTCGACGCGGACGACTATCGGGTGGCTCGACGCCTTGATCGCGGCGTTGAGGGCGGCGGGGGTGCGGCCGGTCGGATTCGGCACGGTGTGGACGCGGGGGTCCTCCGCGACCAGCTCGGCCGCGATCTCGTCCGTACGGTCCGTGGAGGGGCCGAGCGCGATCACGACCTCCATCTCGCCCGCGTACTCCTGCTCCAGGATGTGGCGTACGGAGTTACGGAGATGGCGCTCCTCGTTGAGCACCGGCATGATCACGGAGACGGCGGGAGGCTGCGCGGCAGACATGTGGTCCTCGGGTGGTCCTCGGGGGCGCCGGGGGCTCGTACCCCACCAGGCGGTATTCGGCCGCCACGTTACCGCGAATGGGGGACAGCGGCGCGCGCCCCCGGGCGGCCTCCCGGGATGAGGATCATATGGGCCTACCGTGCGAACGGTCCCCCTCGCACCGCGGAGGTGTCTCCCCGTGCCCACGCCGCACCGCTCACCCCGTCCCGTCCGGCCCCGCCCCGCGCCCGCCCGGCGCCGACGGCCGAGAAGGCAGGACGAGCGGCCGCACTGGGGGATGCGGGTCGCGACCGGTCTCTCGGTCCTGGTGCTCGGGGCGGGCGGGATCGGGCACGCGGTCGTGACGAACCTGGAGAGCGGGATCGACCGCGTCGACCCGTTCAAGGACATGAAGAACCGGCCGGCGGGCGGGCGCGGCATGAATCTGCTGCTGGTCGGCACCGACGGCCGCGAGAAGATCGGCAAGGACGAGAAGCGGAAGTACCGGCTGGGCGGCGAGCCGTGCCACTGCACGGACACGATCATGCTGGTCCACCTCTCGGCGGACGAGGAGCGCGCCAGCGTCGTCAGCCTCCCCCGCGACAGCTACGCGGAGATCCCGGCGTACCGGGACCGGACGACCGGCAAGGAGCACGCGGCGCACCCGGTGAAGCTGAACGCGGCGTACGCGGAGGGCGGGCCCGGCCTCACCGTCAGCACCGTGGAGCACATGACCGGCGTCAAGATCGACCACTACCTGGAGGTCGACTTCACCAGCTTCATGACCACGGTCGACACCCTCGGCGGTGTGAAGATCTGCACCACCCGCCCGCTGAAGGACTCCTACACCGGCCTGGACCTCGCACCCGGCCCCCACACCCTCGACGGCGGGCAGGCGCTCCAGTACGTACGGTCCCGGCACATCGACGGGGCCGCCGACCTGGGCCGGATGCAGCGCCAGCAGAAGTTCATGGCGTCGCTGATCGAGCAGGCGACGAGCAGCGGGGTGCTGCTGAACCCGGTGAGGTTCCGGGAGGTCGCCTCGACGATGCTGAAGTCCGTACGGGCCGACCGGGGCTTCGACACGGAGCAGATGCTGTCCATCGGCCAGGCGATGCGGGGGTTCACGGCGGCCTCGTCCGAATTCGCCTCGGTTCCGATGGGCGATGTCGCGTACCAGGTCAAGGGCATCGGCTCCACGGTGAAGTGGGACCCGGTCAAGTCGAAGCAGCTGTTCACCGCTCTCCGCGAGGACAAACCCCTGGCCGCCGCCCGGCCCGCCGAGAAGGCCCCCGCGAAGAAGGTGGACGTCCCGCCGGACCGGATCCGCGTCCAGGTCTACAACGGCACCGCGAAGGACGGCCTGGGCTCCGAGGTCGACGCCGCGCTGCACGCCACCGGGTTCGACACGACCCGGGCCCCGCTCACCGCGCCGCAACGCGACCTGGAGCGCACCCTGGTCACGTACGACCCGCGCTGGGACCGGTCCGCGAAGACCCTGGCGGCGGCGCTGCCGGGCGCCGAGCTGCGGGCGGTGCCGGGGCAGGGGGCGACGATGCGGGTGACGGCGGGCACGGACCACCACGCCGTCGAACGGGTCCGCGCGGAGGAGCCGGAGCCGGGCAGGTTCGGCGCGGTGAGGGGGGACGAGGTGGCGTGCGCGTGAGGCGGGCGGGCGTGATACGGGCAGACCCGGCCCGTCCGGCGCTTGAGGACGGAACCGTTCAGGGGGCGAGCCCCGCGCCCACCGGTCGGCCTCGCGCCGTCAGTCCTCGATGCCGTCGGCGACCCGCTTCTCGCGGAGCTCCCTGATCGCGCGGCGCCGTGCCAGGCGGTGCGTGCGGCGGATCTGGGCCTCCTGGTAGCGCCGCTTGTCGCGCTCGGTCTCCGGGATCACCTGCGGTACGGGGCGGGGCCGGCCGTCGGCGTCGACCGCCGCGAACACCAGGTACGCGCTGCCGACCTGCGTCGCGGGCGTCGACTCGTTCCAGCGCTCGGCCATGACCCGGACGCCGACCTCCATGGAGGAGCGGCCGGTCCAGTTGACCTGGGCGCGTACGTGCACGAGGTCGCCGACACGGACCGGCTCCAGGAAGACCATCTCGTCCATCGAGGCCGTGACGGCGGGCCCGCCGGAGTGCCGGCCGGCCACGGCGCCCGCCGCGTCGTCGACCAGCTTCATGATCACACCGCCGTGCACCGTACCCAGCAGATTGGTGTCGCTGCCGGTCATGATGTGGCTGAGGGTGGTCCGGGAAGCCGCGGTGGGCTTGCCCGGAATGTCGCTCTCCGGGCGCGGAGCCTGATCTGTCATACCGTCCACCTTATGCGGGGGCCGGAACGGCGTCGCAATGCATCAGCTTCGCAACAGCCCTGGTGCGATTTTCCTCGCACCCTGTAAGAGGGGCCGCCTCGGCCTGCACACTGGTCCGTATGAACGATTGGCCCGAGGGCTGGACCGACGACAACCGCAGCGGCAACCGCTACGGGCAGGGCAGCGCGAGCGAGCGCCCCGAGAGCGCCCGTTCGATGCCGCACGTCCAGCGCCGCCCGGCCCCGCCGCAGCAGCGCCCCGCGCCGCCGAGGCAACGCCCGGTCCCGCAGCAGCCCTCGGGCTACGACGGCGGTCACCCGCAGTACGACGACGGTTACGACAGCGGCTACAACACGGGCCAGGTCTACGGCTCCGGCAGCGGCGGCCCCGGCGGCGGCGACCGGGGCCCGGCCCAGGGCCGCCCCAGACCCGCGCCCAACTGGGGCCGCCGGATCAAGATCGGCGCGCTGGTCCTGGTGGTCGCGCTGCTCGGGGTCTCCGTGGGCACGTACTTCTGGGCCGACTCCAAGCTGAACCGCGCCGTCGACCTGTCGAAGGTCATCGAGCGGCCGGAGGCGGGCAAGGGGACGAACTACCTGATCGTCGGCTCGGACAGCCGCGAGGGCATGACGTCCGAGGACAAGAAGCGGCTCCACACGGGTTCGGCCGACGGCAAGCGGACCGACTCGATGATGATCCTGCACACCGGCGACAACGGCCCGACGCTGGTCTCGCTGCCGCGTGACTCGAACGTCGAGATCCCGTCGTTCGTCGGCTCCGAGTCCGGCAAGAAGTACCCGGCCACGGGCAGGACGACGAAGCTGAACGCCGCGTACGCCGCGGACGGCCCCGAGCTGCTGGTCCGTACGGTCGAGTTCAACACCGGCCTGCACATCGACCACTACGTCGAGATCGGCTTCGGCGGCTTCGCCAAGGTCGTGGACGCGATCGGCGGGGTCGAGCTGGACATCCCGAAGGCGTTCAAGGACAAGTGGTCGGGCGCCGACTTCCCGGCCGGCAAGCAGACCCTCGACGGCCAGCAGGCCCTGGCCTTCGTCCGCACCCGCCACGCCTTCACCTCGGACCTGGACCGCACGAAGAACCAGCAGAAGTTCCTCGCGGCCCTGGCAAGCCAGACGGCGACGTTCTCCACGATCATCAACCCGTTCAAGCTGTACCCGACGATGGGCGCCGGTCTGGACACGCTGATCGTGGACAAGGACATGTCGCTCTGGTCGCTCGGCAAGATGTTCTTCGCGATGAAGGGCGTCACCGGCGGCGAGGGCACGTCGATGAACATCCCGATCGCCGGCAACGTGGGCTCCAACCTCGCCTGGGACAAGGCGAAGGTGAAGCAGCTCGTGGAGCAGCTCAAGAACGACGAGAAGGTCACGGTCACGGAGAACTGAGGGGGCGCGCCCCGCGCCTCCTCCCCTGCCGCGGAGCCGCCATGCCCGTACGAATCGTGTACGAGTCGCACGCCACGACCACCGACAACGAGGCGGGCATCGCCACGGGATGGCTGCCGGGGCGGCTCTCCCCGACCGGACGCCGCCAGGCCGCCGAACTGGGCGACCGGCGGCGCGGGACCGGGCTCGACGCCGTCTACACCTCGGACCTGGCCCGCGCCGTGGAGACGGCCCGCATCGCGTTCGCCGATGCGGGGTCCCCGGTCCTCCGCCAGGACGCGCGCCTGCGGGAATGCGACTACGGGGAGCTGAACGGCGGCCCGAACGCCGTGGTGCGCCCCCTTCGCACCCGCCACATCGACCGCCCGTGGCCCGGCGGCGGCCAGAGCTACCGGGACGTGGTCGAGGCGACGGCCGCGTTCCTGCGGGACCTGGCGGCCGAGTGGGACGGCGGCCAGGTCCTCCTGATCGCCCACTCGGCGAACCGCTGGGCCCTGGACTGCCTGCTGGCGGGAGCCCGGCTGGAGAGCGTCGTCGCGGATCCGCCGCCCTGGCAGCCGGGCACCTTCTACACCCTGCCCTGAGCCAGCACCGCCGTGTGCGGCAAGGTCAGCAGGCCGTCCTCCGCGAGGAATTCCGGGCACAGCGCGTCGTACTCACGCTTGGCCGCCGCCACGCCCTCCGGGCCGGCGCTCGTGACCATCCCGCCGATCGCACCGATCCCGGCCGCCGGGCCCGCCCACCAGTCCTCCGGGTCGGCCCGGTGGTCCCAGGCGTGCGTGTCGGCCTGGACGTCCGCGAACCCGGCAGCCTTGAGCAGCGCGGCCAGCCCGTCCGGGGTGCGCGCGAAGTTGTGTTCCTCGTCGACCGTGGCCAGCCAGTCGGGGCGGGTGAGCCCGGCGGCCTGGGCGGCCCGGCCCACGAGCGCCTGGCCCGGAGCTCCCGGCAGCTGCCAGACGGTGACCGCGACGGTGCCTCCGGGGCGGCCGACCCTGCGCATCTCCATCAGCGCCTCCAGCGGGCGGCCGACGTGGTTGAGCACGAAGTTGGCGACGACCGCGTCGAACTCCCCGTCGGCGTAGGGAAGCTGGGGCAGCACCCCCGAGCGCACCTCGGCCCCGGGCGCCGCGCGCCGGGTCGCCTCGACCATGCCGGGCTCGGCGTCCACGGCCCGGACAGCGGCGCCGCGCGCGAGGGCGGCGGCGGTCACGTTGCCGTTGCCGCACCCCACGTCGAGCAGGCGGGTCCCGGGCGCGACACCGGCGGCGTCCAGCAGGGCGGGCACGGTGTGGACGCAGAGCCGGGCGGCGGTGCGGGCGTAGGTGTCGGCCTGCCCGTTCCATATCCGCCGTTCCATCACGTCGAACGCGGTCATACGGTGTCGCCTCCGGTACGGCTGGTCGGGGTCTGCGGTGCGGTCTCGTTCAAGTACGGCTGGTCGGGGGTCTGCGGTTCCGTCTCGTTCAGGTCCTCGTGCAGGGCGTTGAGTATGCGCCCCGTGGGACCGCCGTGCGCGGAGTTCTCACCGAGGAACCATCCGGGCAACCGCCCCGCCACCTCGTCCGGTTCGTCGCCCCGGTCCGGATCGTCCAGCCCGTGGAGCATCGCGAAGGCGGTCTCCCGGGCGACCTCGCGGGCGATTTCGCCGAGATCCTCGGCGGTCAGCCCGAGGCGTACGGCCCGCTCGACCGCGCCACCCGCCGCTCCGTCTCTGCGGTAGGCGGCTGCCCAGTCGGACGCGGTGGTGCTCCAGGCGTCGATGTCCTGCCACACCATCCGCAGGAACCGGAACCGGGCCAGCTGCGGCAGCCCCTCCTCGGCCTCGGACTCCGCCCACCCCTCGGGGTCCTCGGCGCCGAGCGCGTCAAAGAGCCGGGCGAGGGGTCCTATGTCCTCAGGCATTGCGGAAATGACGGGACAGCCAGGGGCTGAGCATGGCGCGCGGCACCAGCTCCTTGTACGTCTCGTCCCCGGGCAGCGGCACGACGAGCCACTGCCCCGGCGGGAAGAACCGGCCCTTCACATAGGCCATCCCGCCGTACACGGACCGCAGGAACGCCGGCACGGAGTCCCGGGGCACGTCCTCGAAGACCACCCCGTCGACGGTGATCCGCGCGTCGTCCTCCGGGAACACCTGCACGGTGACGGCCGGGGCCCCGCCCAGCTCGACGAATGCCTCGTGCGGCAGCGACCCGTCCGCGTCGGCCACGGCGAACGCCCCGGCGGACTCCCTCCGGGAGGTCTGGTCGGCCCCGATGTCATCGGTGACCGTCACCTCCAGGTTGTACGCCCGGGCCACTTCCCGTACGGCCGTGACGGCGGCCTCGGTGGTGGGCAGGTGGGGGTGCGTCACGCGGCGTGGGCCGCGTAGGCGACGAAGGCGGCCCAGGCGTGCGGGGGGTGGGCGAGGTGGGGGCGGTGGACGTCCTTGGAGTCCCGTACGAGAACGGCGCCCCGGGCCGCCGCGACCCCGACGCAGTCGTTTCCGTCACCACTGCTGCTGTAGCTGCTCCGGAACCACGCGGCTTCCCCGCCAGAGGGCTTGTCGATCATGTCTCTCCCAGCAGTTGCGCGATGAAGGCCAGTGACTCCCTTGGAGAGAGGGGCCTGCGCCCGGATCATCCCATAGCGCAACTCCAGGATTCTGAGCTGCTTCGGATCGAACACCGGGCGGCCGCTGAAAGCCCCCTCCGAGCGTCCTACGGCGCTGCCGTCGGGAAACTTCAGGACCTCGATCAGACCGCCAGTCCCAGGGTGCTCCTCACGGTGGGTCGGTACAACCTGAATGGACACATTCCGCAACTGCCCGAGCTCCGGCAGGTGTTCCAGTTGCTCCCTCCACACCATCCTGCCCCCGACAGGGCGGCGCAGCGTCACCTCTTCCTGCACGAAGCTGAGCGCGGGGGCCCGGCTCGCGGTCAAAGATCGCCCGCCGTGCCAATCGCGCGGCCACCACGCACTCCAGCTCGTCCTGCGTATACGCGGGCAGGCCGAGGGATGCGCCTGCCGCCCTCGACCTTGTAGATCAGGTCCTCCCCGTACCCGATCAGCACTCCGAACTCCGCCGCCCGCATCCCCGCCGCCTCGCGCCACGCCTTGAGCTGGCGGCCCACGGCGGCGACTACCGCCGCGCCCGACTCGTCCTCGGGATCGACGTCCCAACCGTGCTCGTCCGTCTCATTGTTGGTGCTCATCCGTACCCCACTTCCGACGCGCGTGCCTTTGTTCCTCAACCGCTCACGTCCCCACCCGTCACGCCGGACAGCCGGGACAACGCCGGACAAGCGCCGGACACTCACCGCACCGGGACGTGGTCCACCGGGACGCGGTCCACCGGGTCGCGGGTTTCCGCGACCCGGTGCGCCACGACGCCTCATGCTTGAAAGAACCTCGGGAAAGAACCCAACCCCACCCCACCCGAACCCGTCACGAACGCTGATCACTCGCGCGGGTGACAAATGGCAACTGAGCTGGATTTGGGGTCGGTTGTCGGGCATATGCTCGCGGCAACAACCCCCAGAAATGAGTTGGCCCCGACCGGGACTGTGAACCCCGGCCAGGGCCTGACCACCGAGGAAGAAGAGACCTTCCCGATGACTGCCCAGCAGGCTATCGCGCCCCCGTGCGCCCCGCCCGGTTCGCCCGGCGCCCCCAGCGACGTCACACCGACCTCCGGTGTCATCCACGTCAACTCCCGCCACACGTCCGGCTTCACAGTCATCGGCAACCACCTCGCGCAGCACGGTGGACTGTCCCTCCTCGCGATCGGGCTCGCCGTCCACATCCAGTCGCTGCCCGAGGGCGCGAAGATCGGCGTCAAGGTGCTCGCCGCCCGCTTACCGGAAAGCGAGATGCGGATCGCCGCCGCGCTGCGCGAACTGGAGGCGGCGGGCTACCTGCGCCGCACCCGTGTACGCCTGCGGGACGGCCGCGTACGCACGCGCACGGAGTCGCACAACCGGCCGTACGGCACGGCCCTGATGCCACCGGTGCCGTACGGGGCCCCGCGCGCCACGACTCCACCGCCCACTCCCTCGTACGACCGCCCGGGCGGGGCCGCTCCGACGCCCCCGCCCGCGAAACCAGGCACCGAGCCGAAGCCCGGTGCGGCGCCCGCACCCAGACCGCTCCCCCAGCCGCGCACCGACGCTCAGAACCGAACCGCCGCCCGGCTCCTCGCGGACCTCCGCCGCCACGCTCCCGCGCTGACGCTCTCCGGGGCGGACATCGCCGTGCTCACTCCGGGGGTCGCCGCCTGGCTGGAGCGCGACGCGCACCCCGACGCCATCCGCCGCGCGCTCACCGCAGACCTCCCCGTCCCGCTCGCGCACCCGGCACGCCTCCTCCGCCACCGGATCACGGCCCTCCTGCCGCCCCCGCTCCCGGCCCCGGCAGCGGCCCCCGCCGTCATCCCCCTGCAGAACTGCGACGGCTGCAACCGAGCCTTCCGCGCCCCGGAACCGGGCGCATGCCGTGAGTGCCGGACCGGCGGTTTCCAGTAACGGAAACGCCACCCTCTTGCTCCCGAGCAACGGGACAGCAAGCATCGGATCACCGCCCTCGTTCGTAAGGAGACTTCGTGAAGCTGACACGACTGGTTGGCCAGTGCGACGAGGGCGAGTGCCCTGCCATCTATGCGACGGACCGGGGAACCCTCGCCGTCCAGGGGAGCCGTTTAGCCGACCACGGACTGGATCTTCCCGCTCACGAGTCGCTGGTGGAAATCCCCGTCGAGCTCATCCGAAAGGCCGTCCGTGACAACCTCATCTAAGTCCCTCGGAGAATGGCTCAAAGACTTCGAACGAGAAGCGTTCCGGCTTGAGACTTTGGACGACTACAGCACATCGGGTGGGATGGAGGCATACCGAGCTTTTCTCGCCGGAGAGCCACAACCGGAGAGTTACAGAACCTCCGGATGGATCACCACGGTCGGAAACGCGGTCCGGTCAGGAAAACGAATCTATCGCGTACACATCCTCGCTCGCCCATTGACGGACTACCTCCGGTTCGAACTTTCCTGGGGATATCGGCGCAACATGACCGCCGGCGAGGACTTCTACATCCTGGATACCACCACGCAGGGGAACCCCATCGCGGATGCGCCGGATTTCTGGATGTTCGACGAGCGGGCTGTCGGGAAGATGAGCTACACGTCGGACGGCGAGTACACCGGCTCCGAATTCCTCGGAGAGAACCAGCTGCCGACTTACCTGAAGTTCAGGAACAAGGCGATGGAGCACGCCGTCCCCTTCACCGAATGGTGGGCGAAGTACGGAGAGTGAACAGACACAGCCTCGGACCGGCGCTGCGGGAACTGCGGGAGTCCTCCGGACTCGAAGCCAAGGCAGTCGCCCGTGGCGCTGCCATGTCCAGGTCCAAGCTGTCGAAGATCGAGAACGGCAACACGGCTCCGAGCGTCACCGATGTCGACTGCATCCTCACCGCCATAGGCGTATCGGACGAGGTGAAGGCCGAGTACATGGCCGCAGCCAGGGAGGCGGCGACAGAAGCCACTGCGTGGCGGCTCGTCCGACGGCTGGGCTACAGCCGCAAACAGCAGCAGGTTCAGGCCCTCGAATCGCAGACCACCTTGCTGCGCCTCTTCCAGCCGTCCCTCGTCCCCGGTCTGCTCCAGACACCCGAATACGTGCGGGCGGTCTTCGCCCGGCGGTGCTTGAGCGAAGCGCAGTTGGAACGGACGATCGGCGCAAGGCTGGCGCGGCAAAGTGTCCTCTACGCGGAGGGAAGGGCCTTCCGTTTCGTCATCACGGAGTCGGTTCTCCGATGGCGGATCGTTCCACCCCTGGTACTCGTCGGGCAGCTCGATCGGCTCATTTCAGCATCCCGGCTACCCAACGTGGACATCAGGGTCGTCGAGTCATCTGCCCCTCAACATGATTTTCCGGGGCACTCGTTCTCGATCAAGGATGATCGCACAGTCGCCATCGAGACGGTCCATGCAGAAATGGTGGTGACCGATCCGAGGGACATTTCCCTGTACGTGTCCAAGTTCGAAGGGTTCAGCGCCTCCGCCTGTTCCGGCGAAGAGATGCGGGCGCTGATCGGACACATCCGGGACGACCTTTTGCGTGAACAGGAAACCGCCTAGGAAGCGACTCCGCGCCCCGTCACGATGAGGTGACGAACTCGAAGTAACGAAGGGTGCACCATGGCAACCACAGTAAAGAGTCCGGTCGCCCTGCGACGCGGACGGGATCTCCTCGATCCCGAACTGTTCGAGAAGGTGTCCGAATTCTGCGCCGCGGAGTACGGCCACGAGATGTGCACGGCACGACATGTCGTGGACCAGGCACTCGCCTTCCTCAAGGTCATGGGCGATACGCGGGCGTTCGACATGTCACCGTCCCGGATCGTCGACCCGGGCTGGCATTCCTTCGCGCTCCACACCCGCGCCTACGCCGCCTGGTGCCAGGAGCAGTTCGGCTACTTCCTGGACCACGAACCGGGGGCCACCGTCCGCACCCGGCCGCTGATCGGCTCCGTGGTGGAGCGAGTCAAGGCAGCCGGCTTCTACGTCGACGAACGGATGTGGGGCGTCGCGAAGGAATGCAATGCTCCGGCCTGCTGCGGTGACGGCGACGGTTGCTGAGCGAAGACGCGCCGCCCATGGCCTCCGGCGGCGCGCTCACCGGCAGCAGCAGAGTGACCGTGTACGTCATGTCCGGCGTGGTTTTCGGGTACGCCACCCACCACCGCGACGAACGCCGACTCGGCGACATCGCCGTTGTCGGCCCCTTGACTCCCGGGGTCGGATGGGGGCGCCTGTGGCAGATGGCCCGCCGCTGCGGGCGGCCCACCGCTGAGGAGACGGAACTCGCCCAATGGGTGCTGACTCAAGCCACTCGGGCGTTCGTGTGCGGTAGCGGTCGCATCGCACACTTCAACGAACGGGGATGGAGATTGGAACCCGGCGGCAAGCGCGTTCGGTTCGACTCGACGTACGCCAATCGTGACCACCTCTGGACGGGAAACATGACCGTCGACGGGCTCACCCCCGATCAGATCTCCGAGCGGCACACGTTCTACCCCACCTGACGACGACTCCACGCCCAGGTCCTGGTGTGCGCCGACAATCCGGACGTCGGTGCCATACTCGCCGCTCAGGGCCTGGGCAGTCGTCCGGTCGCACAACAGTGGAGGAATCTGGTGGCCGTGGACACCTCTTTCTACAAGTCCGCCATGTCGGAGGAGATCCGGGACGAGGGCCGGGCGGAAGGCCGGGCCGAAGGCCTCCTGCTGGTTCTCGGTGTGCGTGGCGTCGCGCTCACCGACGCGGACCGCGAGAAGATCACCACCTGCACCGACCCCCAGCTCCTGCACCGTTGGCTCCAGCGCGCCGCCACGGCCTCCTCCGCCGAGGAGGTGTTCCGCACCTCATGACCGAAGCGACCGCCACCGACGTCCTGACCGAGCTCGCCGCGCTGGACGACCCCAAGGCCCGCGCCGTCAACGCGCGGCATGGCGACGACCACGGGGTGAACCTCACCAAGCTGCGCGCCCTCGCCAAGCGGCTGGGGAAGCGGCAGGAGCTGGCCGTCGAGCTGTGGGAGACGGACGACACCGCCGCGCGGCTCGTCGCGTTGCTGGTCTGCCGGCCGAAGGCGTACACGCGGGACGAGCTGGACCGCATGCTGCGCGAGGCGCGGGCGCCGAAGGTGCACGACTGGCTCGTGGGCTACGTGGTGAAGAAGAGCCCCCACGCGGAGGAACTGCGCCTCGCCTGGACGGAGGACACCGATCCGGCCGTCGCGAGCGCCGGGTGGGCGCTGACCGCCGACCGGGTCGTGAAGAAGCCCGCCGGGCTCGACCTGGGCGCGCTGCTCGATGTCATCGAGGCCGAGATGCAGGGCGCCCCCGACCGCCTCCAGTGGGCGATGAACACCTGCCTCGCGCACATCGGCATCGAGCACCCGGAGCACCGCGCCCGTGCCCTCGCGATCGGCGAGCGGCTGGGCGTGCTGAAGGACTACCCGACGCCCCGGGGGTGCACGTCGCCGTACGCCCCGGTGTGGATCGGGGAGATGGTGCGGCGCCGGGGAGAGGCGTCCAGCTAGAGCGCGTTGCGCCAGACCGTCAGGTCGCCCATGAGGAAGGCAAGGTGGGGGATCGCGGTCGACTTCGTCACGATCACGAACAGCGCGATGTCTCCCGAGTCGTTCATGACGCAGATCTCGCTCCCGCTCGCCTGGTTGGCCAGCGGAAGGTTGTGGATCTTGCTGTGCGGGAGGAACAGTCGGCACTCATCGAGCGTGGTGCCCGGGTTGCCGGACATCGGCATGAAGACGCTCGTGTCGCTTTTCAGTTCGCAACCGACCGACTCGCAGCTGAAGCGGATGTCCCCCGAGTCGCCGTCGAGCTCTTTGCTCGGATCCGCGAGATCGATCGAGCGCTTCGCGTCCACCGAGATCGGGGCGTACGGCTCGGCCTGCGGCTCGCGAGGCGAGGGCGAGGGCGATGTGCTCGGCTCGGTCGGCGCCTCGGCGGCCTTGCCCGCCGACGAGGGCCTCTCCGTCTCCGCCATGGCCCCCCGCGCCCCCGACGACGGGGTGGCCGACTCCGACGCCCCCGCGTCGTTCCGGTGCTCTCCCCCGCCCATGGGCCCCATCGCCCGCCAGGCCAGGCCGAGGACCAGCAGCGCGCTCACCACGCCGACCGCCGACACCAGCGCGACGCGCCGTCTGCGCACCCTGCGGTCGACCGGTGCGGGCGGAGGCGCCGCCCAGGGGTCCGGGCGCACCGGGGTGGACTCGGGCGCCGGGGCCGGGACCGTGGCCTCCGGGCCGCTGATCTCCCGCCACACGGCGTGCGCCCCGTCGGCGTCGGACTCCGCACCCAGCCGTTCCCGGCACCACTCCACGATCTCCGCCGGCGCGGGCCGCTCGGCCGGGTCGACGGCCAAACACCGGGCGAACAGCGGTCGCAGGGGTTCGGGCAGCAGGGTCAGGTCGGGCTCGGAGTGGATGATCCGGTACAGCACGTAGACGCCCGGGCCGTCACCGTAGAGCGGCTTGCCCAGCGCCGCGTACGCCGCCGTCTGGGCGAGGGCGAAGACGTCGCTCGCCGCCGTGGCGCCCTCCCCGGAGGCCTGCTCGGGGGCCATGTAGGAGGGGGTGCCGATCGGGTGGCCCGTGGTGGTGTACGAGGTTCCGTCCGCGGCCAGGGCGATGCCGAAGTCGATCACGCGCGGCCCGTCGGCGGCCAGCAGCACGTTGGACGGCTTCAGGTCCCGGTGGACGATGCCTTCGGCATGGATGGCCTCCAGCGCCTCGGCCATCCCCGCCATCAGCAACAGCAGGGCGGGCACCGGCAGCGGGCCGCGCCGGGCCACGGCCTGGGTGAGGGACGGGCCGGGCACGTACAGCGTGGCCAGCCAGGGCGTCGCGGCCTCCGCGTCGGCGTCGATCAGCTCGGCCGTGTACGCGCCGCGCACCCGCCGGGCCGCCCGGACCTCCCGGCCGAACCGCCTCCTGAAGTCCGGGTCGTCCGCCAGCTCCGGCCGCACGACCTTGACCGCTACCGCCCGGCCGTCCTCGGTGTGCGAGAGGTAGACCCGGCCCATGCCGCCCGCGCCGAGGCGGGCGGCGAGCCGGTAGCCCGCCACCTCGGCCGGGTCGGTCGCCTGAAGTGGCTCGAAGACATCCGTCACGTCCATCGGCCCGCTCCCCCACTGTGATGCACTGGCCAACGACCGCAGCCTAACAACGGCCTGACGCGCGGTGGATCACCGCACGCGTGCGACAGCCCCCGGCATCGCGGCCGGGGGCTGTGCGCTCGTAAGGCGTCCCGTTACGGCAGGTTGCGCGCCATCACGATGCGCTGCACCTGGTTCGTGCCCTCGTAGATCTGGGTGATCTTCGCGTCGCGCATCATCCGCTCCACCGGGTAGTCCCGCGTGTAGCCGTAGCCGCCGAGGAGCTGGACGGCGTCCGTGGTGACCTCCATCGCGACGTCGGAGGCGAAGCACTTGGCGGCGGCGCCGAAGAACGTGAGGTCGGCGTCGACGCGCTCGGACTTGGCGGCGGCCGAGTACGTGAGCTGCCGGGCCGCCTCCAGCTTCATGGCCATGTCGGCGAGCATGAACTGGACGCCCTGGAAGTCCGCGATCGGCTTGCCGAACTGCTTGCGCTCCTGGACGTAGCCCTTGGCGTAGTCCAGCGCGCCCTGGGCCACGCCGAGGGCCTGGGCCGCGATGGTGATGCGGGTGTGGTCCAGGGTCTTCATCGCGGTGGCGAAACCGGTGCCCTCCTCGCCGATCATGCGGTCGGCGGGGATGCGGACGTTGTCGAAGTAGACCTCGCGGGTCGGGGAGCCCTTGATGCCGAGCTTCTTCTCCGGGGCCCCGAAGGAGACGCCCTCGTCGGACTTCTCCACCACGAAGGCCGAGATGCCCTTGGAGCGCTTCTCCGGGTCCGTGACGGCCATGACCGTGTAGTACTCGGAGACGCCCGCGTTGGTGATCCAGCGCTTCACGCCGTTGAGGACCCAGAAGTCGCCGTCGCGCACGGCGCGGGTCTTCATGCCGGCCGCGTCGGAGCCCGCGTCCGGCTCGGAGAGGCAGTACGAGAACATGCCGTCGCCCTTGGCCAGCGGGCCCAGGTACTTCTTCTTCAGGGCCTCGGACCCGGACAGGACGACCGGGAGGGAGCCGAGCTTGTTCACGGCGGGGATGAGGGAGGAGGAGACGCAGGCGCGGGCCACCTCCTCGATCACGATGACCGTGGCGAGCGCGTCGGCGCCGGCGCCTCCGTACTCCTCGGGTACGTGGACCGCGTGCAGATCGGCGGCGGTGAGGGCGTCCAGCGCCTCCTGCGGGAAGCGGGCCTCCTCGTCGACCGCGGCCGCGAACGGGGCGATCTTCGCCTCGGCGAGCGCACGCACCGTCTCACGGAGCATCTCGTGCTCCTCCGCCGGACGGTACAGGTCGAAATCGGTCGAACCCGCCAAGACGCTCACTCCCCAGGGTGCTAACTACCGTTAAGTAACCTAATTTTATGCGTTCGCCCCCTCCCCGGCATACGCGCTCGGGCCGTGAGCTGCGCGACAACCGGAAAGGGGAGGTTTCCCGGGCGGGACTATGCTCATTCACCGCATCTCCGTCCGCACCTCACAGGAGCACTTCATGGCCCTCAGGATCACCGTGATCGGCACCGGCTATCTGGGCGCCACGCACGCAGCGGCCATGGCGGAGCTCGGCTTCGAGGTCCTGGGGCTCGACGTCGTCCCCGAGAAGATCGAGATGCTGTCCGCCGGCCGGGTCCCGATGTACGAGCCCGGCCTGGAGGAGATGCTCCAGCGGCACGTCGCGGGCATCGAGGGCTCCACCGGGCGGCTGCGGTTCACCACCTCCTGGGAGGAGGTCGCCGACTTCGGCGATGTGCACTTCGTCTGCACCAACACCCCGCAGAAGCACGGCGAGTACGCCTGTGACATGACCTACGTCGAGAGCGCCTTCGACTCGCTGGCCCCGCTCCTGACCCGCCCCGTCCTCGTCGTCGGCAAGTCCACCGTGCCCGTCGGCTCCGCCGCCCGCCTCGCCGCCCGCCTCGCGGAGCTGGCCCCCGTGGGCGCCGACGCCGAGCTGGCGTGGAACCCGGAGTTCCTCCGCGAGGGCTTCGCGGTGGACGACACGCTGCACCCGGACCGGATCGTCGTCGGGGTGCAGGGCGAGCGGGCCGAGAAGGTGCTGCGCGAGGTGTACGCCGTCCCGGTCGCGGAGGGCTCCCCGTTCGTCGTGACGGACTACCCGACCGCCGAGCTGGTGAAGACGGCCGCCAACTCCTTCCTGGCCACCAAGATCTCGTTCATCAACGCCATGGCCGAGGTCTGCGAGGCCGCCGACGGCGATGTGGCGAAGCTGGCCGAGGCCATCGGCCACGACGAGCGCATCGGAAGTAAGTTCCTGCGGGCCGGCATCGGCTTCGGCGGCGGCTGCCTGCCCAAGGACATCCGCGCCTTCATGGCCCGCGCCGGTGAGCTGGGCGCCGACCAGGCGCTGACGTTCCTGCGCGAGGTCGACTCGATCAACATGCGCCGCCGGGGCCACATGGTCGAGCTGGCCCGCGAGGCCGTGGGCGGCGGCTCCTTCCTCGGCAAGCGGGTCGCCGTGCTGGGCGCCACGTTCAAGCCCGACTCGGACGACGTACGCGACTCGCCCGCGCTCAACGTGGCCGGCCAGATCCACCTCCAGGGCGGCCAGGTCACCGTCTTCGACCCGAAGGGCATGGAGAACGCCCGCCGCGTCTTCCCCACCCTCGGTTACGCGGAGAGCGCGCTCGACGCGGTGCGCGGGGCGGACGTCGTGCTGCACCTGACGGAGTGGCGCGAGTTCCGCGAGCTGGACGCGGAGGCGCTGGGCGCGGTCGCGGGCCACCGGATCATCCTCGACGGGCGCAACGCGCTCGACCCGGCCGCGTGGCGCGAGGCCGGCTGGACCTTCCGCGCGATGGGCCGCCCGACCGCCTGACCCGCGCCCTGCCTCAGCCGCGCCTCGCGCGGTACGCGCGCATCTTGGCGCGGGCGCCGCACACCGACATCGAGCACCAGCGGCGGCGGCCCGCCGG
>NZ_JAAGNI010000347.1 GCF_010550605.1 Streptomyces sp. SID9727
GCCTTCCGGACCGCCGGCGCCCCGGCCCCGCGCGCGGCCGCCGCCGAGGCCCGCGTCCGGTTCCCGACCGGAGACCGGCCGGTGCGCGGTGGACCTGCGCGCCCCGACGCGAACGCGCCTGTTCCACCGAACGTTGTCCACAGGGCCGGACGGCGGACGTATCCGGACGATACGCTGGGACCCCGACTCAGAAAGTGTGCCGGGCACGGCAGTTGGGAAACAGCCGCAGGAGCGGTTCCTCGGTGGCGAGTGGGGGCGACAGTGGCCAGCAACGGATTCGATTTCTCACCCGGAGCGCAGATTCCGCTCCAGGGATCGGGAGGCGCGGCGGTGGCGACCAACGCCCTCGCCTCCGCCGCGTACCGCGACAGCCCGGTGGAGGACATCCTCAAAGCCAACAGCGAGTGGCACAAGTCCGAGGTGAAGGCGGGCCGTTCCGGCTTCCTCAAGTCCGACTACTTCAAGCCCAACCTCGGCGAGGCGTTCGCCCGCGCCGTCCAGGAGCGCATGCTCGGCGGCGCCCGCAAGGACCTCATCCAGTCCTTCGGCACCGACCCGCAGACCGTGGTGGAGCACTGCCTCTCCGCGAACAGCCTGCGCAAGGCACGCGACACCCGGCTCACCGCCGTCACCGTGCTGTTCGGCTTCCTGTTCCTGCCGGGCATGCTGCTGTGGGTCATCGTCTTCCGCCTCCGCGACGGCTTCGCCAAGACCAAGGACAGGCTCCTCACCACCCTCGGCAACAGCCTGCTCCCCCTCGTCGGCATCGGCATCGTCTTCCTGATGATCCGGCTCCCCCTCACCGGGCTGCTCGGCCTCTACCTGCGCGCGATGTTCGTCGCCCCGGTCATCGGCTGGTACATCGCCAAACGGATCGCCGAAAGGTCCGCCCAGGACATGCGCGCCCGCTGGGAGGGCCTGCTCTCCGGCGGCGGCGTCACCGCCAAGATCCCCGAGTCCGTCCCGAAGAACCCCAGCGAGACCGCCCGCGAGGCCCTGCGCCAGGGCCTGGAGAAGCTCTCCGCCGAGCAGCACTCCAACTCCGTCTTCTACGCGGGTCCCAAGGGCATCCTCGGCATGGGCACCCGCTGGGGCAGCTGGCAGCTCGCCGAGGACCTCGTCGCCAAGGAGCCCGGCAAGGAGATCCACCAGTTCCGCAGCTGGGACGTCGTCCGCGTCATCCACGACCAGCTCAAACTGCTGGAACGGGGCCCGCTGAACACCGGCGGATTCCCCACCCCCTCCGTCAACCACTGGATCGTCACCCCCATCGGGGAGAACGCGGACAGCGTCGCCCGCCCTCAGGGCGAGGACGTCGCCACCTACCAGATCAAGCCGCACGAGATACAGCGGATCTGCAACCACCAGCAGTTCGGCGGCGGCAACCGCCACTACCTCGGCGTCCAGTTCACCCTCTGGGACGGCCAGCTCGTCATCACCATGATGATCACCGTCACCGTCCTCTACGAGACCCTGCGCATCGAGGTCACCGGACACGCCCTGGGTCCCGTCCACTCCCTCTTCACCAGCAAGCCCGCCGCGAAGACCCGGACCGTCAACAAGACCGTCCGGTTCTGGGAGACCCGCGACATCACCCTCGCCCTGGTCGACGCCCACGAGGTCACCCGTCTCGCCCTGCGCGCCCCGTTCACCTGGTACCCGCCGCTCCTGGACTACCTCGGCGGCAAGATCGCCCTGCCCGAGCCCTTCGGCCTCCGCCACGCCTGGGCCGAGAAGCCCTGGCGCCACCGCTTCATGGCCGACGACGCCATGCGCGCCGCCACCCCCGTCCTGCGCGTCGTCCACAACGCCGCGATCAAGGTCCTGGAGGAGCACGGCGTGGACACCGAGCGCTTCGCAGGCCGCTCCTCGGTCCTGAGCGGCCTGGTCCAGGCCCCCACCCCCGGCAAGGCCGACCTCTACGACGCGTAACCGCCCGGGTACGCGTAGGGGGCGCCCCGGAAGAGAATCCGGAGCGCCCCGTACGGCGAGCAGCAGGTTCAGGCGGCCGGCCAGGCGTCCGCCAGCATCTTCCGCGTGTCCGCCAGCAGCTGCGGCAGCACCCGGGTGTGCCCCACCACCGGCATGAAGTTGGCGTCGCCGCCCCACCGGGGCACCAGGTGCTGGTGCAGATGCGCGGCGATGCCCGCTCCCGCCACCGCACCCTGGTTCATCCCGATGTTGAAGCCGTGCGCACCCGAGGCCGCCCGCAGCGCGGTCATCGCCCGCTTCGTGAAATCGGCCAGCTCCGCCGTCTCGGGACCGTCCAGCTCCGTGTAGTCCGCGACATGCCGGTACGGCACCACCATCAGGTGCCCCCCGTTGTACGGGTACAGATTCAGCACGGCGTACACCTTCGCACCGCGCGCGACGACGAGCCCGTCCTCGTCCGACATCTCCGGAATCCCGCAGAACGGACAGCCGTCCCCCGCCTCCGGGCCGGTCGGCTTGTTCTCGCCCTGGATGTACGCCATCCGGTGGGGCGTCCACAGGCGCTGGAACGCGTCGGGCGTCCCCACTCCGATCTGCTGCTCCGGCTCACTCGTCATGCCGGCCAGCATATTGCTTCACCTGTGCGGAGCGTGTCGCCGGGGCCGAACCCCCGCACGCACCGCGATGCTGGGCCAATGAGCGCGCGCACCCCGGACCGGCCCCCTCCCGCTCTGACCCGCTGGGAGCAGCGCACCGAGGTTCCGCTTCTCGCCGCCTCGCTGGTCTTCCTGGCCGGCTACGCGTTCCGTGTGCTCGCGCCGTACGACGCCGGGCCCTGGCACGACCTCTCGCTCGCCCTCGTCGGCGCGACCTGGCTGCTCTTCGTCCTCGACTACGCGCTACGCCTGAGGCTCAGCGGCCTCGGCCTCCGCTTCGTCCGCGTCCGCTGGCTCGACACCCTCGTCCTGGTGCTGCCGCTGCTGCGCCCGCTGCGGATGGTGCAGGTCTACACGGCCGTCCAGGAGAAGCGGGACCGCCCGCGCCTCGGCCTGTACGCGCGGGTGATCTCGTACGCCGGAATGACCGCCGTGCTCCTGGGCTTCTCGGCGGCCCTCAGCGTGTACCACTGGGAGCACGGCGCCCCGGACGCCTCGATCCGCACCTTCGGGGACGCGGTCTGGTGGGCGTGCGCGACGCTGACGACGGTGGGGTACGGGGATGCCGTGCCGGTGACGGCGATGGGCCGGATCATCGCGGCGGGCCTGATGGCGTGCGGCCTGGCGCTGCTGGGGGCGGTGACGGGCGCGTTCTCGTCGTGGCTGATCCAGGTGTTCCGGCGGGAGGACGAGAAGGAGCCCCCGGCGAGCGGGTAGCTCGGCCGGGGGCTCATCCCCGCTTGCGCGGGGAGCGAGCGGTCCCGTAGGTCCGCTGAAGCATCGGGTTCGGATCACCCCCGCTCTCGCGGGGAGCACCTCACACCTGCACGCGACGCTCCACCACGTCAACGAGCTTGGCGATCGCTTCGTCACGGGCGATGCCGTTCTCCTGCGAACCGTCGCGGTACCGGAACGACACCGTGCCCGCGTTCATGTCGTCGTCGCCGACGATGATCATGAACGGCACCTTGGCGCGCTGGTGGTTCCTGATTTTCTTCTGCATCCGGTCCGACGACGCGTCCACGTCGACGCGCAGCCCCTTCTTCCGGGCCTCCGCAGCGAACTCCTGAAGGTACGGGATGTGCGTGTCGCCGATCGGGATGCCGACCGCCTGGACCGGGGCCAGCCACACCGGGAACGCACCCGCGTAGTGCTCCAGGAGCACCGCGAAGAAGCGCTCGATGGAGCCGAACAGGGCGCGGTGGATCATGACCGGGCGCTGCTTGGAGCCGTCCGGACCGGTGTACTCCAGGTCGAACCGCTCCGGCAGGTTGAAGTCGAGCTGAATGGTCGACATCTGCCAGGTCCGGCCGATGGCGTCCCGCGCCTGCACCGAGATCTTCGGGCCGTAGAACGCGGCCCCGCCCGGGTCCGGGACCAGGGGCAGACCCTGCTTCTCGGCGACCTGGCGCAGCGTCTCGGTGGCCTCTTCCCAGGTCTCGTCGCTGCCGACGAACTTCTCCGGGTCCTTGGTGGACAGCTCCAGGTAGAAGTCGGTGAGCCCGTAGTCGCGGAGCAGGTTCAGGACGAAGGTGAGCGTCCGGTCCAGCTCCTCGGCCATCTGCTCACGGGTGCAGTAGATGTGCGCGTCGTCCTGCGTGAAGCCGCGCGAGCGGGTCAGGCCGTGCACGACGCCCGACTTCTCGTACCGGTACACCGTGCCGAACTCGAACAACCTCAAAGGCAGTTCACGGTACGAGCGGCCGCGCGCGTCGAAGATCAGGTTGTGCATCGGGCAGTTCATCGGCTTGAGGTAGTAGTCCACCCCGTCGTCGAGCTGCATGGGCGGGTACATGCCGTCGGCGTACCAGTCCAGGTGGCCGGACTTCTCGAAGAGCTTGCCCTTGGTGGCGTGCGGCGAGTAGACGAACTCGTAGCCCTCCTCCTCGTGCCGGCGGCGCGAGTAGTCCTCCATGGCCCGGCGGATGACGCCGCCCTTGGGGTGGAAGACGGCGAGGCCGGGGCCGATCTCGTCGGGGAAGGAGAAGAGGTCCAAGTCGGCACCCAGGCGGCGGTGGTCGCGCTTGGCGGCCTCCTCCAGGAACTCCAGGTGCGCCTTCAGCTCGTCCTTGGTCGGCCAGGCGGTGCCGTAGATGCGCTGGAGCATCGGATTGCGCTCGCTGCCCCGCCAGTACGCGGCGGCGTTCCGCATCAGCTTGAAGGCCGGAATGAACCGGGTGGTCGGCAGGTGCGGGCCCCGGCAGAGGTCCTTCCAGCACAGCTCGCCGGTCTTCGGGTCGAGGTTGTCGTAGATGGTCAGCTCGCCGCCGCCCACCTCGACGTCCGCGCCGTCGTCCGAGGAGGCGGAGCCCTTGATGCCGATGAGCTCCAGCTTGTACGGCTCGTCGGCCAGCTCCTCGCGGGCGGCCTCGTCCGTCACGACCCGGCGGGAGAACTTCTGGCCCCGCTTCTGGATCTCCTGCATCCGCTTCTCGATGGCCTTGAGGTCCTCGGGCGTGAACGGCTTCTCGACGTCGAAGTCGTAGTAGAAGCCGTCCTTGACCGGCGGGCCGATGCCGAGCTTGGCCTCGGGGTGCAGCTCCTGCACGGCCTGGGCCATCACGTGCGCGGTGGAGTGGCGCAGGATGTCGAGGCCGTCCTCGGAGGAGATCTGGACGGGCTCGACGGTCTCGCCGTCCTTGAGCTCGTACGCGAGGTCCTTCAGCTCGCCGCCGACGCGGGCGGCGACGACGGTGCGCTCGCCGGGGAAGAGCTCGGCCGCCGTAGTGCCCGTCGTCACCACGCGCTCTTCCCGCTCGGAATCGCGTTGGATGGTCACACGGACGTCTGACACCGGTCTCTCCTGACTCAGGGGGCGCACCGCACTCCTCTGGCGCGTGCAGAAGGAATCGTACCGAGCCGAGGGCCCCCATTGCGAAAGGCCCTATTCCCCCGCGCACGCCTCCTCGAAGAAGTCCACGTTCTCCTGGAGCGACTTCATGAGCCGGTCCCGTTCCTCGTCGTCCACCTGGACGGGGACGACCTGCGAGGCCCCGGTCAGCCGCCGGAAGCCGCCCCGGCTCTCCAGCCGGCCCTCCACCCGGACCGGCAGCCCCACCAGATGAGCCTGACCCGCGATCCGGTACGCCTCCTCGTCCAGCTCGATCCGGACGTGCGGCACCTCGGCCCCGGCCAGCACCCGCAGGCGGACGATCCCCGCCCCGCGCGGCCCCGAGCGGCGCAGCCGGACGACGGCCCCGGTGATCCGTACGGTGACGGCGGGCTCGTCCCGGAGGTAGCGGGCCCCGGCCCGGCGCAGCGCGGGCAGGTCGCCCGGGGAGAACTCGACGGGCTCGGGGCTGGCGGGGCAGCCGGGGGGCGTTCCGGCGCCAGGCGCCCAGTCCAGGGCGATCGCGGCGCCCTCCGAGCCCCGGACGAGGGCGACGACCGCCTCGGTCAGTTCCCGGCTGACGCCCGCCGCGACGGCGTTGTCGAAGGCTTCCATGCCGCCGGTGGCCCGTTGGTAGTCCACCGCCTCGCGGGTGGCGTGCAGGGCGTGGTGGAGCCGGACGGCGACGGGGCGGCCCGGGTCCACGGGGACGAAGGCGGTCAGCGACCGGCCGCCGGGCCC
>NZ_JAAGNI010000358.1 GCF_010550605.1 Streptomyces sp. SID9727
CGCCGAACTCGCCGCCCTGCACCCCGAGCCGGCGCTCCTGGACGCGCGCACCCGCAGCGCGCTGCGCACCGGCACCCGGCTGGGCGGCAGGGTGGTGCGGGCCGCCCGGGCGCGCGAGGTGCACCAGCACCGGCGGATCGGGGCGCTGTTCCACCACGGACGCGGCGGCGCCGGTTTCGATGTGCTGCTGACCCCGACGACCGCGATGCCGCCGCCCCGGATCGGCCGGTTCGACGGGCTGAGCGCCTGGCGCACCGATGTCGCGATGACCGAGGCGTGCCCGTACGCCTGGCCGTGGAACGTGCTGGGCTGGCCCGGTGTCAACGTCCCGGCGGGCTTCACGCGGGACGGCCTCCCGGTCGGCGCCCAGCTTCTCGGCCCGTCCCGCGGCGAGGAACGGCTCGTCTCGCTGGCGGCCCAGCTGGAGGCGGAGCTGCGCTGGCAGGACCACCGGCCGGTCTTCTAGGGCCGTGTTTCGAAAGTCCCGCTTGTCCGGCGACGCCTGGCACGCACTCTCGCCGCTCCGGCCGAAAGCCCAAGTACGTCCAGTACGGGAGCTTCCGGCCGGCACGCCGAGAGCACGCACCTGACGCCGTTCCTTACCGGGCGAGCCCTGGCTGACGCGGCACTAGGGCGGGTTTCGAAAGTAGCGCCGTCCGCCCGTAGGGCGGGTCCGGCGGCGTCTGGTGCGTGCGATCGCAAGGCGGAGGGTCGCCCCGATACTGGTTGTATCGGGGTGATCCCGACAACGCGGCGAGCGTGCGTGCCAGGCGTCGCCGGACAGGCGGGACTTTCGAAACACGCCCTAGGGCACCCGGGCGGTCCACTCGTCGTTCGAGAACTTCGTACGGACCAGTTCCTCCGCGCGGGCCAGCTCCTCGGGGGTCACCTCGCCCCGGGTCAGCCCGTGCCGGTTGCGGAAGGACTCGATCATGCGCTCGATGACGGCCTGGCGCGGCAGGCCGGTCTGCCGGCGGAGCGGGTCCACGCGCTTCTTGGCGCTCTTCGTGCCCTTGTCCGACATCTTCTCCTTGCCGATGCGCAGCACCTCCAGCATCTTGTCGGCGTCGATGTCGTACGACATGGTCACGTGGTGCAGCACCGCGCCCGGGCCGCCGTCCGGGCCGACCACGCGCTTCTGCGCGGCCCCGGCGATCTTGCCGACCTCGGTGGCGATGTCGTTGAGCGGCTGGTACCACGCCTTGATGCCCATGTCCCCGAGGGCTTCCAGCACCCAGTCGTCCAGGTACGCGTAGCTGTCCGCGAAGGAGAGCCCGGAGACCAGCGACTGGGGGACGGCGAGCGAGTACGTGATGGTGCTGCTCGGCTCCGCGAACATCGCGCCGCCCCCGGAGACCCGGCGGACGACCGTGACGCCGTGGCGCTCGACTCCCTCGGCGTCCACCTCGTTGCGCAGCGACTGGAAGCTGCCGATGATCACCGCCGGGGCATCCCACTCCCACACCCGCAGCGTCGGCGGGCGCCTGCCCGCCGCGACCTCCGCCGTGATGACCTCGTCCAGGGCCATGTGCAGGGCGGGGGACTGCGGGGCGTCGTGGATGAGCTGCCAGTCGTAGTCGCTCCACTCCGTGGCCTGCGCCAGCGCCCGGCGCACGGCGACGGCGACACCCTCCGACGTGAGGCCGAGCATCACCGTCGACTCCGGCAGCGCCGCGTCGATCCGGGCGGCGAGGGCCACGGTGTCGGTGGTCGCCGGGGCGCCCTCCAGGGCCGCGTCGATCGCGAGGATCGCCTCGTCCGGCTCCAGGAAGAAGTCGCCGGCCACCCGGACATCGCGC
The DNA here is from genome assembly GCF_010550605.1 of Streptomyces sp. SID9727. Lineage (GTDB taxonomy): Bacteria > Actinomycetota > Actinomycetes > Streptomycetales > Streptomycetaceae > Streptomyces. The sequence goes on from NZ_JAAGNI010000358.1 coordinate 1,800, forward strand.
AGGGCGCCGCCCTCGACCTCCAGGTCCACCACGACCAGCTTGCCGCCGGGGATCTTGTACTCACCGTGCACAGCCCTGCCTCCACTTCCGTCCGGCCCGTCCGCCTGCGTACGGGCTCCGACCAGGCACAACGCCACCGACGCGCGGAATAGTCCGCCGGGCGCGCCCCGGCCGGCCCGTTCACACGGCAACGAGCGATTAGGTACAAATCATCATCTGTCCGGGCCGTTTGCTAAGGCCGTATTGCGAGGTCGTGGCGGGACCGGTCCGGACCTGGTGCCGGCGCCGGAGCCCGCGCCAGACTGACGCTCGCACGTCTGTGCAACGTTTCCCCGGCCCCCCAGAAAGCACCACCGCGCATGCAAACGCCCCCCAGACCAGGCGCCCCGGCGGCGCACCCCCTGTGCGCGGTGAGGAGGTGCCACCCGTGCTGCGCCATGTGACGCGCAAGGCGGCGGGCTGGCTCCTGATGATCGTGGTCGCGACCAACGCCACCTACTTCCTGGCCAGTTGGTTCCTCGATCCGCGGTCGAACTTCAGGGAACTGCGGCCCGTCCGCACCGAGGCCCAGATCGACCGGGCACTCGCTCCCTACAACCTCGACCAGTCGGTGCCCGTCGTCCAGCGGTGGTGGGACTGGCTCACCTCCGTCGTCATCCACTTCGACTGGGGCATGTCGCCCACCGGTGTCTCCGTCAACGGCGAGATCGGCTACCGCTCGCTCGTCAGCGCCGAACTCGTCGTCATGGCGACGCTCCTGTCCGTCCTCGTCGGCGTCACACTGGGCGTCTACACGGCGTCCCGGCAGTACGGCTGGGCGGACCGGGTCTCGCAGGCCGTGTCCATCGCCGTGTTCAACGTGCCCACGTCGGTCGCGGCGCTCGCCGTGGTCTTCGTCGCGATCTGGCTCAACCAGCACGCCGGGCTGCACTTCCTCTACGTCGCCGGTGAGAACTCGCCGAACGTCGAGGGGCTGCTGCCCACCATCGGCGACCGCCTGCTCCACCTGATCCTGCCGACGCTCACCCTCACCCTGATGGGATACGTCGGCTACCACCTGACGCAGCGCTCACTGCTGCTCGACACCATCAACGCCGACTACGTCCGCACGGCACGCGCCACCGGACTCACCCGCACCCGGGCGATCCGCCGGCACGCCCTGCGCACGGCGCTCATCCCGACGGCGACCTCCGTGGCGTTCAGCATCCCCGCGATCTTCACGGGCGCCGTCATCACGGAGACGATCTTCGGCTGGAACGGCATGGGCCGCTACTTCATCCAGACCATCAGCAAGAACGACGTCCACGGCACGGTCGCCACGGCCGCCTTCGCCGCCGCCCTGACCGCCGTCGGCGCGATCCTCGCGGACATCGCCACCGTCTTCCTCGACCCGCGCGTGAGGGTGAGCTGACATGGCCGTGGACACGACGGAACTCATCGCTCCCGCCCAGCCCGCCGAGCCCCGGCGCGGCCCCGGCCTCGCGCGACTCTACGCGCGGCGATTCCTGCGCAACCGGCTCGCCGTCGCCGGTGTCGGGATCTTCCTCCTGCTGGTGCTCTTCAGCCTGTTCGGCGGCCTGTTCACCCCGTACGCGTACTCCGACGCCGACTTCGCCGCGCTCACCCGGCCACCGAGCACCGCTCACTGGTTCGGCACCAACCAGGGCGGCAACGACATCTACGCCTCGGCGGTGCACGGCCTGCGGCGCTCGCTGGCCATCGCGGTCAGCGTCTCCGTCCTGACCATCGTCGTCGCCGCGGTCATCGGCTCCAGTGCCGCGTACTTCGGCGGCCGGGCGGAGAAGGCGACGCTCGCCGTCATCCACTTCCTGCTGGTCGTCCCCTCCTTCCTCATCCTCGCCCTCGTCTCCCACCGGCTCGCCGGTGACTGGCGGGTCCTCATCGTCGTCCTGACGGTGTTCGGCTGGATGTCCACCGCGCGGGTCATCTGGTCCGTCTCGACCTCGCTGCGGGAGCGGGACTACATCACGATCGCCGAGTTCATGGGGGTCACCCCGGCGCGCATCATCCTGCGCCACATCATCCCCAACCTGGGCTCCCTACTCATCGTCAACCTGACCCTCGGCGTCGTGGCCACCGTGCTCAGCGAGACCGCCCTGTCGTTCCTGGGGTTCGGCGTCCAGACCCCGGACGTCTCGCTCGGCACGATGCTCGCGGACGGCGCGGGCACCGTCACCAGCGCCCCCTGGCTGTTCGCCTTCCCGGCGGGCCTGGTCGTCCTGCTCACCGTCTCGATGACCTTCGTCGGCGACGGGCTGCGCGACGCCCTCGACCCCACATCCACCACCGGCGCGGCAGGAGGCCGACGATGACCCTCGCGACCACCCTGCCCACCCCGCAGCCGCCCGGCGACGACGCCACCGCTCCGGTCCTCTCGGTCCGGGACCTGCACATCACCTTCCCCTCCGAATCGGGACCCGTGGAGGCGGTGCGCGGCATCGGCTTCGACCTGCTGCCCGGCCGCACCCTCGGCATCGTCGGCGAGTCCGGCTCCGGCAAGTCCGCCACCGCCATGGGCATCATGGGCCTCCTCCCGCCCACCGCCGCGACCGGCGGACAGGTGCTCCTCGGCGGCCGGGACCTGGTCGGCCTCACCGACAAGGAACTCTCCGCGATACGCGGCAACGCCATCGGCATGGTCTTCCAGGACCCGCTCTCCGCGCTGACCCCGATCTTCACCGTGGGCCGGCTGCTCTCCGACGCCCTGCGCGTCCACCAGCCCCTGACGAAGCGGGCCGCCTGGGAGCAGGCCGTCGAACTCCTCGACCTCGTCGGCATCCCTGACCCCCGCGAACGGGCCGCCTCCTTCCCGCACGAGTTCTCCGGCGGCATGCGCCAGCGCGTCGTCATCGCGATGGCGATCGCCAACAAGCCGTCCGTCCTCGTCGCGGACGAACCCACCACCGCGCTCGACGTCACCGTGCAGGCCCAGATCCTCGACGTCCTGCGCCTCGCCCAGAAGGAGACCGGCGCCGGACTCGTCCTCATCACCCACGACCTCGGAGTGGTCGCCGGGCACGCGGACGACGTCGCCGTCATGTACGCGGGCCGGTTCGTGGAGCGGGCGGGCGTCGACGAGCTGTTCGCGCGCCCCGTCATGCCGTACACCGCGCGCCTGCTCGCCGCGGTGCCCACGGTGGACAGCGGGGTACGCCGGCCCCTCGTCCCGATCGGTGGCGAACCGCCCGCCCTGGTGGACCTCCCGGCCGGCTGCCCCTTCGCGAGCCGGTGCGCCGTGGCGCTCGACGCCTGCCGCACCGACGAGCCCGCCCTGCGCGCGGTCACCGGGCACGGGGACGTGGCCTGCCTGCGCGCGGACGAGATCGCCGCCGGGTCCCTCGATCCGGCGGGCGGGGCGGAGGCGGCGGAGCCGGGCGAGCCGTCCGAGGGCGACGCGCCCGCCGGGGACGTCGTGCTCCGGGTCGAGGACCTGGTGAAGACGTTCCCGGTCACCAAGGGCGCCGTGCTCAAGCGCCGTGTCGGCACGCTGCGGGCGGTCAACGGGGTCGGCTTCGAGCTGCGGTCCGGGGAGACCCTGGGGCTGGTGGGGGAGTCGGGCAGCGGGAAGACCACCACCCTGCTGGAGATCCTGCGGCTGAAGCGGCCCGAGGGCGGCCGGATCGAGATCGCCGGCACCGAGGTCGGCACCGCGGAATCCGCAAGCCGGGTGAGGGAGCTGCGCCGGGACGTCCAGATCGTGATGCAGGACCCGATGGGCGCCCTCGACCCCAGGCTGCCCGTCTCCGAACTGCTCGCCGAACCCCTGCGCGCGATCGGCCGGGACCGCGCGTCCACCCGGACCCGGGTCCGCGAACTCCTGGCCCTGGTCGGCCTGGACGAGGCGATGGGCGACCGCTTCCCGGCCGCGCTCTCCGGCGGGCAGCGCCAGCGCATCGGGATCGCCCGGGCCCTCGCGACCGAGCCCAGGCTGCTCGTGCTCGACGAACCGCTCTCCGCCCTGGACGTCTCCGTGCAGGCGGGCGTGATCAACCTGCTGGCCCGGCTCAAGCGCGAACTCGGCCTGGCCTACCTGGTGGTGGCCCACGACCTGGCCGTCGTCCGGTACGTCTCCGACCGGATCGCGGTGATGTACCTGGGTGACATCGTGGAGACCGGCGACACCGAGTCGCTGTTCGCCGACCCCCAACACCCTTACACCAAGGCCCTGCTGTCCGCGATCCCGGTCCCGGACCCGAGGCGCGAGCGCACCCGCGAACGCGTCGTGCTGGAGGGCGAGCAGCCGAGCGCCGCCCGGCTGCCTTCCGGCTGCGTCTTCGTGGACCGCTGCCCGCTGTACCGGCTGGCCGGCGAGGAGGTCCGCGAGCGCTGTCGTACGGAACGGCCCGCGGATTCCCCGGTGGCCGGGCGGCCCGGCCACACGTACGCCTGTCACGCCGTCTGAGGCGCCTCCCTTCCCCACCCGCTTTCCCATCCCTCGACCCAGAAGGAACACTCCGCCATGCGCGCAAGACTGGCCATGCCCGTCGCCCTGATCGCCGCCGTCTCCGTCGCCGCCACCGCGTGCCAGTCGTCCGGCGGGAGCGACGGCTCGGGCGGGGGCGGGAAGGACGCGCCCAAGGCCGCGTCGGCCGCCGTCGACTACAACCCGCAGCCGTACGAGAACATCAAGGACGGCGGCACGTACACCACCGTCGGCACCTTCGACGACCAGGGCAATCCCTTCAACGTCAACGCCACACTGACCGCGTCCCGGGTCTGGGGCTGGTACAACGCCGACGCGATCACGTACTCACCGACCGGCGACGTGCAGTACAACAAGGACTACTACAGCGATGTGAAGGTGACCGTCGACGGCGGAAACCAGAAGGTCGTCCTGACGATCAACCCGAAGGCGGTCTTCAACGACGGCACGCCCATCGACTGGCGTGCCATCGAGGCCACCTGGAAGGCCAACAACGGCTCGGACAAGGACTTCGCCGCTTCGTCCACGGATGGTTACGACCAGATCACCGCGGTCGCGAAGGGGAGGGACGCCAAGGAGGCCGTCATCACCTTCAAGGGCGTCAACGCCTCCTGGTCCACGCTGTTCACGACCTTCCTGCACCCCAAGGCGGCGACGGTCGAGAACTTCAACGAGGCGTACGTGAAGAAAGCCCACCCCGAGTGGGGCGCGGGCCCGTACACGGTCGGGAAGTGGGACACCCACTCGGGCAACATCACCTTCGTCCGCAACCCCAAGTGGTGGGGGAGGAAGGGCAAGCTGGACAAGCGGGTGTACGTGAACCTGGAGTCCACGGCCGCCGTCAACGCCTTCAGGAACGGCCAGCTGGACTACACCTCCGCCGTCGACGCGGAGAGCCTGAAGCAGGTCAAGGGCCTCAAGGGCACCGAGATCCGCAGCGGCGGCAGCCCCTTCGAGTACTCGCTGTACTTCAACACCGAGTCGGCGGTCCTCTCCGAGAAGGCCGTCCGCAAGGCGATCCAGCAGAGCGTCGACCGCGCCCAGATCGCGAAGATCCAGTTCCAGGGGCTCGACTACGAGGAGCCGCTGCCCGGTTCGGCCGTGCTCTACAGCTTCCAGAAGGGGTACGAGGACAACCTGTCGGCCGTGCTGAAGTACGACCCGGCCGAGGCGAAGAAGACGCTCGACGCGGCAGGCTGGAAGCCCGGCTCCGACGGAGTCCGCGTCAAGAACGGAAAGAAGCTCGACGTGGGTTACACCCTCCTGGGCGACGACCCGCTGGGCAAGGCCACGGCCGGGGCCCTCGCCGCGATGCTGAAGCCGGCCGGAATCCACCTCGACATCCGGAAGGGCGACGACGCGGACTTCGCCAAGACCATCAGTGAGCGCAGGTTCGACCTGTTCCTGTCGGGCAACCGCTCCATGGACCCGTTCGGGGCCCGCTATCTGTGCGACTTCTACTGCTCGGACCGGGACTCCAACATCACCGGCTCCGGCAACCCGGCGCTCGACCAGGAGATCCGCGCCACCACGGAGATCGCCGATCTGGACGAGCAGACGGTGGCGGTGAACAAGGTCGAGAAGAAGGCGCTCCAGGAGTACGCCTTCCTGCCTCTGTTCAGCGGGCCCTCCACGTACGGGGTGAAGAAGGGCCTCGCCAACGTCGGCGCGACGATCTTCCACACCCCGTTGCCGGAGACGGTCGGCTGGCAGAAGTGACGCCCGGCTCCTCGGGGCGCTGAATCAACGGCCCTCGGACATGTGCCCCACGTCCGAGGGCCGTTGGCGCGCGGCCCCTTGCTCGCTTCGACTCCTGTGGTCCGTACCAAACTCTTGACACCGGCTTTCTTCACTTCTTAAATCACGTAGCGAACCAAGTGCCCCTGCCCGCCCACCGCGTCTGCTCGACCTGTCATGTGCATGACCTCATGTGCACGGCGGGGTTCCCCTTCCCTCCCCCATACACACCGGAAGGGAGAGTCATGGACTCCCCACGCCTTTCGCGGCGCCTGCTGCGCTTCGTACTCCCGGCACTCGCTCTCGCCCTGGCCACCGCGGGTCTGGCCGGCACCGGCGGCCCCGCCCCGGCGGACGCCGCCGCGATGTCGCAGGCCGCGGCGACCGCCACGACGACCTTCTCCGACGAGTTCGACGGCGCGGCCGGATCGGCCGTGGACGGCAGCAAGTGGCAGATCGAGACCGGCGACAACGTCAACAACCACGAGCGGCAGTACTACACCTCGGGCAACAAGAACGCGGCGCTGGACGGCCAGGGCCATCTGGTCATCACCGCCCGCAAGGAGAACCCCGCCAACTACCAGTGCTGGTACGGCACCTGTCAGTACACCTCGGCGCGGCTGAACACCTCCGGCAAGTTCACCCAGGCGTACGGGCACGTCGAGGCGCGCATGAAGATCCCGCGCGGCCAGGGCATGTGGCCCGCCTTCTGGATGCTCGGCAATGACATCGGACAGGTGGGCTGGCCCAACTCGGGTGAGATCGACATCATGGAGAACGTCGGTTTCGAGCCGTCCACCGTGCACGGCACCCTGCACGGCCCCGGCTACTCCGGCTCCGGCGGCATCGGCGCCGGCTACACCCTGCCGAACGGCCAGGCGTTCGCGGACGCCTTCCACACCTTCGCCGTCGACTGGGCCCCCGACTCCATCACCTGGTCGGTCGACGGCAACGTCTACCAGCACCGCACCCCCGCCGACACCAACGGCAACGCCTGGGCCTTCAACAAGCCCTTCTTCCTCATCCTCAACCTGGCGGTCGGCGGTTACTGGCCCGGCGACCCCGACGGCAGCACCGCCTTCCCCAACCAGCTCGTGGTCGACCACGTCCGCGTCACCACCAGCGACAGCCAGACCGGCACGGGCGGCCGGATCACCGGACTCGCCGGCAAGTGCGTCGACGTCGCCGCCGCCAACACCGCCAACGGCACCCCGGTCCAGCTCTACGACTGCAACGGCACCAACGCGCAGAAGTGGACCGTGGGCGCAGACGGCACGATCTGGGCCCTCGGCAAGTGCCTCGACGTGGCCTCCGGCGGCACGGCGGACGGCACCAAGGTCCAGCTCTGGGACTGCAACGGATCGGCCGCGCAGAAGTGGGCGGTCAGCGGGGCCCGCGACATCGTGAACCCCCAGGCGAACAAGTGCCTGGACGTCACGGGCAACAACGCGGCCAACGGCACCCCGCTGCAGATCTGGACCTGCGCGGGAACGGCCAACCAGAAGTGGACGGTCAACGGCTGACCAACCCGGCCCACCGGCGCCCGGGGGCTCGTGATTGGCTGGAGGCATGATCGATGCCTTCCTCGCCGGTGACCTGACCGACATCGAGGCGGCGGTCCGCGCAGCGGCCGCCGCCGAGATCATGCCCCGTTACCGGCAGCTGGCCGCCCACGAGGTGGTCGAGAAGAACGGCCCCCACGACCTCGTCACCGTGGCGGACCGGCGCGCCGAGGAACATCTCACCGCCTCCCTCGGCCGGCTGCTGCCCGGCTCGGTCGTCGTCGGCGAGGAGGCCGTCCACGCCGACCCGAAGGTGTACGAGGCGCTGGCCGGCGACGCGCCCGTTTGGATCGTGGACCCGGTCGACGGCACCCGCCAGTTCGTCCACGGCGAGCCCGGCTTCTGCACCCTGGTCGCCCTCGCCCACCGGGGCGAGCTGCTGGCCTCCTGGACGTACGCCCCCGTCCTGGACGAGATGGCCGTCGCCGTACGCGGTCGGGGCGCGCGGGTCGACGGCACCGCGATACGCGCCGGCTCACCCGCGCCGGACGCCGTGCTGGACGTGGCGATGTCGCACCCCGACTACACCACCGACGCGCAGAAGGCCGCCCTGCTCGGCCTGCGCGCCGAGGGCTTCGCCGCCCGCCCCTGCGGCTCGGCGGGCCTCGAATACCTCGCCGTGGCCCGGGGCGAGCTGGACGCCACAGCCTTCAGCTGGGAGTACGCCTGGGACCACGCGGCCGGGCTCCTCCTGGTCGCCGAGGCGGGCGGCGCTCAGTCCACGCTGTCCGGCGAGCCGTTCCGTATCGCCGGCGGCAACGCCCTGCCCTTCACCGCCGCCCGCGACCGTGCGACCGCCGACCGGGTCCTGGGAGCGCTGCGCTCGGGCCGCTCAGAGGCCCAGTAGTCCCCGGGTGAGGGCGGTGAGGCGCTTGCGGGCCTCGGGGTCGTACGCCTGGTCGTGCGCCCGCGCGTCCGTGAACCGGTCGAAGTAGCGGCCGGTGACGCCGGTGAGGGCCGGGTCGGTGATCAGCCGCACCGTGGGGCGCACCCCCTCTGCGACGGGGACCGCCGGTGTCAGCCCGTACGCGCGCACGCCCTCGGTGTCCATCAGATGGGCCGGGTGCAGCGCGTTGACGGTGACACCGGTGCGGGCCGTCTCCTCCTCGGCCAGGTCGAACGTGGACATGATCATCGCGAGCTTGCTCCGGCAGTACGCCTCAAGCCCCTCGTAACCGCGCTCCATCATGAGGTCGTCCAGATCGACCGGCGCCTGCCCCATCGAGGCCACCTGGACCACCCGTGCGGGCGCCGACGCCGACAGCAGCGGCAGCAGCTCCCTGGTCAGCAGGTACGGCGTCAGGTGGTTGACGGTGAACCGCAGTTCGTGCCCCTGTGCGCCGAACTCCCGGCGCAGCGGCTCGCTTCCACCGCCCGCCACCGCGTTGTTGACGAGCACGTCCAGCCGGGGTTCGGCCGCCCGGACGCCGGCCGCCATGGCACGGACCTGGTCGAGGTCGGAGAGGTCCGCGAGATAGGTGCGGACCTCGGCCCGGCCGGCCGAGAGCGCCCGGGCCTCGGCGGCGGCCCGGTCCAGCCGGTCGCGGTCGCGGCCGTGCAGCAGCAGCGTCGCGCCGCGCCCGGCCAGGTCGCGGGCCAGGTGGAGGCCGAGTCCCTGGGTCGCTCCGGTGATGAGAACGGTGCCGGTGAAGGTGTGGGGTGCCGTGTAAGTATCCATGACCTGAGTTATATCAAGCTCTTGATGCAAATTCCATGCTTGTCTCATGCTCGGAGCTTGCTCTGTATTCCGCGCGGTACGCTCGCGAGCATGGGAATGACCGCCGGCGAACGCCTGGGCCTGGACATCAAGCGCGCCGAGCAGGCCCTCATGGCAGCCAAGAGCGCCGCGCTCAAGGACGCCGGCCTCACGGTCGCGCAGTACGCGGCGCTGCTCGCGCTCTCCGACAACCCCGGGATCTCGGGTGCGGCGCTCGCCCGGACGTGCCTGGTGACCCCCCAGGCGATGGCCGGGGTGCTCAAGCACCTGGAGGAGCGCGGCCTGATCGCCAGGTCCGCGCACCCCTATCATCAGAAGATGCTGGAGACCCGGCTGACCGAGTCCGGCACGCAGACGCTGCGCCGGGCCGACGAACGGGCCGTCCGCATCGAACGCCGCATCGCGGACGCGCTCGCCCCCGAGGAACGCGACACCCTGCGCGACCTCCTGGCCCGCTGCGTCACCGCGATCCGCGCGGACTGACCGGCCTTCCTCAGTCCGGCGCCGTCCCCAGCACCGCGCGCACCTCGCGTACCAGCTCCGCTGCCGTCTCCACCGCCGACGCGTCCAGGCCCCGCAGCGACGCGTCCACCCGGTCCGCGAAACCCGCCGGCGTCCCGGGCAGCGCGGCGGTCGCCGCGAGTGCGCCCTTCTCGTTGAGGCACCACGTGCGGTGGTGGGCGTGGAGCGACTGCGCGAGGATGCCGAAGGCCCGGGAGAGGCAGAGGGAGACATGCAGCCGGTCGCCCGACGGAGCCGACTTGCGGGCCGCCATGACGGAGAACTCCGCTTCCCAGGCCGCGGCGGCCAGCGCCTCGCGCAGCGGCTCAGGGTAGACCGAGGTCTCCCCCTTCAGGGCCGTCAACTCCCCGCCCGGGTCGGACAGTACGCGCCCGAGGGCGACCTCGCCGGGATACGCGGGCGACCAGAAGCCCAGCGGATGGCCCGGCTGGATCCCCACCTCGTAGCGGCCTTCGCGGCAGCCGGCCCAGACCGCCTCGACCCGGTCCAGGTCGCGCAGGATCCAGTCGACCTGGACGCCGTCCACCCGCAGCCAGCCCCCCGCGTTCACCCACGGACCCCAGCCGCCGGGACCCGTCACCTCGACCGGGGAGCCCTGGAAGGCGGCGGCCAGCGCGGACAGGGCGGCGGTGTCCGGCGCACCGCGGTAGTACACGCCCAGGTCCCAGTCGGAGTCCGGGCGGTGGGCGCCCCGGGCTCGGCTGCCGCCGAGCAGGACGGCCCGGATACCGGGCACGTGGGTGAGCCGGGCGGCCATCTCGGCGACCCGGGCGGTCATTCCGGAATCGGCGGGCCCCGCGAAGTTCTCCGAAGTCATCGGGTGAGGACACTACCCGCCCCCCGGCTGCCGGTGCCTGCGAATATCCTGGGTGCTCCGACCGTCGGCTGACAAAGGAGTCCGAAGGTGCCGTCGATGCTCGATGCGGTCGTGGTGGGCGCGGGCCCCAACGGACTGACCGCCGCAGTCGAACTGGCCCGCCGGGGCTTCGCCGTCCAGGTCTTCGAGGCCCAACCCGCGGTCGGCGGCGGCGCGCGCACGGAGGAGCTGACGCTCCCCGGCTTCCGGCACGACCCCTGCTCGGCGGTGCACCCCCTGGCCATAGGCTCCCCGGCCTTCGACGCGATGCCCCTCGACCGGCACGGCCTGGAATGGATCCAGCCCGACCTCGCCCTCGCCCACCCCTTCCCCGACGGCACCGCCGCCGTGCTCGCCGCCTCGGTGGGGGAGACCGCGATGTCGCTCGGTCCCGGGGACGCGGGCGCCTACCGCCGCCTCCTCGCCCCCTACCTCGGCCACTGGGACACCCTCGCCCGGGACTTCCTGCGCACCCCGTGGGACGGGCTGCCCCGCGACCCGTACCACTGGGCGCGCTTCGGGTTCGACGCGGTCCAGCCCGCCGCCCTGCTCTCCCGCCGCTTCCGGGGCGAGAAGGCGCGCGGCCTGATCGCCGGTCTCGCCGCGCACGCCATCGCGCCCACGAACGGCCTCGCCACCGGCGGCATCGCCCTGCTCTTCGCGCTCGCCGCCCACGAGCGGGGCTGGCCCGTTCCGCGCGGCGGCTCCCAGGCCATCTCCGACGCCCTCGCCTCGTACCTCCGGGAGCTCGGCGGCACGATCACCACCGGTACGGAGGTCAAGCGCCTGGACGAGCTGCCGCCCGCCCGCGCCTACGTCTTCGACACCTCGCCGGCCGCGCTGGCCCGGATCGCCGGACTCGGCCGCGCCTACCAGGGGTACCGCTACGGCGCCTCCTGCTTCAAGATCGACTACGCGCTGTCGGGCCCGGTGCCGTGGACCGCCGAGGAGCCCCGCCGGGCCGGCACCGTGCACATCGGCCCCACCGCCGGCGAGATCGACGACGCGCTGCGCCGCGCGGTGGACGGCCGGGACCCCCGCGTCCCCTTCCTGATCACCGCGCAGTCCAGCCTGGTCGACCCCTCCCGCGCCCCGGAGGGCAAGCACGTCTTCTGGGTGTACGGGCACGTCCCGGCGGGCTGGCAGGGCGACGCGACCGAGGCCATCGAACGCCAGCTTGAGCGGTTCGCCCCCGGCTTCCGCGACCTGGTCCTCGCCCGCGCCGTCGCCGGCCCGCCCGGCATCGCGAAGCGCAACGCGAACTACGTGGACGGGGACATCGCCTGCGGCGCCTTCGCCGGCCTCCAGACCGTCATCCGCCCCAAGCTCGCCCGCGTGCCGTACGCCACCGCGCACCCGGCGGTCTTCCTCTGCTCCTCGGCGACCCCGCCCGGCCCCGGGGTGCACGGCATGTCCGGACACCACGCGGCGAAGGCGGTCTGGCGGCGGCTGCGCGCGTCGGGGGAACCCGGCCGCCGCCGCTGACGCGGATCAGCCGCGCCCGCCCGCCCGTACCGCGCAGGTGTCCGTGTCGGCCGGGCACCAGTGCGTACGCCCGCCTACCAGGTGGAGTTCGAGGTCGGCGTCACGCATGCCGTGGTCGTCCAGCGCCTCGCGCAGTGGCCGTGGAGTCTCCGACGACTCCCGCGCTCGCGATCACGGCGGCCAGCACGAGCAGCCCCCAGAACCGGGTCGAGCCCGGACTGCGCAGGCCGCGCTCGATGAACAGCGCGCCGGTCATCCTCCGGACGGCTTCGGCGTCGACTCCCGCCATCTCCTCGCTCCTCTCTCAGGCGGGCCCGGCGCCCGGCTCCCGGTCCCCGGCCGCCAGGAACTCCACCACCGCCAGCAGGAACAGCAGGCAGAGCGCGATCCCGACGACGACCCACCCCGTCGGGTGCGCCCACAGCAGGTAGACCACCAGCGCGGCGGCCACCAGCAGCCAGGTGAACCAGGCCCGGAACCGGCGTACGAACGGGCCGACCGGACCGGTCCGCAGCCCCGCCCCGTCGGCCGTGGCCCGCACCGCGCCGATTCCGGACGCCCACAGCCCCCTGGCGGTCGCCGCACGCCGGCCCGGACCGGTGAGCCAGGCCGCCAGCGCCACGACGACCCCCAGGGCCACCACCATCCGTACCGTCGTCCCCAGGAACCGGGTCATCGCGTCATAGACCGCGCCCGCCGCCCCCGGCGAGACCCCGGCCGGGAGCGCGTTCAGATAGAGCGCCCGGAAGATCCGCAGGCCGATGCCGAGCAGGCCCACGGCTACGGCGGCGCCGAGGGCCCCCGCCACCAGCGACCGGCGCCGCCGCACCGCGAGCAGCACGCCCCCGGCGAGCAGCAGGACGGCGATGACGGCGAGCCAGTCGCCCAGGAATTGCAGGACCCGTACGTACGTCCTGACCTCGCCGACGTCCTTGGACCTGATGAGCGTGATGTCGGTGTGGACCTCTGGGATGTGTCCGGCCACCGCCATGCCCCGGTCCACCAACCGCTGCTTCACCCGGTCGATGACGGGGGCGAGGTCCAGCGTGACGGCGTCGTCGGTCAGCTCCACCGCGCCGCCGCCCTTCCCGGTCAGCGCCTTGTCGACGGCGCGGTGGGCCCGTCGGTTGCCCTCGGTCCACACCTTCTCGAAGGCGTCCGACGCGGCGACCGCGCGCGCCCGGTCGTGGACCAGGCTGCGCACCGCGTCCTCCAGCGAGCCGCCGAGCCGCCCGAGCGCTTTCTCCAGGCGGGGCCGGTCGTCCGGCGACACCCCGGACAGCAGCGCGGACAGGTCGATCCGCCTCATGAGCGCGTCGGTCACCCGGTCGGCCACGGCATCCTGGACGGCCGGATCGGAGGCGAGGGGGGCGACCGTGTCCACGTAACGGTCGGTGTTCCCGACCTGGTCGGACGCCCACGAGGCGACGACGGAGAGCGGGGCGAGCAGGCAGCCGAGGACGATGAGGGCGGCGGCGACGAAGGAGCGGCCCCGGTGGCGGGCCGGGCGGGCGCGCTTCTGTTCGAGCGCGGTCACGCGGTCCCGCAGGGCCCGGACCTCCTCCGAGGGTGAGGAGCCGTCACTCGCGCCGATGTCCGCCACCGCGCCTCCCACCCGTCCGATTTGCCTGACTGTCAGGCAACGTTCATCGGCGGGTTCACGCGAGCGGGGGTGGGCCGAACGGGGTCCGCCGCCGTGGGACGCGGCCCGTTCGGGGACACGTGCCGTGACGTCCCGGCGAACTGGCCTGACCTGTGGAAACACCGGTCGGGGTGGGCTTGTAATGCCCGAGTAACGCCCCCCTCCTAACGTGCGGGCTCCCCCGTACCGTTCCTGGAGGAGCATCCCGATGCACCTGTCCCGATCGCCCCGGCGGAGAACTGCCGCCTGGGCGGCAGCAGCGCTCACCGTCACCGGCCTGCTGATCGCCCCGCCGACCGCCGCCGCGGCCACCGGCCCGACCGCCCCGGTCGACTCCGCGCTGATGAAGGCCGTGGACAAGGGCGGCGAGAGCACGTTTTTCGTCGTCCTCAAGGACAAGGCCGACCTCACGACCGCCAAGCGCGAGCACGGCCACGCCGCGCGCGCGAAGTCGGCGTTCGACGAGCTGAAGGCGAAGGCCCACAAGAGCCAGGAGTCCCTCAACACCTTCCTCGACAAGAAGAAGGTCGGCCACCAGGACTTCTGGATCGCCAACGCGGTCAAGGTCACGGGGGACCAGGACCTCGTGGAGCAGCTCGCGAAGCGCTCGGACGTCGCGCGCATCGTCAAGGAGCAGCACTACAAGCTGGACGACATCGAGTCGAAGCCCACGGTGGCCGAGACGAAGACCGCGCTGAAGGCCGCAACCAAGGCCGCGGTGGCCGAGGAGGCCGCCCCCGAGTGGGGCGTCAAGGACATCAAGGCCGACCAGGTCTGGGACCAGTACGAGGACCGCGGCGAGGGCATCGTCATCGCCAACGTCGACTCCGGAGTCCAGTACGACCACCCGGACCTGGTCGACAACTACCGGGGCAACAACGGCGACGGTTCCTTCACGCACGACTACAACTGGTACGACGCCAGCGGTCAGTGCCCGACCAGCGCCCCCTGCGACAACAACGGGCACGGCACCCACACCATGGGCACCATGGCCGGCAAGGGCGGCGTCGGTGTCGCCCCGAACGCGACCTGGATCGCCGCCAAGGGCTGCGAGTCGGACACGTGCAACGACTCGACGCTGCTCCTGGCCGGCCAGTGGATCCTCGCGCCGACCGACCACAACGGGCAGAACCCGCGCCCGGACCTCGCGCCGAACATCGTCAACAACTCGTGGGGCGCCGACGACCCGACGACGACCTTCTACCAGGACATCGTCAAGGCGTGGAACGCCGCCGGCATCTTCGAGGCGTTCGCCGCCGGCAACGACGGTGACGGCGTCACCTGCTCCACGACCCACCCGCCGGGGGCGCAGGTCACCTCCTACGGGGTAGGCGCCTACGACTCCAAGGGCAAGATCGCCGACTTCTCCGGCTTCGGTCCCTCGCTCGTCGACGGCTCGCAGAAGCCGAACATCTCGGCCCCCGGCGTCGACGTCCGGTCCACCTGGCCGGGCAGCTCGTACAACACCATCTCCGGTACGTCGATGGCGACCCCGCACGTCGCCGGCGCGGTGGCCCTGCTGTGGTCCGCCGCCCCCTCGCTGATCGGTGACATCGACGGCACCCGCGCGCTGCTCAACGACGGTGCGATCGACGTGGACGACACGCACTGCGGCGGCACCGCCGGCGCCAACAACGTCTGGGGCGAGGGCAAGCTCGACATCTTCGCCTCCGTCGACAAGGCCCCGCACACCGCGGCCACCGTCACCGGCAAGGTCAGCGACGCGGCCACCGGCAAGGCGCTGACCGGTCTGAGCGTCAAGGCCACCGACGCCGCGGGCACCTCGCGCATCGTCAACACCGCCGCGGGCGGCGCCTACCGCCTCACGCTGGCCGAGGGCACGTACTCCTTCACCCTGCGCGGCTACGGCTACGCCCCGAAGACCGTCACCGGCATCCAGGTCACCAAGGGCCAGGCCCTGACCCAGGACTTCGCGCTCGACGCGGTCGACGCGCACAAGGTCGCCGGCACCGTCTACGACGTCCAGGGCCGCCCGCTCGCCAAGGCCACGGTCGCCGTGGACGGCTCCCCGATCGCATCCGTCAAGACCGACACCAGCGGCGCCTTCACCCTGCCCGAGGTCTCCGAGGGCAGCTACACCCTGAGCGTCACCCCGGCCGCCCCGGTCCTCTGCAACGGCGCCTACCGCGGCGCGCTCACCGTCGACGGCGACGAGACCGCAAGGGTCAAGCTCCCCGCCCTCTCCGACGCGTACGGCAACACCTGCACCCCGGCCACGTACTCCTGGATCAAGGGCACCACCAAGGTGGCGCTCACCGGTGACGAGGACGCCAGGACGATCGCCCTGCCCTTCCCGGTGAAGCTCTACGGCGTCTCCTACACCAGCGCGTCGGTGACCACGAACGGCCTGGTCAACTTCCTTGAGCCGCGGATCGGCGACTACGCCAACACCGCTCTGCCTTCGGCGGCCCGCCCCAACGGCACCGTCGCGGCCCTCTGGGACGACCTGGTCCTGGACAAGAAGTCCACCGTGCAGACCGCGACGACCGGTTCCAAGGGCAAGCGCTCCTTCGCCATCGTGTGGAACAAGGCCGCCTACGCCGACGGCACCGCCGGCCGCGCCACCTTCGAGGCCGTCTTCGACGAGGCCACCGGCTCGGTGACGGTCCAGTACAACACCGTGCCCGACCGCGGCACCGGCGCCACCGTCGGCATCGAGAACCAGACCGGTACGGACGCCCTCCAGTACTCCTTCGACCAGCCGGTCATCACCGCCGGCTCGGCCGTCCACTTCGCGCAGGAAGACAAGTGATGAGAGCCCACAACTCGCGCCGGGCCCTGCGGCTCGCCTCCGGACTGGTCGCCGCGGGCCTCGCGCTGACCGCCGCCCCGCACGCCCTCGCCGCCGACAGCGGTGACTCCCACGGCATGCGCCTGACGAAGACCCAGGCCGACAAGCTGGCCGAGCGCATGCAGCCGGACCCGTACGGCGGTGCCACTGCCGACGCCGCCAAGCCCGACTCGGACAAGTCCGTCGCGGACTCCGGCGCCTCCACCGACGCGTCCTCGAACATCACCGTCACGGCGAAGTCGGCGATCGAGAACGTGCACGGCCTCGCGGCTACGATGCCCGTCAACAACAAGGGCGACTACTTCACCCTGAACAGCCTGGCCCACGTCACGCGCACCGCTGCCGACGGAGCCGAGCAGTGGACCCGCACCACCGACTCCCTGTACGCGGACTGGGGAATCAGGCCGCTGCGGGTGTGGGAGAAGGAGCTCTACCCGCCGCACGTCGTCATGGGCTACAACGCCGTCAGCCCGAACACGCCCAACTCCGACCAGGGCTCCGACGCCGGCGACCTGACCGGTGACGGTGTGCCCGACGTGGTCTTCTCGGCCGAGGTCGGCATCAACCCGCCGTCCGGTGTCACCATCCCGGGCACCACACTGACCGGCGGCACGATGGTGACGGTCCTCGACGGAAAGACCGGTAAGACGGTCTGGTCCAAGTACTTCACCTACGCCAGTCAGGTCAAGATCGTCGACGGCGCCCTGCTCGTCGCCGACTCGCCGAAGTTCAACCAGTCCGCCCCGGCCGCCAGCACGGTGAAGCTCAGCAGCTTCCGGTTCTCGTACGAGGACGGCAAGCTCGCCGAGTCCAGCACCTGGACGTACGACACCGGTGTGACGGGCGCGGCCAGCTGGGGCGCCCTCCAGGACCTCGGCGGCGGCAGGGCCGCCGTCTCGTGGAACCTGCGCAAGACGGCCACCAGCGCCTCGCGCGGCCACACCGTCGTCCTCGACATGAACGACGGTGCGGTGCAGTGGCAGGCCGACAACGCGCTCTACTCCCGCCAGCTGCGGGTGGACGAGGGCCGCGGGCAGCTGGTCGCTGTGGAGCAGTCCGACTACACGGACGGCGTGCGCTACGAAATCGCCGCGTACGACCTCGCCGACGGTCGTCGCACCACGCTCGACACCCGGGTCAATGTGCTGCCCACCGCCCTGGCGGTCGGTGACCTCAGTGGCAGGGCGGACGCCGAGTACGCCGTCTCCGAGTCATCGCTGACGGACTCGATGTTCGTTAACGCGAGCACCGTCCGCGTCCTGGACGGGGACGACCCCGAGACCGCGCTCTGGCAGCACACCACCAAGCGCGACGTCTCCAACGGCCACGACGGCCCGAGCACGTGGCACCTCGACGTGGTCGGCAAGAAGCTGGTCGCGACGGCCTCGGACGACAAGCAGTTCGCGTCGGCCGTCAACGTCAGCCGGTACGGCTCCCTGACGGTCTTCTCCGGCAAGGGCAAGATCAGCTGGCAGACCAAGGGCGCCACCGCGTCACCCATGTTCCAGGACGTCTTCAAGGACAAGACCGGCCGGCACGTCCGGGTCGTGGACGGTGATCAGAACGTCCGCACGTACGCCTTCGGCAACGGCAGCCAGGAGCGGCTGACGCCGCTTCAGGGAGACATGGCGTACGGCAAGTCGCTCGACATCGACGGGGACAAGAAGGACGACTTCGTCGAGGGCGGCGCCTCCCACGGCATCTGGGCCTACTCGGGCACCTCGCTGCTCGACGGCAAGCCGAAGAAGCTGTGGCAGACCACCCTGCCGGGCTCGGTCCACGGCATCGAGACCGCCGACGTCACCGGGAACAAGACCCCGGAGATCGTCGTGGCCACGGACGGCGCGGTCGTCGTGCTCGACTCGAAGACCGGTGCCGTCCTGAACACCATCGACAGCGAGGGTCAGTTCGTCCACTCAGTGACGCTCGCGGACGTCGACGGCGACAAGAAGTCGGACATACTCGTCCCGACCGACAAGCTGCGCGTCTACAGGGGCAACGGCAAGGCGCTGTGGACGTACGCCGCCCCGGCGGACGCCGGTGACGTCCTGTTCTCCGAGCCGTCGACGGGCGACGGCAAGGTGTACGTGCAGTACACGAGCAAGAACTCCTTCGACGTGGCCGCCCCCGCCATGCGCGCCGTGCAGCTCGCTGCGAAGACCGGCGCGCTCGGCTGGGCCGAAGCGCCGAAGGCTCCGGCCACCGCCCTGGACGCCAAGGTTCGCGGTGGACTGCTCGACAACGCGGTGTACGCCTCGCCCGCGATCCCGTACGCCGACGGCCACGCCGTCGTCTACACCTGGGTGGCCTGGACGCCCACCGGCCTCAGTGGCACGGACGCCTTCAGCCCGCACAACGTCATGGAGATCCGTGACGGCCGTACCGGCGAGGTACTGCACACGGCGATCACCGGGGGGCTGTGGACCCACAGCAACTACTTCGACGGCGACGGAGTCCTGCTCGGCTCGGGCACCGCGGCGATCTACTCGTTCGGCGCCGACGGCGACGCGGACAACCGCGTCTTCCTGACCCCGCCGACCGGGAACGCGTCCTGGATCACCGCCCCGAACGGGGACAAGGTGATCATGACCGGCGGCACCGGCGGGGTGTACCTCTGGGACCCGGCCGTCGTGACCGGCGACCAGCAGTACCCGGACTACCTCGGCAAGGCGCCCTCCGCCGGCGGTGCCCGCAACTACGCCACCGGTGACTTCGACGGTGACGGGGCGGAAGAGGCCGTGATGCTCAACTTCGACGAGCGTGGTGTCAACCAGGCGGCCGAGCTGCTCGGCGGCGGCTACTACGTCCCGAACGACAGCACCCACTACACGATCACCCTCAAGCTCTCCTGAGCCCGGGCGGTCACCCCGCCCGCCGCCCCCTCCGGCACTCGCCGGAGGGGGCGGCGGCATGTCCGGTTAAAGTGGGCGCCCTCATGAACGAGCGGCACACAGCACACAGCACGGACCAGGCCCCGCCCCTGGTGCGCATACACCTTTTCGGTGGCTTCCGGGTGACTCGCGACGGCGGACCGGCCCTGGCCGAGCGCTGGCCGCGGCAGACCGCCCAGGCCCTGGTGAAGCTGCTCGCCGTCGTACCCGGACACCGGCTCCACCGCGAACAGGTCATCGACGTCTGCTGGCCCGACACGGATCCGCAAGCCGCCCAGGGGAGTCTGCGCGTCGCCCTGCACGCCGCCCGCCGGGCCCTCGAACCCGAGCTGGCCTCCCGCGCCACCTCCTCGTACCTCGTCTCCGAAGGCGGACTGCTCCACCTCGACCCCGCCCGCGTCCGCATCGACGCCGACCGCGCCGAGGAGGAGGCCCGCACGGCGCTCGCCGCCGGTGGCGTGGACGGTCTCCGCGCGGCCCTGGACCGCTTCTCCGGCGAACTCCTCCCCGATGACCGATACGCCGACTGGGCCGAGGGCCGCCGTTCCCAGCTCGCCGACCTCAAGGAACGCCTGCTCCTCGCCCTCGGCGACGCCCACCTCCGGGCCGGCGAGCCCCAGGAGACGGTCACCCTCGCGGAACGGCTCCTGGACGGCAACCCCGCCGAGGAGCTGGCCCACCGCCTCCTCATCGACGCCTACACCCGGCTCGGGCTGCGCCGCCGCGCGGTGCGGCAGTACCACGTCTGCCGGGCGGCCCTCGACGCCGAACTGGGCGTACGGCCGGGCCCGGAGACCGAACGCCTGCACCGCGCGGCCCTCGCGGCGGAGCCCGCCGGACCGCCGTCCGTGCCCTCCCTGCCCGCCTCGCTCCGGGTCCCCGCCGCCACCCCGCTGCGCGGGC
>NZ_JAAGNI010000369.1 GCF_010550605.1 Streptomyces sp. SID9727
CCGGCCGGGGCCGGCGGCGGAGCCCGACCGGCGCCCACCGATCCGATAGGGGCGCGGACGCAGCCCGGCGGCCCGCATGGAGGCGTCGACCGTCCAGTAGCTGCGCGGCCGGCCGACGGGCGGCCCCGCGTGCACCGCGAGCCGTCCGTTCGGTGCGAGGGCCTCGGCGACCAGGCCGTAGAACTCCGCCGAGTAGAGCTTCGTGCCGGCGGAGATCCCGGGGTCGGGGAGGTCGGAGATCACCACGTCGTAACGGCTGCGGGCGGTCCGCAGCCAGGTGAACGCGTCGCCGGTCACCGTCGTCACGCGGGGGTCGTCCAGCGCGTGCGCGTTCAGCGCGGAGAGCGCGGGGTCCGTTCGGGCCAGTCGGGTGACGGCGGGGTCCAGCTCCACCAGGGTCACGCTCCGCACGTCCGGGTAGCGCAGCACCTCCCGCGCCGCCAGCCCGTCCCCGCCGCCCAGGATCAGGACCCGGGCGTGCGGCCCGTTCATCGCCGGGTGCACCAGCGCCTCGTGGTACCGGTACTCGTCGCGGGCGCTGACCCGCAGCCGGCCGTCCAGATAGAGGTCCAGGGAGCTGCGGCCGGCCCCGGTCAGCACGACCTCCTGCACATCGGTCCGCACGGCGACCCGCACCTGGTCCCCGTACACCGCGCGCCGTGCCGCCCGCTCGAAGTCGTCGGCCAGCAGCGCGGCGGTGGCCAGCACGGCGATCACCGTGACATTGGCGGCGATCAGCAGCCATCGCGCCCTGGGGGGCACGTCCCGCCGGAACACCCACAGCACCAGCGCCCCGCCCGCCGCCGCGTTCACCGCGCCGGTCAGCAGAGCGCCGGTGAGCTGGCCGAGCATCGGCAGCAGCAGGAACGGAAAGGCGAGACCGCCGACGAGCGCGCCCACGTAGTCCGCCGCGAACAGATCCGCGACGGCCCCGCCCGCGTCCTGCCGGTCCACCCGCTGGATCAGCGTCATGAGCAGGGGGATCTCCGCGCCGATCAGGACGCCGATCGTCAGCGAGAACGCGACCAGCGCGTACCGCGACTCGCCGAACCAGGCGAACGACGCGTAGAGGACCAGCGCCGAGAAACCCCCCACCAGGGCGAGCGCCGCCTCGATCAGCCCGAAGCCCACCGCCGCCCGGCTGCGTAAACGTTTCGCGAGCAGCGAGCCGATGCCCATCGCGAACACCATCACGGAGAGAACGACCGACGCCTGGGTGACCGAGTCACCGATCAGATAGGAGGCGAGCGCCACCAGTTCCAGCTCGTACACCAGTCCACAGGCGGCACAGACGAAGACGGCGGCCAGCACGAGGTACCGACCGGTCCTCGGCCGGACAGGAAGCCGCGCCGCGCCCCCTCGCAGCGACACCTGCTGGTCGATCATGCCGCGAACGCTACGTCACTGATCGCTCGCCGCTTGTCACCCACAAGGGTGTAAGTGGCGCACCTGCGGCGTGGCAGGTGTGCGTCACAGCGCCACCGCGGGTGTCCGCACGCCCACCCGGGTACGCGTCACGACGAGCTGGCCCTCCTGCGGGTACGCGTGCCAGGTGCGCCATCGCACCTGGCCCTCGGTCCGCTGGGCGAGCATGGCGGTGAAGGCGTGCGGGCTGCCCGGAAACGTCCCGGCCAGACCGTGCGGGTGGTCGGCGACGAGTGCCAGCAGTTCCTGGGCGCGACCGGCGAAGGAGCCCGCGTTCAGCGTCTCGACGCGGGCCGCGAACTCGTACTCCCAGCCGCCGATCCGCTTGGCGACGCCCAGTGGCAGCGGGGTGCTGCTGCCGGGCATACAGGCGACGGTCTCGGAACAGCTGCCCTGCTCCTCCTCCAGGAGCACCTGGTGCGAGGCGCCGAGCAGCCGCAGTTGCAGTGCGGCGCCGGCGAGTTCGAGGTCGAGGACGGCCAGCGCGGGGAGCGGTTCGCGCCCCAGCGCCCAGGCCAGATCGGCGGCACGGGTGTCGGAATAGGCCGTATGAAGGGTCGTGAGCATGGGTCGGCTCCGCAAACACGCATGGACACATGGACAGGGGACGCCCCCGTGTCGTGCGTGTGGGGGGTTGGGAAGCGCCCGATCAGGTCCAACTGGGGTCCGAGGGCTGGATGTTCTCTCCCACGAGGGAATCACGAACTACGCCGCACTCACAGCGTTTTTGCCCAACTTGCCGGGGTTTCCATCCCCCTCGGGTGGCTTACCGCTCACCTGTTCACCGCAGACCCGTGAAGGCCCCCAACAAAAAGGAGCCCGGCGGGACTTGGCGCGTGCAACCGCGCGTCCCGCCGGGCCTCAGGGCGTGTTCGCGAACACGCCCACGCGGACCAACTGCCCCGTGTCAGCTGCCTCCGCCGCATCCGCCCCCGCCGCCGCAGGAGGACCCCCCGCCGCACGAGGACCCCCCGCCGCAGGAGTGGCCACCCGAGTGCCCGCCGCCACCGGAGTGCCCGCCTCCGCTGCCGCAGGACGAGCCGCCCCCGCTGTCCCCGGCCCACCAGCTGCCCCCGGCGGCCGAGCCGCCCGCCGTACCGCGCCGCCCGTTGCGCGCCGGCGCACGCCCCCGTCCACCGGGCCGCATCACCTTCGCGCCGAAAACCAGGGCCAGCACGACCAGAACCACCCCGATCAGCACACCGCCCATGACCTCACGTCCTTCCGTCCCCCGAAGCGAGGCCCCCCGCTTCACGCCCGTTCCGGCGTGCAGGGGAGATGCCCCTGCCGCCGTACGGCCAAAGCAGACTTGAGCAAGTCCAGAGCTTGCGCGCAGGATGGCGGCCATGACACAGGGACGACCGCTGCTCAACCGCCGCCTCGCCGAGTTCGGCACGACGATCTTCGCGGAGATGTCCGCGCTGGCCGTCCGCACCGGAGCCATCAACCTCGGCCAGGGTTTCCCGGACACCGACGGCCCCGAGGAGGTCCGCGAGGCCGCCGTCCGCGCCCTGCGGGAGGGCAAGGGCAACCAGTACCCGCCCGGCCCCGGCGTCCCCGAGCTGCGCACCGCGATCAGCGGGCACCAGCAGCGGCGCTACGGCCTGGCGTACGACCCCGACACGGAGGTGCTGGTCACCGCGGGCGCCACCGAGGCCATCGCCGCCTCGCTCCTGGCGCTCCTGGAGCCCGGCGACGAGGTCGTCGCACTGGAGCCGTACTACGACTCGTACGCCGCCTGCATCGCGATGGCGGGCGCGACGCGCGTTCCGGTCACGCTGCGGCCCGACACCTCCGCGGGCACCTACCGGCTGGATCTCGACGAGCTGCGCGCGGCGGTCACCCGGCGCACCCGGCTGCTGCTGATCAACACCCCGCACAACCCCACCGGCACCGTCCTCAGCCGCGAGGAACTGCACGCGATCGCGGAGCTGGCCTGCGAGCACGACCTGCTCGTCGTCACCGACGAGGTCTACGAGCACCTGGTCTTCGAGGGCGAACACCTGCCGCTGGCCGGCTTCCCCGGCATGCGCGACCGCACGGTCACCATCTCCTCGGCCGGCAAGACGTTCTCGTACACCGGCTGGAAGATCGGCTGGGTCACCGGGAGCCCCGAGCTGGTGACGGCGGTGCGCTCGGCGAAGCAGTATCTGACGTACGTCTCCGGCGGGCCCCTCCAGTACGCCGTCGCCGAGGCGCTGCGCCTGCCCGACAGCTTCTACGACGAGCTGCGGGCGGACCTGCGCGCCAAGCGGGACCGGCTCTGCGCGGGACTCGCCGAGGCCGGGTTCGCGGTGTACCGGCCGGCCGGCACGTACTTCGTCACCACCGACATCCGCCCGCTCGACGCGACCGGCGACGGGATCGCGTTCTGCCGGGCACTGCCGGAGCGCTGCGGCGTGGTGGCCGTCCCCAACGCCGTCTTCTACGACCACCGCGACCAGGGCGCGCCCTTCGTCCGCTTCACCTTCTGCAAGCGTGCGGACGTGCTCCAGGAGGCGGTTTCCCGGCTGAAGCGGATCTGAGGCATGAAGAGGCCCGGCGCGGGTTCCCCCGGCCGGGCCTCCTCATGCGTACGGAGACGGCTCAGGCGTCCGGAGCGGCCTGCTCCGTGCCGGCGTCCTCGGACTTCTCCTCGGCCGGGGCCAGGCCCAGGCGCTCCAGCAGCCACTTGTCGAACTCGATGGAGGCGCGCACCCAGCTGACCGTCGAGGAGACGAAGTGCTCCAGGGAGACGCCGGTGCCGATGAGCATCTGCGCCTCACCGATCAGGCGGACCGAGGGGCCGGTCTCCTCGGAGCCCTCCTCGGGCTCGTGGGTGTGCGTGTAGACCTTGGGCCACAGGGTGCGGCGGTTCCAGTCGTCGATCGCGTCGAGGAGGACCGGGCGCTGGTCCGTGGCGTGCGGGCGGTCGTAGAACGTACGGACCGAGAAGACCTGCTGCTCGCCCTCGCCGCGGAACATGAAGTACGTGCGGAATTCCTCCCACGGCGCGGCGAGGTCGCCCTCGTCGTCGACGACGTACTTCAGCTCCATCTGGTCCAGCAGCTGCTTGACGAGGTCCTGGTCAGGGACGACGGGGCCCTCCGGTCCTGCCGCCTGCGGTTCGGGCTGAGCCCCGAAGTTAGGAATCGAGGACGGATCGATGCTCACCGTTACTTCCCTTCGTGCGGTTGGCTGCCATCCTCTCTTATGCCGGGCGGGGCATGGCAAGCCCGGAAGGCCCCGATCCGCCACAAGCTGATATTCAGCCGGTGGGAACCGGGGCCGGGGCGTTCCGGTTACGCCGTACGGATTCCGCTTACCGCGTCGGCGGCCGCGATCAGCTCGCCGCGCCGACGATCAGGCCGTCCTCGAAGCGGTCCACGCGGACCGTGTCACCGTCCTTGATCTCGCCCGCCAGGATCTCCTTGGCGAGCCGGTCGCCGATCGCCGTCTGGATGAGGCGGCGCAGCGGCCGGGCGCCGTACGCCGGGTCGTTGCCCTCCTCGGCCAGCCAGGCCAGGGCCTCGGGGGTGACGTCCAGGGTGAGCCGCCGGTCGGCCAGGCGCTTGGCGAGCCGGTCGATCTGGAGGCCCGCGATGTGCGCCAGCTCGTCGCCGGACAGGGCGGAGAAGACCACCAGGTCGTCCAGCCGGTTCAGGAACTCCGGCTTGAAGGAGGCCCGGACGACCTCCAGGACCTGGCTCTTCTTCTCCTCCGGTTTGGTCAGCGGATCAGTCAGGAACTGGCTGCCGAGGTTGGACGTCAGGATCAGGATGGTGTTCCGGAAGTCCACCGTCCTGCCCTGGCCGTCGGTGAGCCGGCCGTCGTCCAGGACCTGGAGCAGGATGTCGAAGACCTCGGGGTGGGCCTTCTCGACCTCGTCCAGCAGGACGACGGTGTACGGGCGGCGGCGGACCGCCTCCGTGAGCTGGCCGCCCTCCTCGTAACCGACGTAACCGGGCGGGGCGCCGACCAGGCGGGCGACGCTGTGCTTCTCGCTGTACTCGCTCATGTCGATGCGGGCCATGGCCCGCTCGTCGTCGAAGAGGAAGTCCGCGAGGGCCTTCGCCAGCTCGGTCTTGCCGACACCGGTCGGGCCGAGGAAGAGGAACGAGCCGGTCGGGCGGTCGGGGTCGGCGATGCCCGCGCGGGTGCGGCGCACCGCGTCCGAGACGGCCTGCACGGCCTCGGTCTGCCCGATCAGGCGCTTGCCCAGCTCCGCTTCCATGCGCAGCAGCTTCTGCGTCTCGCCCTCCAGGAGGCGGCCGGCCGGGATGCCGGTCCAGGCGCCCACGACATCGGCGATGTCGTCCGGCCCGACCTCTTCCTTGACCAGGGTCTCCTTGGGCTCGCGGGCGGCCTCCTGCTCGGCCTCGTCGGCCTCGGCCAGCTCGCGCTCCAGGCCGGGGATCTCCCCGTACAGCAGCTTCGACGCGGTGTCGAAGTCGCCGTCGCGCTGGGCGCGTTCGGCCTGGCCGCGCAGGTCGTCCAAGCGCTCCTTCAGCTCACCGACGCGGTTGAGTCCCTGCTTCTCCTTCTCCCAGCGGGCGTTGAGGCCGCGCAGCTCCTCCTCCTTGTCGGCGAGGTCGCGGCGCAGCTTCTCCAGGCGCTGCTTGGAGGCGGCGTCGGTCTCGTTCCTGAGGGCCAGTTCCTCCATGTGCAGGCGGTCGACGGAGCGCTGGAGCTCGTCGATCTCGACGGGCGAGGAGTCGATCTCCATGCGCAGCCGGGAGGCCGCCTCGTCCACGAGGTCGATGGCCTTGTCGGGCAGGAAGCGGGAGGTGATGTAGCGGTCGGACAGGGTCGCTGCGGCGACCAGGGACGCGTCCGCGATCTGGACCTTGTGGTGGGCCTCGTACCGCCCCTTGAGCCCGCGGAGGATCGCGATGGTGTCCTCCACGGACGGCTCGGCGACCAGCACCTGCTGGAAGCGGCGCTCCAGGGCGGGGTCCTTCTCGATCCGCTCGCGGTACTCGTCCAGCGTGGTCGCGCCGACCATCCGCAGCTCGCCGCGGGCCAGCATCGGCTTGAGCATGTTGCCCGCGTCCATCGCGGAGTCGCCGCCGGCGCCCGCGCCCACGACGGTGTGCAGCTCGTCGATGAACGTGATGATCTGGCCGTCGCTCTCCTTGATCTCCGAGAGGACGGTCTTCAGGCGCTCCTCGAACTCGCCGCGGTACTTCGCGCCCGCGACCATCGCCCCCAGGTCGAGCGAGACGAGCCGCTTGTCCTTGAGGGATTCGGGGACGTCGCCCTTCACGATGCGCTGGGCGAGCCCTTCGACCACGGCCGTCTTGCCGACGCCGGGCTCACCGATGAGCACCGGGTTGTTCTTGGTGCGCCGTGAGAGCACCTGGACGACGCGGCGGATCTCCTGGTCCCGGCCGATGACCGGGTCGAGCTTGCCCTCGCGCGCGGCGGCGGTGAAGTCCGTGCCGAATTTCTCCAGGGCCTTGTACTGGCCCTCCGGGTCGGGAGTGGTCACCCGGCGCCCTCCCCTGCTCTTCTCGAACGCGTCCAGCAGCTTCTTCGCGCTGGCCCCCTGCCCGTCGAGGATCTCACCGGCCCGGCCGCCCTTCGCGGCGATCCCGATCAGCAGGTGCTCGGTGGAGACGTAGTCGTCGCCCAGCTCCTTGGCGCGCTGCGCGGCGTCCGCGATGACGGCGAGCAGCTCGCGGTTGGGCTGGGGCGGCGCGACGGTCGACCCGGTCACGCTGGGCTGAGCGGCGAGGAGCCGCTCCGTCTCGGTGCGTACGGCGATCTGGTCGGCCTCGACGGCGGCCAGCAGATCGACCAGATTCTCGTTGTCCTCGCCCGAAAGCAGCGCCAGCAGCAGATGCCCCGGGGTCAGATCGGGATGCCCGTCCTTCACGGCCCTGCTGGTGGCCGCGTTGATGGCGTCCCTGCTCCTGTTGGTCAGCTCGGCGTCCACGTGCGCTGTCTCCTCCTTGCGATGACGAGTCCGTTTCCACTACTGACACGGTCAACGTGCACAAAGTTGAGTCTATTCCACTCAAGGCAGTACCCGCCAAGAGTTGAGCGCATGCCACTCAAGGCGAAAACGCGGCCCTGCTCCCACTCCGAGTGAAGCGGCCACCCCTCGTACCCGCCACCGCAGCGCGCAAGGCCCCGCATACGCTGGGGCCCATGGCAGTCGACGTACACCAGCCGAGCCCCGAGTACCTCGCGTTCTGGCGCGAGAGCCACGTGTGCACGCTCACCACGCCCCGCCCCGACGGCACGCCGCACGTGGTCCCGGTGTGCGTGACGTACGACCCCGAGGCCGGCCTCGCCCGGGTCATCACCAACAAGCACAGCCGCAAGGTGGCCAACATCCTGGCCGCAGGCCCGGAGGGTGCCCGCGTCGCGGCGTGCCAGGTGCACCGCCGCCGCTGGGCGACCCTGGAGGGCGTGGCCCGGATCAGCGCGGACCCGGAGCGCGTCGCGGAGGCCGTACGCCGCCACACGGAGCGCTACGACCGGGTACCGTCCCCCAACCCGGACCGGGTCGTCATCGAGATCACCCTGGACCGGGCGCTCGGACGCGGCTGAGCGTGCCGCCCGCGGGCACAGCACAACGGCGCCACCGTGTTCAGGTCACGGTGGCGCCGTTGTGTGGGGGAAGTGACTGAGCGACGTGGAACGACGGGGGATCGCTCAGGCACTGTGGGGGGTGGCGGCAATGGTTTCGGGCTCGAACAGCTGGTGGTCACGCTGTGCGAGATTCACAAAGATCATGTCGTAACGGATGGCACAGCGCACCGGCTGCGGCGCGCCCCGCGGCTTGCGCAGGCATCGGTAGGCACGGACCTCACCGTCGTCCTCGCGGGCGACGACGACCGGATCGCCGAACAGAGTGACCATCAACGAGTCGCCACGGTGGGGCAGCGCCGTGACGAGATCGATGAAATGCCACCCTGACCGGTAGGCGGTCGCCATCTCACGCCGGAAGGTCCGGTCGTCCGGGGGGGTGGCCATGTCAGGCGCCCGCACCGGTCGACGCGGTGTCCGCTCCGGCGGGCGCGACGTTCCAGCCGATGTCCGACTTGACAGGCGAGACATCCCAGCCGATGTCCACGGCAGAGGCG
The DNA here is from genome assembly GCF_010550605.1 of Streptomyces sp. SID9727. Taxonomy (GTDB): domain Bacteria; phylum Actinomycetota; class Actinomycetes; order Streptomycetales; family Streptomycetaceae; genus Streptomyces. Next base: position 8,499 of record NZ_JAAGNI010000369.1, read on the forward strand.
GCGGTGCTGACCTGCTCAAAGCCGCTGCCGCCCAACAAACCTATGCCCAGGGCCGCAACGAACGACGCGGCAAGCGCCGAGCGAAGCATTCGCTTATACATAGTCGGCTTCGTCCTCACTGGTGGATTCCTCTCCCCCGCATCAAAAACGATGTCTCACAGGGGCACGCGAGCACCACCGAGGAGATGCATCATGTTCCTGTATGTTCATGAACCTGGGGGGTGAAGATATGGCCACAATGAGCACGAAACCGACACATCCTCATGGGATCACCGAACTTTGCCAGGCCGGGGAGCACCTTTACGCCAGCGCGCTGCGCCTGGGACGCATAGCGCGGGCGGATATCGAACCCGCTCCCTGCCTCGTGGATTTCGCCCTGCTTCACCCCGACCCCGACGACCCGGCATGGCTCCGGCCGGTCCCGCCTTCGGTCGCGCTGGCCCAGCACCTGCAGCCCCTGGAACGGGAGATCCTTGAGCGCCGCAGGCATACGGTCCAACTGACCGAGTCATTCGAGCCATTCATGGACATCAGCACGCAGGGACCTCCCGTCACCCACGCGATCACCGTGCTGGAGGGCTTCAACCGGATCAACGCCGCGCTCGACCAGGCCACGGCAGAGTGCCGTACGGAAGTCCTGACGGTCCAACCCGGTGGCGGACGCATCGAGGACCGCCTCAGCAAATCGCTGGACCGCGGCCTCTCGGTCGTTCAGCGAGGCGTCCGGATGCGCACCCTCTATCAGCACACCGTGCGGCACAGCCTCAGCACACTCGCGTACGCGGAGCGCATGGCGGACAGCGACGTGGAGATCCGGACACTCGAGGAGCTCATCGAACGCCTGATCGTGTTCGACCGGACGGTGGCCTTCATCCCGGCCCAGGACGACCGTCAAGTCGCCCTGGAACTGCGCCATCCCGGACTCGTCGAGTACCTGGCCAACGTGTTCGAGCAGCTGTGGACGCGGGCGGCTCCCCTGCGGGAGGAGGTCAAGTACGAGCCGACCCGGCTGGGGATCAGCGGGGTTCAGCACTCCATTGCCCAACTGCTCGTCGAGGGACACGTCGATGACTCGATCGCCCGTCGGCTCGGTATGAACGTCCGTACCTGCCGGGCCCATGTCGCCAAGCTCGCCGCCACGCTCGGCAGCACCAGCCGCGCCCAACTCGGCTATCTGATCGCCCGGTCAGGAATCCTGGACCAGGATTCCTGACCGGCCGGCCCCAAAGATCCCCACCCCCCGGGCCGGACGGGCGGACCACGCAATGGGGGAGAGCATGGCCACGCCCTTGATCAGCCGGGAGAGTTCCCGGCTCCCCCGACATCTCCACACTGGCCCGGGAACTAGGCTGGCACCACCGTCATCTTGCTGCACTGCCAAAAGTGGGGGGTCACGAATGGGCAAGGACGAGGGCATATCGCACCAGCCGCACGGCCCTCTGGAACTGTGCGACGCCGGCGTCAGGACGTACACCGAAGCCCTCGGAGCCGGCCGGCTGCCCCGTTCCGCTCTCGAACCCGCCCCGTGCCTCATCGAGTTGGCTCTCGTCCACCCCGATCCCCAGGACGATGGCTGGATCCGGCCGGTCCCTCCGTCCGCGGCGCTCGCCCATCTGCTCCAGCCCGTCACCCGGGAAATCCACGAGCGCATACGGCTCTCCGCCGCCCTGGCCGACTCACTGGCCCCCCTGGCCTCCGTCGCCAGCACCGACCCCAACCTCGCCATCACCGTCCTCCAAGGCATTCCGCTGATCGAGGCAGCCATCCAGAACGCCACGGACGGCGCACGGGAGGAGGTCCTGACCCTCCAGCCCAGTGGCAACCGCCCCGTGGACCAGCTCAGGAAGGCGCTGGACCGGGCACTGTCCATGGCCGGACGGGGCGTGACACTGCGCCACATCTACCAGCACCCGGCCCGGTACAGCCCGGCCATCAAGGCGTACCTGGACGACATACCGTCGGGCTGCATCCAGGTGCGCACCATCGAGCAGACCGTCGAGCGCCTCTTCGTCTTCGACCGCACCGTCGCCTTCATCCCGGCCAGTCCCCGGCGCGACATCGCCCTGGAGATCCGCCATCCCGCCCTCGTGCGCTACCTGATCCAGGTGTACGAGGTGCTGTGGGCCCAGGCCAAGCCGCTGACCTCCCCCCTTCAGCCGCCCGCGCACGACACCCCGATCACCGCCACCCAGCTGAGCGTCGCCCGCCTCCTCATCGAGGGCAACACCGACCAGATCGTGGCCCGCAAGCTCGGCATCAGCGTCCGCACCTGCCGCGCCCACATCGCCAAGCTCATGCACACCCTCAACGCCACCAGCCGCACCCACCTCGGCGCCCTCCTCGTCCAGTCCGGCCTCGCGGAGCCCGCCCGATGACGGCACCCCACGAGCACGGCCACGGCGTGGACGCACTGTGCGAGGAAGCGGTCGGCCTCTATACGCACGCCCTGGCCCAGGGCCGCATCTCCCGGTCCGCCGCCGAGGAAGTGCCCTGCCTGGCCGGGCACGCCCTGCTCACCGCCGATCCCCGCGACGACACGCGGCTGAGGCCCGTGGCGCCCACGGCCGCTCTGGCGCGGCTGCTGCATCCGCTGGCCCGGGAGATCCTGGACCGGGTGCGCACCGCCGATCTCCTGGGCAGCACGCTGGACACCCTGAGCGCACTCGCGGAGGAACCCCCGGATCTCGCCATCAGGGTCGTCGCCGGGCAGTCCTCCATCCAGGAGGCCATCGACGCCGCCCTGCGCGAGGCGAACGACGAAGTCCTCACCGTCCAGCCCGGCAGCACCCGTTCGCCGGAGATCCTCCGAGTGGCCCTGGCCAGCACGCTGCCGCTCGTCAAGCGGAACGTCCGGCTGCGCCACATCTACCAGCACTCGGCGCGCTACGGTCCCGGGCTCAAGGGGTATCTGGCCCAACTGCCCGGAGACCTCCTCCAGGTCCGTACGACGGAGCGGGCGATCGACCGCCTGATGATCTTCGACCGCGAGGTCGCGTACCTCCCGGCCAACCCCGACCGCAGCGCCGCCCTGGAGATCCGCCACCCCGGGCTGGTCCACTACCTGGCGCAGCTGTACGACCTGCTCTGGGCCCTCGCCGCCCCCTTCGGCGACCCCCTCCCCGCCGCCGCCCCCGGCGCCCCCGTCACCGCCGTCCAGCAGAGCATCGCCCGCCTCCTGGCCGACGGCTGCACCGACCAGAGCGCCGCCGAGAAACTCGGCATCAGCGTCCGCACCTGCCGCGCCCACATCGCCAAACTCATGCACACCCTCAACGCCACCAGCCGCACCCACCTCGGCGCCCTCCTCGTCCAGTCCGGCCTCGCGGGTGCGCGACAGGACTCCGGGGAGGGCCCTGCCTCATGACCGCACCGACGACGCACCCCCACGGCGAACGAGAACTCTGCGAAGCCGCCCTTGCCCTCTACGGTGAGGCCCTCAGCGCCGGCCGCATCGCCCGCAGAGCCACCGAGCCCGCCCCCTGCCTCACCGCGCTCGGACTGCTCCTCCCCGACCCGCAGGACGGGGCGTGGCTGCGCCCCGTACCGCCGTCCGCGGTGCTGGGTCAACTGCTCAGCCCTCTCAGCCGTGAGATCGACGCCCGGCTCCGGCTGACGACCGAGCTGACCCGGTCCCTGCTGCCACTGCTCGCGGAGACCGACGAGGATTCGACCCGTTCGGTCACCGTGATCGAAGGGGCCGACCGGATACGCGCGGCGCTCCACAACGCCTCACGGTCGGCCCGGGAGGAAGTCCTGACCGCCCAGCCCGGCGGCAACCGCCTGGTCCACAACATGCGCCAGGGCCGGACGAACGCGCAGTTCGTCCTCGCATCGGGCGGCCGGCTCCGACACCTCTACCAGCACTCGGCGCGCTACAGCCCCCGGCTCAAGGAGTACCTGGCGGAGATCCCGGCCGGCAGCCTCCAGATCCGCACCATGGAGCAGAGCGTGGGCCGCATGCTCGTCTTCGACCGGGCCGTCGCCTACCTGCCCGCCGACCCCGATGGCAGCGCCGCCCTGGAGATCCGCCACCCCGCCCTCGTGCGCTATCTGACCGCCGTCTACGAAACGCTCTGGGCCCTCGCCACCCCCTTCGGCGACCCCCTCCCCGCCGCCGCCCCCGGCGCCCCCGTCACCGCCGTCCAGCAGAGCATCGCCCGCCTCCTGGCCGACGGCTGCACCGACCAGAGCGCCGCCGAGAAACTCGGCATCAGCGTCCGCACCTGCCGCGCCCACATCGCCAAGCTCATGCACACCCTCAACGCCACCAGCCGCACCCACCTCGGCGCCCTCCTCGTCCAGTCCGGCCTCGCGGAGCCCGCCCGATGACGGCACCCCACAAGCACGGCCACAGCCCGGACGAACTGTGCGACGCGGCAGTGGACCTCTACGCCCAGGCCCTGGCCCAGGGCCGCATCGCCCGGTCCGCCGCCGAGGGCATGCCCTGCCTCGCCGAGCACGCCCTGCTCACCGCCGACCCCCGCGACAGCGCGTGGCTGCGGCCCGTACCGCCCACGGCCGCCCTGGCGCACCTGCTGCATCCACTCGCCCGTCAGGTCCTCGACCAGGTCCGCGCGGTCGACCTGCTGGCCAAGTCCCTCGTGCCCCTCGTGTCGGCGAGCCGGGAACCCGTCCTCCTCGTCACGCTCCACGGACGGTCGGCCATCCAGGCGTCCATCAACGGCTCCGCGCACGAGGCCCGGGACGAGATCCTGACCATCCAGCCCGGTAGCACCCGTACACCGGAACAGCTCCAGATCGCGCTGTCGGGCACGCTGCCCACGGTCGCGCGGGGCGTGCGCGTCCGGCACATCTACCAGCACTCCGCGCGCTACAGCACCGGCCTCAAGGAGTACGTGGCCCAACTGCCCAGCGGACTCCTGGAGGTCCGCACCGTGGAACGGGCCGTCGACCGTCTCATCGTCTTCGACCGGACCGTCGCGTACCTCCCCGCCGACCCCGGCGGCAGCACCGCCCTGGAGATCCGCCACCCCGCCCTGGTGCGCTACCTCGCCGCCATCTACGAAACCCTCTGGGCCGGAGCCACACCCTTCACCCAGCACCTCCCCGCCGCCCTCCCCGGCGCCCCCGTCACCGCCGTCCAGCAGAGCATCGCCCGCCTCCTGGCCGACGGCTGCACCGACCAGAGCGCCGCCGAGAAACTCGGCATCAGCGTCCGCACCTGCCGCGCCCACATCGCCAAGCTCATGCACACCCTCAACGCCACCAGCCGCACCCACCTCGGCGCCCTCCTCGTCCAGTCCGGCCTCGCGGAGGGCCCCGCCGGCCCCGTACCGCCGGAAAACGCGAAGCGGCCCGCCACGCCGGGGGAACCGGGGTGACGGGCCGCGTGGCGCGGGGTCAGTCCTTGGGGCGCTTGGGGCGCCAGACCACCAGGGCGCTGGTCTGCTGCACGTCCTGGTACGGGACGAGGTCGCGCCGGTACGAGGCGTGGACCTGGGCCTCGCGCTGCTGCATGGCCGCCGCGGCCCCGTCCACGGCCGCCGAGAGTTCGGCGACGCGCTGCTGGAGCGCCGCGACCTGGTTCTCCAGCTCGATGATGCGCTTGATGCCGGCGAGGTTGATGCCCTCGTCCTGCGACAGCTGCTGCACCGTACGCAGCAGCTCGATGTCGCGGGCCGAGTACCGCCGGCCGCGTCCGGCCGTACGGTCCGGGGAGACCAGGCCGAGGCGGTCGTACTGGCGCAGTGTCTGCGGGTGAAGGCCCGAGAGCTGGGCCGCGATCGAGATCACGTACACCGGGGACTCGTCGGTCAGTTCGTAAGGATTGCGCCGTCGGCCGTCCACCTCAAGCTCCCTTCGCCGCCTGGAAAAGCTCCGCCCTCGGGTCATGCCCCGCGGTCGCCTTGCGGTATGCCTCCAGCGCGTCCCTGGCCTCGCTGCCGAGGTCCGTGGGCACGGTCACCTCGACGGTGACCAGGAGGTCGCCCCGGGTGCCGTCCTTGCGGACCGCGCCCTTGCCGCGGGCCCGCATCGTACGCCCATTCGGCGTACCGGCGGGTAGCTTGAGGGTCACGGACGGGCCGCCGAGCGTCGGCACCTTCACCTCGCCGCCCAGCGCCGCCTCCGTGAAGGTGACGGGCACCGTGACGGTGAGGTTGTCGCCCTTGCGGCCGAAGACCGGGTGGGCGTCGACGTGGACCACGACATAGAGGTCGCCGGCCGGTCCGCCGCGCTCGCCCGGGGCGCCCTTGCCGCGCAGCCGGATGCGCTGCCCGTCCGAGACGCCCGCCGGGATGCGCACCTGCATGGTGTTCGAGGAGCGGGCCCGGCCGCTGCCCTTGCAGACCTCGCAGGGGTCCTGGGCGATGAGGCCGCGGCCCTTGCAGTCCACGCACGGGTCGGTGAGCGAGAAGCCGCCGCCGCTGCCGCGCGAGACCTGGCCGGTGCCGACACAGGTCGGGCACACCCTGGGCGTGCCGTTCTTGTCGCCGGTGCCGGAGCACGCCTTGCAGGGGGCCTGGCTGGACATCCGGAGCGGGACCGTGGCCCCGTCGACCGCCTCGGTGAAGCTCAGCGTCACCTCGGACTCGATGTCCTGGCCGCGCCGCGGCTGCACCCTCGCACCGGCGCCGCCGCCGCGGTTGAAGAGGCCGCCGAACACGTCGCCGAGGCCGCCGCCGCCGAAACCGCCGGCGCCGCCCTGACCCCCGCCCGGGGCGCCTCCGAAGAGGTCCCCCAGGTCGAAGTTGAAGTTGCCCTGGGCGCCGCCGGGGCCGGCGCGGAAGCCGCCGTTGCCGAAGAGGGCGCGTGCCTCGTCGTACTCCTTGCGCCTCTTGGCGTCACCGAGGACGTCATTCGCCTCGGAGATCTCCTTGAAGCGCTCCTCCGCCTTGTCGTCGCCCTTGTTGGCGTCCGGGTGGAACTCGCGGGCGAGCTTCCGGTACGCCTTCTTGATCTCGGCGTCGGTGGCGTCCTTGGGGACGCCGAGAACCTTGTAGTAGTCCTTCTCGACGAAGTCCTTCGTACTCATCGACGTCCCTCCTTCCGGACGACCGGCCGGGAGCCCCCCGTCCGGCCGGCGCCGGGCCCGCAGACCCTGGTGCCGACCGGACGGGAGGCCCGGGTGGCCGGGCGGTGTGCTGCCAGGTGATCGGACGGAATGTCAGACCTCCTCGCCGCCACCGCTCTCCTCGTCGTCTGCCTTCTCTTCCTTCGCGGCGGCGGGAGCCGCCCCCGGCTGGGGTTCGGCGACCGCGACCCGCGCGGGGCGGATGGTGCGCTCGCCGATCCGGTAGCCGGGCTGCAGGATCGCCACGCAGGTCGTCTCCGTGACGTCCGGCGCGTAGCTGTGCATCAGGGCCTCGTGGACCGTCGGGTCGAAGGGCTCGCCCTCCTTGCCGAACTGCTGGAGACCCAGCTTCGCGACGACCGTCTCCAGCGATTCGGCCACCGACTTGAACCCGCCCACGAGCTCGCCGTGCTCCCGGGCCCGGCCGACGTCGTCGAGGACGGGCAGCAACTCGGACAGGAGGTTCGCGACGGCGACCTCCTTGACCGTGACCCGGTCCCGCTCCACGCGGCGGCGGTAGTTCTGGTATTCGGCCTGCAGCCGCTGGAGGTCGCCGGTGCGCTCGTTGAGCGCGCTGCGTGCCTGGTCCAGCTGCGCGGTCAGGGCCGTGGTCTCGTTCGCGTCCCCGGCCGGGGCCGCCGCCTCCTCCTCGGAGGGGGTGGCGGCCTTCGGCTCGGCGTCGTCAGAGGTGGCGCCGGAGGGGACGTCGGGCTTCTCCTCGAAGCCCGGAGTCTCCTCGGTCACGCCGCACCGCCCTTGGAGTCCTTCTCGTCGTCCACGATCTCGGCGTCCACGACGTCGTCCTGGGCCTGCTCGGCGCCCGGCTGCGCGTCGGCCTGCGGGCCGCCCTCGGCCTGGGCGTTGGCGTACATCGCCTGGCCCAGCTTCTGGGAGACGGCCGCGACCTTCTCGGTGGCCGTGCGGATCTCGGCGGAGTCCTCGCCCTTGAGCTTCTCCTTCAGCTCGGTGACCGCGGTCTCCACCTCCGTCTTCACGTCGGCCGGGACCTTGTCCTCGTTGTCCTTGAGGAACTTCTCGGTCTGGTAGACGAGCTGCTCGCCCTGGTTGCGCGACTCGGCGGCCTCGCGGCGGGCGTGGTCCTCCTCCGCGTACTTCTCGGCCTCCTCGCGCATCCGGTTGACCTCGTCCTTCGGCAGCGAGGAGCCGCCGGTGACGGTCATCTTCTGCTCCTTGCCGGTGCCGAGGTCCTTGGCCGTCACGTGCATGATGCCGTTGGCGTCGATGTCGAAGGAGACCTCGATCTGCGGGACCCCGCGCGGGGCCGGCGGCAGGCCGGTCAGCTCGAACATCCCGAGCTTCTTGTTGTACGCCGCGATCTCGCGCTCGCCCTGGTAGACCTGGATCTGCACGGACGGCTGGTTGTCCTCGGCCGTCGTGAAGATCTCGGACCGCTTGGTCGGGATCGTGGTGTTGCGCTCGATGAGCTTGGTCATGATGCCACCCTTGGTCTCGATACCGAGGGACAGCGGGGTGACGTCGAGGAGCAGGACGTCCTTGACCTCGCCCTTGAGGACACCGGCCTGGAGCGAGGCGCCGATGGCGACGACCTCGTCCGGGTTCACGCTCTTGTTGGCCTCCTGGCCACCGGTCAGCTCCTTGACGAGCTCGGTGACGGCCGGCATACGGGTCGAGCCACCGACGAGAACGACGTGGTCGATCTCCGAGAGCTGGATGCCCGCGTCCTTGATGACGTTGTGGAACGGGGTCTTGCAGCGGTCCAGGAGGTCCGCGGTGAGCTGCTGGAACTGCGAGCGCGTGAGCTTCTCGTCCAGGTGCAGCGGGCCCTCGGCCGACGCCGTGATGTACGGCAGGTTGATCGTGGTCTCCGTCGAGGAGGACAGCTCGATCTTCGCCTTCTCCGCGGCCTCGCGGAGACGCTGGAGAGCCATCTTGTCCTTGGACAGGTCCACGCCGTGGCCGTTGGCGAACTGCTTCACCAGGTAGTCGACGACGCGCTGGTCCCAGTCGTCACCACCGAGCTGGTTGTCACCGTTGGTGGCCTTCACCTCGACGACGCCGTCGCCGATCTCCAGGAGGGACACGTCGAAGGTGCCGCCACCGAGGTCGAAGACGAGGATCGTCTGGTCGTCCTTGTCGAGCCCGTACGCCAGCGCGGCGGCGGTCGGCTCGTTGACGATGCGCAGGACGTTCAGGCCCGCGATCTCGCCGGCCTCCTTCGTCGCCTGGCGCTCGGAGTCGTTGAAGTACGCCGGGACGGTGATCACCGCGTCGGTGACCTTCTCGCCCAGGTACGACTCGGCGTCGCGCTTGAGCTTCTGCAGGATGAAGGCGCTCATCTGCTGCGGGTTGAAGCTCTTGCCGTCCAGGTCGACCTTCCAGTCAGTGCCCATGTGGCGCTTGACGGAGCGGATGGTCCTGTCGACGTTGGTCACTGCCTGGCGCTTGGCGACCTCGCCGACCAGCACCTCGCCGTTCTTCGCGAAGGCGACGACGGACGGCGTGGTCCTGGCGCCCTCTGCGTTGGTGATGACGGTGGGCTCGCCGCCTTCGAGAACGCTGACGACGGAGTTAGTCGTGCCCAGGTCGATGCCGACCGCACGTGCCATTTCGATTCCTCCAACTGACTACTTGAGTGGATCTGACTCAAGGATGCACGACTCCCCCGACGGAGTCAACAGACATGAGTCCCCGTGACTCAACTTACGTGCACCCGCCCCGCGCCATCGGCGACACCTGGCGCCTCACGCGCCGCACACCCCTCCCCCATCATGGCCGCATGGGATCGTTCTGTCACAAAATGCCGCGATCAGCACAAATACGGCATTCGATGGACCGATGACAGACAGGTGCGAACGATGCGTACGCAGGAACAGTGGCGAAAAGGGCCCCGGCCGCGCCCCTGGCGCCCGCCCCGGGCCTCCCGCCCGGCGGCCGCGCGGGCCGCCCTGCGGGCCCTGGCGCCCACACCCCTTCCCCGTCCGACCGCCAAACGCACCCTCGACCTGGTCCTCGGTTCGGCCCTGCTGCTCCTCGCCTCCCCCTTACTGGCGGCCGCCGCCCTGGCGCTGGCCGTACGCGGCCGCCGCGTGACGAGGCGCTCCCCGCGCACCGGCCTGCACGGCAGCCCCTTCGTCCTGCGCTCCCTGGACACCCGGTGGCTGAAGCTGGACGTGGTCTCGCGCCTGCACCACGTGGTGCGCGGCGAACTCTCCCTCGTCGGTCCGGCGCCGCTCACCCCGGGCGACACGCGGAACGGCACCGGGGCCGCCCGGCGCTGGCGCCAGGAACTGAGGCCCGGGCTGACCGGCCTGGCCCAGGTGCGGCACCGCTCGGGGATGCCGTGGGACGAGGCGGACCTCCTGGACCAGCACTACGCCGAGCACCAAGGGCTGCGGCTGGACCTGGCGGTCCTCGCCGAGGCCGTACGCGTACCCCTGCGCGAGGCCGCCCACACCCTTCCATGGCCCGGCAAGGCACGCCTGAGCGACACAGATCACCGCCTGCCCGGCTACAGGACGGTGGAATAAGTGGGTAGTGTCGGCTCAGACTGATTAAGTTACTGCTTAGTAGTAGCGATACTCGTAGTCGATACTCGTAGTCCAGGCGGGCACTGGAAGACGCAGTACTCACTGGTAACGCTGGATCGATCCCACCCTCGCAGGCCCGAGGAGCCCCCAATGCAACTCGCCGCGATCATCGTGTCGCTGGTGCTGACCGTGGTCGGCGTTGCGCTCATCGCCCGAGCCGTCGCGCAGATCTACCGGTTCGTCACGCTCGGACAGCCGGTCCCGGCCGGCAGCCGCACCGACAACCCCAAGCAGCGCACGATCACCCTGGTCAGGGAATTCCTCGGCCACACCCGGATGAACCGGTGGGGGATCGTCGGCTTCGCCCACTGGTTCGTCGCCATCGGCTTCCTGACGTTGCCGCCGACGCTGCTCCAGGCGTACGGGCAGCTGTTCAAGGCCGACTGGGTGCTGCCGATCATCGGCGAATGGCTGCCGTTCGAGCTGTACATCGAGTTCATCGGCCTGATGACGACGGTCGGCATCCTGGTGCTCATCGCCATCCGGCTGCTGAACCTCCCGTCCCGGGCGGGCCGCAAGTCCCGCTTCGCGGGCTCCAAGGCGTGGCAGGCGTACTTCGTGGAGTACGTCATCCTGGTCATCGGCCTGGCGATCCTCTCCCTGCGCGGTCTCGAGGGCGCGATCCACCACGTCGACGGCTATGAGGCCGCGTACTTCGTCTCGTACCCGCTGGTCCTCGCCTTCAAGGGACTGGCCCTCGGCACCCTCCAGAACCTCATCTACTTCGTCGCGATGATCAAGATCGGCACCTCGCTGATCTGGATGATCACGGTGTCGCTCAACACCAACATGGGTGTCGCCTGGCACCGCTTCCTCGGCTTCCCGAACATCTGGTTCAAGCGGAACGCCGACGGCGCGGTGGCGCTGGGCGCGCTGCAGCCGATGACCACGGGCGGCAAGGAGATCGACTGGGAGGACCCGGCCGACGACGCCGTGTTCGGTGTCTCCCAGGTCGAGCAGTTCTCCTGGAAGGGCATCCTCGACTTCTCCACCTGCACCGAGTGCGGCCGCTGCCAGTCGCAGTGCCCCGCCTGGAACACCGGCAAGCCGCTCTCGCCGAAGCTCCTGATCATGTCCCTGCGCGACCACGCGCACGCCAAGGCCCCGTACCTGCTGGCCGGCGGCGGCAAGGACATGGAGGGCGAGGAGAAGGCGACCGAGGAGCAGCTGAAGGACGTTCCCGCGTCCGCCCTCGCGGAGGCCGAGCGCCCGCTGATCGGCACGGTCGAGGAGAACGGCGTCATCGACCCGGACGTCCTCTGGTCCTGCACCACCTGCGGCGCCTGCGTCGAGCAGTGCCCGGTCGACATCGAGCACGTCGACCACATCGTCGACATGCGCCGCTACCAGGTGATGATCGAGTCCGCGTTCCCGTCCGAGGCGGGGACCATGCTCAAGAACCTGGAGAAGAAGGGCAACCCCTGGGGGCTCGCCAAGAAGCAGCGCGTCGAGTGGACCAAGGAGGTCGACTTCGAGGTCCCCATCGTCGGCAAGGACGTCGAAGACCTCACCGAGGTCGACTACCTCTACTGGGTCGGCTGCGCCGGCGCCCTGGAGGACCGCGCCAAGAAGACCACCAAGGCCTTCGCGGAGCTGCTGCACATCGCGGGCGTCAAGTTCGCGATCATGGGCGGCGACGAGAAGTGCACCGGTGACTCGGCCCGCCGTCTCGGCAACGAGCCGCTGTTCCAGCAGCTCGGCGCGGAGAACGTGGCGATGCTGAACATGGCCTTCGGCGAGGACGACGAGGACGACTCGACCAAGAAGGCCAAGGCCGCGAAGAAGATCGTCGCGACCTGCCCGCACTGCTTCAACACGATCGCGAACGAGTACCCGCAGCTCGGCGGCGAGTACGAGGTCATCCACCACACCCAGCTGCTCCAGCACCTCGTCGACGAGGGCAAGCTGATCCCGGTGACCCCGGTCGAGGGCCTGATCACGTACCACGACCCCTGCTACCTGGGGCGTCACAACAAGATCTACACGCCCCCGCGCGAGATCATCGCGAAGGTCCCGGGCCTCCGGAACGAGGAGATGCACCGCCACAAGGAACGCGGCTTCTGCTGCGGCGCCGGTGGTGCCCGGATGTGGATGGAGGAGCGGATCGGCAAGCGCATCAACAACGAGCGCGTCGACGAGGCCCTCTCCCTCAACCCGGACATCGTCTCCACCGCCTGCCCGTTCTGCCTGGTCATGCTGACCGACTCGGTCAACGGCAAGAAGAACGACGGCAAGGCGAAGGAGTCCGTCCAGGTGGTGGACGTGTCGCAGCTGCTGCTCGACTCCGTGAAGACCCCGGCCGACCCGGCGGGCGACCCGGAGTCGGCGGACGAACCGGAACCGGAACCGGTGAAGTAGCCGGACCGGCGTCACGGCGCGGCGAAGCGGTCGGACCTGCCTCGGGGGCAGGACCGGCCGCTTCCGCGTTGCCCCTCCACATGCGGGGGAAAACCCCCCGGGGTTCCCTTAGGGGATGTCACATCTACGCGTCAAAGGCCGGTACTTCCCCGGCCCCGGGCCCCCGCAACCGGCGGACCGGGTACGTTCGATGACGTGGCTGGATTCAGGATCGGACGCGGCCGGGACAACCGCACCCCGCAGCAAGGGCAACAGCAACCGCGGCAGCAGCCGTACGGCAATCAGGCACCGCCGCCGTACGGGCAGCAGCAATGGCCGCCGTCGGGAGGACAGGGCGCCCCGCATCACGCCGCACCGGGCTACCACGGCGGCGGTGCGTACCCCGCCGGCGGCGGCTACACGGGCGCCGGCCCGGACGAGCCGGAGTACTTCACCGACCCGACGCCGTACCCGTACCCCCAGGGGCCCAGCCCCGGCGACCCGTACGCGAACAATCCGGGCCACACGCAGGCGTTCCGCGTCGACGAGGAGCCGTACAGCGACGGCAGCGCCTACCGCGCCGGCCACGCGCCCGCGGCACCGGCAGGCCCGCGCCTGCACGGGAAGCAGCTGCTGAGCGGCATCGTGACGCGCCCCGGCCCCACGTTCTGGCAGATGCGCGACTACCCGGTCTGGGGCCCCGCCCTGACCGTCACGTTCCTCTACGGCCTGCTGGCCCTCTTCGGCTTCGACCAGGCCCGCGAGGACGCGATCCACGCCCCGGTCTCCAGCGCCGTGCCCTTCGTCATCATCACGGGCGTCTGCTTCGTGCTCGGCGGCCTGGTGCTGGGCGCGGTCACCCACACGCTGGCCCGCCAGCTCGGCGGCGACGGCGCGTGGCAGCCGACGGTGGGCCTGTCCATGCTGATCATGTCGGTCACGGACGTCCCGCGCCTGGTCTTCGCGATGTTCCTGGGCGGCGAGAACGCGCTGGTCGTCATCCTCGGCTGGGTCACCTGGCTGGCCGCGGCGGCGCTCCTCACCTCGATGGTGAGCAAGTCGCACGACCTGCCGTGGCCGAAGGCACTGGGCGCCTCGGCGATCCAGCTGCTGGCCCTGGTCTCGATCCTGAAGCTGGGAACGATCTAGACGGCCGCGCCGCACCCACGCCGAAGGGCCCCGGGTGACCGGGGCCCTTTCACGTCAGCACGCGCCGTTCAGGAGTCGAGCACCTGCCCGCTGCGCCGTACGACGGGCTTGTCCACGCTCCACGGGAAGTTGATCCAGCGATCGGTCTTCTTCCACACGTACTCGCACTTCACGAGCGAATGCGACTTCTCGTAGATGACCGCGGAGCGCACCTCGGCGACGTGGTCGATGCAGAAGTCGCGCACCAGCTTCAGCGTCTTGCCGGTGTCGGCGACGTCGTCGGCGATCAGGACCTTCTTGTCCGAGAAGTCGATGACGTTGGGCACCGGCGCCAGCATCACCGGCATCTCCAGCGTGGTGCCCACGCCGGTGTAGAACTCCACGTTCACCAGGTGGATGTTCTTGCAGTCCAGCGCGTACGCCAGACCGCCCGCGACGAACACCCCGCCGCGCGCGATGCTCAGCACCACGTCCGGCTCGTACCCGTCGTCGGCCACGGCCTGCGCCAGCTCCCGTACGGCGTGCCCGAAGCCGTCGTACGTCAGGTTCTCGCGTACATCGTCGCTCATCGGGTCCTCACACCTGCGTCCGGTGGAAATTCATGAAGGAGCGCGACGCGGTGGGACCGCGCTGCCCCTGATAGCGCGACCCGTACCGCTCGGAGCCGTAAGGGAACTCGGACGGAGAACTCAGCCGGAACATGCACAGCTGGCCGATCTTCATACCGGGCCAGAGCTTTATCGGCAGCGTCGCGAGATTCGACAGCTCCAGCGTCACGTGCCCGGAGAAGCCCGGGTCGATGAAGCCCGCCGTGGAATGCGTGACCAGTCCGAGCCGGCCGAGCGAGCTCTTCCCCTCCAGCCGCGACGCGAGATCGTCGGGCAGCGAGATGACCTCGTACGTCGACGCCAGCACGAACTCCCCGGGGTGCAGGATGAACGCGTCGTCCCCCTCCGGTTCGACGGTGCGGGTCAGGTCCACCTGCTCGACGGCGGGGTCGATGTGCGGGTAGCGGTGGTTCTCGAACACCCGGAAGTAGCGGTCGAGCCGCACGTCGATACTCGACGGCTGCACCATCGACGCGTCGAATGGATCAATGCGTACGCGTCCGGCGTCGATCTCGGCGCGGATGTCCTTGTCTGAGAGAAGCACCCACCGAGGATACGCAGAACGCGCGAGCCCGCCCTCATCGGGCCGCCCGCGCGCCTGTCGTCCGTCACCCGCCGTCGCTACCGCCGCTCGAACGCCACGGGCACGGCATGCCGCAACCGGGCGCACCGGGGACACCGGATGAGCCGCCCGGGCCCGATCCGCCCTGCTCCGAGCTGCTGCATCGGAAACGAGCTGGTAGCGAAAACGTGCCCTTCGGCACAGCGGACGACGGTGCGCTCCATGGAGTCCATCAAGTCCCTTCCCCATCAAGCCGTGGACGAGACCGCCACATTAGGGGATGAACAGGACCCGCCTCCACGCGGCACTCCGGCCCCCCACGCTACGCCCCCAACTCCCGCCGCCCGCACAGCGGATCCGGCACGTCTCCGGACGTCTCCGGGAGGGGATCGCGATGGGGTACAGTATGCGAGGATCCGCCGCTGGATACAGCGTCGGCCCTTTTCGCGGGTGTAGTTTAATGGTAGAACATGAGCTTCCCAAGCTCAGAGCGCGAGTTCGATTCTCGTCACCCGCTCTTTGAATCAAGGCCCTGGTCAATGACCGGGGCCTTTTCTTGTTTGCTCGATCCAAGCCGGAGAGCACTTCAGGGACGGCCAGGGCACTGTCGACCCTTCTTCCGCGCGGCTGCGTCCCATGCCGCCCGCACACCGCACCGATCGAAAGCAGCCACGGTCCTGGAACCGCCGGTGGAGGCGGGTTCAACTCTCTGTGAACAGACCACCACCTCGACGGACCTTCCCAACACAGTCGCGCTCACCTGGGACCACCATGGGGTGCGGCCGCTGACACAGAGCGAACGCATCCTGGCCGGAGACACCGCACAGTCGATCATCGACCAGCGATACTTCGCCATAGTCACTGATCTCGTTGGTTCTCCAACCGAACTTGTCGACGAGTCCGGCCAACTCGCCTGGCGCACTAGGACATCCCTGTGGGGAGCAACCGCCTGGGCCAGGAACAGCACAACTCACACTCCACTGCGCTTCCCCGGCCAGTACCACGATCCAGAAACGGGCCTGCACTACAACGTCCATCGCCACTACGACCCGGAAACCGCCCGATACCTCACACCGGACCCCCTCGGGCTCCAGCCCGCACCGAACACGGTCGCCTACGTCCCCAACCCTCACCAGTGGTGCGACCCTCTCGGCCTCGCCCCCTACGAACCGCTTCGCGAGGGCTACACCTCCTCCCCTGGCTTCAAGAAGGACCCTTACCACCCAGACGTCGTCGAGAGCCGAATCGAGGCGAATCGCGAGCTCTACGGTGTCAAGGACCTCGATGCCAAGGGGATGATCGGGGCCAACGGCACACAAATCACCAGCAAGACCTTGTGGAACCATGGGCCGTACCGGATCGACGTGGAGAACCCAGATCCTGGCGGGCGAGCGGGGCAGCTCCACTTCCAGGATCAGAGCAACAAGGGCGCGAAGTATCAGTACGACTTCGAAACAGGAAAGTTCGAAGGGCTTCCACGCAGCATCGAGAAGGCTGTCGGAAGCAGTCCGGGCTTCATCGCAGGATTAGAAAGGGGCTCGCCGCACTCGGCGAGGGATAGGCATGCGAAGCAATCCTCGGATGCGGGAGATCCTACGGACGACAGAGGTCTCCGACCTGACGGATGGGGAAATTCCTCCGATGTTCCGCGAGGTCGCTGAACGCGATTGGTCCGTCACTCCCTCTGGGGGGAGGGTGCTGACCGACCTCCGTCCGGAGACGTCCAATACCTATACCGACCGACTCGCTGAGGAAACAACGATCAACGGGAGAGGAATGACCGACTACGACCTCCCAGCCGCACCACACGAACGCACCCCCCTCCTCATCCGGCGGTGCTTGGCATATGTGTGCGCCTGCCTCCGGAAGGCACATGAGCATTTCGGTGACACTCAGGTGAAGGCGTACGTATCCCTCTCCTTCGCTGATACTGAAGAGGCCCTTCTCACCTCGAACGTCACCTTCTGCACCCCGCTTCCCGATGTTCGCCCCTACATCCCGGATGTTGAGGCCGTTACGGGCGCAGCCGTCGCGGAGATCACGCTGGAGGACTGTTCGGCTTGGGCCTGAGAACGCTTGGCTTGGCCGTCTCTGGTAGCGCCCCATCCGTGCCCAGCGGGTCGGACAGAAGCGGTGAGCATGGGCCCCTGAAGGCTCCACCGAGATGGCCTTTCACATTCCGTATCGGCAGGCCAGGGCACACGAGGCAATCGCAGAACCGCTGATTCCTTTTGCAAAAGGCCGCTCGTGTGCGGAATGGACGCGAGGGTGACCCATTGACAATCCTCCCCTCATTCGGGTCCCGTGACAGCCATGAGCCGATACTCTTACTGCGGGATTCTGGTCACCGGCCTGCCGGTCGACGGAACCCAAAGCCTTCTCGACGAGGTCTTCGAGCGGCGCATGCTGACAGTGGGCGACGTGGACGTCGAGGTGCGCAGAAACCCTGATGCCCGGAACGGCGAAGCTCCATCGAACGACTTTGTCCGGTGGCCTGTACAGATTGAGGTGGAGCCGGTATCGCAGGGTGGAGAAGCATCCATGGTGGAGACCGTCTCACGCATTCTCGAAGCGCTGTGGGGTGCGCGGGGGCAAGCGGTTGCGGCGTGTGACTTCGAAGGAGAACTACCGTGGAGCGGGGGCATCGGGCTTCTGGAGGCACCCACGCACGCGTAGGTGGGCGGGCTCAACCGCCCGAGTGTGCCGCCGTCTCGGCTCCGCCGCCTGGGCATCACCCACGGACGGACGGTTCGACGCGGGGCTGATGGCGTTGCCATCGACGTACACCCCTGCCGGCCCCTCCGCAGCCGCACGTCGCCGCTCGTGGTCCGTGTGCACTCCCTCGGTGCCTCCGGAGTGACCGGAGCGCGCGCCCCGGTCACGCGTTCCGGTCGTGGGTGAGCCTCAGATCAGAACGCCGATGTGTAGGCGGCGAAGAAGGGCGTCTTCACCGGCGCTCCGCCGGGGTCGAAGCACGCGACGTGGAGCCGGACGGAACCGCTGGTCCTGTCCCAGGGTTTGTACAGGCCACAGTAGTCGGCGTTGCGGCCGTAGGCGGTGGCGTGGGCGGTGTCCGACGGGACGGCCACCGACGGCATGGTGACGGTGAAGGGTGCTCCCGAGCCGGCGAGGCTGTTGGTGGCTCCGCTGGAGTTGTAGTTGGTCAGCGCGGGCAGCGACCCGTTGTACCAGAGATACCCGAAGGACTTCGGCGGAAAGGCCGGCCCGTGTACCGCTCGCAGGTAGGAGTAGCTCAGCGTCCACTCGGTGTCGTACGGCTTGCCGGCCGCGTCGTAGCAGGCGACGATCACGGTCTGGCCCGCCGACCCCGGTGTCCAGTCGGACACCTTGCACCGCGCCCCCTGCCGCGGATCGACGGCGGTGACCTGGAGGTCACCCGCGTAGCCCGACAGCCCGAGGGACGGAAGCCACGCCTTCCAGATGCCCGTCGAGCCCTTGCTCACCGCGTTGGTGGAGCCCGTGGAGTTGTACTGGGTGAGTACGGTGCCGCTGCTGTCCGAGTTCAGGTAGCCGTACGAACCGGAGGGCGTGGCGGGCAGGCCGCTGCTGCTCGTGTAGAGGACCGTGAAGGGGGAGTTGTCCGGTGCACCGCTGGGGAGGTAGCAGTTCACGTTCACGTCCTGACCGGAGCCCACGGTCTTCCAGTCGGCGATCTGACACCAGTGGGCGACGCTGTTCACCGCGGTGGCGTGGGCGATGCCGCCCGGTCCGCCTATCAGCGGGAAGTGCACCACGTACGAACCGAGGCCGATCTGGTCGACCTTGACGGGGTTGGCGGACGGGGAGGCCCAACTGCCCCACTGCCGGGAGGGATCGGGCGCGTAGCCGGGGGGCGGAGTCGCGTTGTCGAGGTACGCGAAGCCCCAGCGGTCGGGTACGGCGGCGTGTGCCGGGCCGGCTGCGGGGAGGGCGGCGGCCAGAAGAGCGGCCACCATCCCCAGAACGAGCATCACGGCCCGGCCGGGTCTGCTCGACAGATGTGAGGTGCGGACGTGCATGGGCGTGCCTCCTGTTGACGAGGTCGGTACTGCCTGTGCGATCCGGTGCTGGAGAGTGCGATTGCCGTCCACGTGCCGCGCAGGCTCGGGCTCAGCCCTCCTGCGGCTCCGGAGAGCGGCAGGGCTTGCGTCCCGGCGGCGTGCCGTGATTCGAAATCCGCCTCTCACTCTCCCAGAAGCACGACCCGGCACAACGTTGCAGGTCAGCCGTTTCGGTTCTCGCCCCACCCGCCGCAGGGGCACGAGGGCTCACTCGGTTCGCCCGGTGCACAGCGCGATGCAGCAGTTACGGCCGCTCCCATGCCGATTGGCCGTTTTCCGAGCCCCTCCCGCCTCACCTGCCTCGGCACACACCGCGGCCGGGCCTGTCCGGAACCCACCTGCGCCCGGTCGACGCCTCCACCCCGATAGCCGCCGTCCCCCGCCCCCGCACCGCACGCCCCGGAGCCGGGCCGCCGCCTCGGGAGGTCAGCCCCGCAGGGTGGTGATGGCCTTGTCGATGCGCCGTTGGCGGGTCTCGGGCTTCTTCGCGCTCTCGATGGCGCGTACGTGCTCGCGCTTGCGGCTGTGGGCGAGGTTGTCGTACGCGGCGCGGGCGGCCGGGTCGTCGTCCAGGGCCCGGGCGAAGTCCGCGGGCTCGACGACGACGCGCGGCTCGGTGTCGAGTTCCAGGTCGACCTCGACCTCCTCGCCGGTCTCGACACCGGCGGCCTTCCGGTTGGCGTGGCTGAGACCGAGCAGATGGCGGCCGCGCAGGAGGGCGACCCGGCTCTTCCAGGTATGCCCGTTGAGCGTGATGGTCACCGGAGGCCGCGCGCCTCCGCCGAGCGCCGCCACCACCTCGGGCGGGACCTCCAGGCCCCGCATGGGCTCGGTTGGCTCGACGTGTGTACGGAACTTCATGGTGCTCCTCCTGTTGTACGGCCGGTCGTCCTGCCGGTTCACCGCGGTTCCGGTCCGCTCGGTTCCGCGGTGCGCCGCTCCCACGCCCCCGCACCGGACCATCGCCGGGTCCTGAGGGGCCGCGCCACGCGCCACGCCGTCCTGGGCGGCGGCCGGGCAGGAGGGCGGGGCTACTCGGCGTAGGGCTGATCGGTTCCCTGGGCGCTGTAGCCGAGGCTCCAGATGTAACCGTCCGGGTCGGCGAAGGTGCCGCCGTACCCGCCCCACGGCAGCGCGCCGGCCGGTTTGAGGA
Organism: Streptomyces sp. SID9727; assembly: GCF_010550605.1. Lineage (GTDB taxonomy): Bacteria > Actinomycetota > Actinomycetes > Streptomycetales > Streptomycetaceae > Streptomyces. The sequence goes on from NZ_JAAGNI010000369.1 coordinate 28,971, forward strand.
CCGTGGCCCCGGCCTGCCGGGCCTCCGCCATGATCTCGTCGACCCGCGTCTCGCTGCGGACGACGTAGGTCAGCACCAGTCCGCTGAAGCCGCTGCCTTCCTGGTCCGTGCCCACTTGGTCGGCCAGGCCCTCACGGCTGTAGAAACCGACCGGGGACGCGCCGTCCGACGCGAAGAACACCGAGACGCCGAAGTCGCTCTGGATCTTCCAGCCGAGCCCTTCGGTGTAGAACCGCTTGGCCCGGTCCATGTCCCGGACACCGAGAAGGATCGAGCTGACGTGCGCCTTCATGTCTTACTCCTTGGGTTGCAGATGCCAGAGGGCAGAGGGCGGATGTGCGGGGGGGGGCGGCCTCGAGGACGCGCTACGCGGCGGACTCCCAGGCGAACCCGTCCGGGTCGGTGAAGGCGTCGGCGGTGCCGCCGAGGACGAGGCGGTGCGAGCCGGTGCCGTCGACGGGTACGCCGAGGTCCTTCGCCAGGGCGCGGCGCTTGTACAGCGCGAGCTTGACGGGGCCGGCCGGACCGGCGGCGAACTCGGCGTACTTGCCGCCGAAGCTCTTGGCCACGGTGAGGCCCCGGCCGACGTAGAACTGCTTGGTGGCCTTCACGTCCTCGACGCCGATCAGCAGGACGATCTGGTCGATCTCGCGGGTGTCCGGGCCGGTGTCCTTCTTCTCCGAGGTCGCGATCTTCCAGATCGTCCCGTCGGGTGCCTGGACGACGCCGCTGTACCCCCACAGCGACTTCGCGGCGGGCTTCAGGACGGTGGCGCCGGCGTCGACGGCGGCACCGAGGAAGCCGTCCACGATGGCCGGGCGGGCCACGGTGAGCGCCAGGGTGAAGCCGCGGAATCCGGTGGAGTGCGCCTCGGACGCCCGGAGGGATACGTACGTGTCCACGCCGAAGGCGCTGTAGAAGCGGCGAGCGGCATCGAGGTCGGCCACCTCGAGGGTGACGGATGCGAGGGACGTGACGGCTGCGGTGGAAGCGGTGGTTGCCATGACCCTCACGCTAGGGGCCGTGCCGCGGCCGGGGCTTCTCGATTCCTGACCGGACGTACGACCCGCTTCGCCGCGCGTGCCGGGGGGGGCGGCGGCCTTCGCGGACGCCTTCACGAAGGGGGAGGCGCTGTCGCCGGAGGCAGCTCACGCGCGGGCACGGGAGTCGGGGCGAGTGGGTCGGGACGACCGCGTCCCCCCTCAACTTCCTTGATCCACAAGGCGGACAGGGATATGGTCTGCGGCAACATCGCGTGTCGGTCACCGGCTGGGTGAGGCATGGAGGTGTCGGGACATGCCTTCGGAGGCATTCCTTGTCAGTCGAGTTGAATCACACGATCGTCCACGCCCGGAACAACCGGGAATCCGCAGAGTTCTTCGCGAACCTGCTCAACCTCGAGATCACCGCCGAGTGGGGTCCGTTCATCGCGGTCGGTCTGGGTAACGGCGTCACGCTGGACTTCGCCACCGTCCCGGTGGACAGCATCACGCCGCAGCACTACGCCTTCCTGGTCTCCGAGGAGGAGTTCGACGCGGCGTACGCGCAGATCAGTGAGCGCGGCATCGAGCACTACGCCGACCCCCACCGGAAGCAGCCGGGCACGGTCAATCACCACGACGGCGGCCGCGGCGTGTACTTCATGGACCCGGCGGGTCACGCCATGGAGCTCATCACCGTGCCGTACGGCGGCTGGGCCTCGTAACCGCCCGTACCAAGGACCGCGCCCCCCGTGCGGGGCGCGGTCCTTGGCCGGTGCCCGAGGCCCGGGCCCGTCCGACACCCCTCACCCCGCATCAGCACGGCCCGCGTGCCCGCAGGCCGGAAGGGAACCACCATGAAGTACGCACTCGTGATCCTCGAGACGGACGAGTCGCGCCGCCGCATCCAGGCCGACCGGGTCGCCCACCGCAAGGAGTACGAAGGGTGGATCGGCACGCTGGCAGCGGCCGGGAAGCTCGTCGGCGGCGACGCCCTGGAGACCGAGCACACGCTCCCCGCGACGGTGCGCACGGCGGCCGACGGGACGACGACGGTCACCGACGGACCCGCGCACACCGGCGAGGAGACCCTCGGCGGCTGGTTCGTCGTCGACGTGGCCGACCGCGCGGAGGCCGTCGAACTGGCCAGGAGCCTCCCCACCCCGGAGACCGTCGAGATCCGCCCGCTCCTCGAATCCGCCTGAACGACACCGCTGCGGTTCTCGGCCGGGGAGCGCGGCGTGACAGCCGACGCCGTCGCACCGCCGGGGCCGGACGGCCGTGCCCCGACGGGTGCGGTGCGTCAGCTCCGGGCGTCGTCGTCGTCCGTCTGGCCGGCGCTCCCGGCCGCCTGCGTCTTCTCGCGCATCTTGCGCACCAGCTCCGCCTTGCGGTCGGCGGCGCCCTGACGGTCGAGGTTGCGGTGCGGTCCGTTGTTCTGCCGTTCGGCGCGGGACAGCTTCTTGCGCTGGCCGCCGCCCTGGCCCACGGGGTTGTTGATGTTCTTGCTGTCGGTCACGGGTTCTCCCGGTGCTCTGGTGAAGGTGATCTACGGATTCACGGTGGGGGACGGGGGCGGTGACGAGGTACGTCAGCGGGCCCGTCGCGCTCTCACCCGTAAACCGGTGCCTGGAAGAACATGCCGAAGACGTTACCCGGTCCGGTCAGCCCCGTACGCCATGCCTTTCGCCGCCCCGGGCGCCGCCGGCCCTCGGCGCACGCCCGGGCGGCGGTGGCCGGCAGGCGCAGGCGCTGCGGGGCGGTACGGAAGTCGTCGTGGCCACCCCCGGCCGCCTCAAGGACCGACCAGCGCCGCGAGATGACCCGTCTCATGGCGGCCGCCGGCATCACGCCCCGAACCACCCAGGTCCGCTCCGGCGAGGCGGCGCTCAGCCGGATCACCGGCGCCCGGACCCCCTCCGGCATCCCCGTGACGATCACGACGCCGGCGCCCGAGCGACGCAGGCGCGC
>NZ_JAAGNI010000380.1 GCF_010550605.1 Streptomyces sp. SID9727
CCGGGGGCCCCGGCGGAACCCCGCCCGCGCCGCAGCCGCAGCGCCTCCCAGGGCTCGGCGAGCCAGCAGGCGCCGGGCGCGCCGGAGACACCGGACGCCCCGTGGCACACCCCGCGGGAGACCCGGCCCCCGGCCCGGCCCGACCACCCCACCCCCGACAACGGAGGCGATTCCGAGTGACCGACGCCCTGGACGTCGCCCTCCGCATCGTCATCGTCTTCGCCGTCTTCATGGTCCTCCCCCTCGTCGTCGGCCAGACCGAACACAAGGTCATGGCCCACATGCAGGGCCGCCTCGGCCCCATGTACGCGGGCGGCTTCCACGGCTGGGCCCAGCTCGTCGCCGACGGCGTCAAGTTCGCCCAGAAGGAGGACATCGTCCCCGCCGGCGCCGACCGCAAGGTCTTCCGCCTGGCGCCGGCCGTGGCCCTCCTGCCGTACCTGCTCGTCCTGGTCGCGGTCCCGGTCGGCCCCGGAGAGGGCGCGGTCGGCCAGGCCGTCGACGCGGGCATCTTCTTCGTGCTCGCCGTCATGGGCGTGGGCGTACTCGGCTCCCTGATGGCCGGCTGGGCGTCGGCCAACAAGTTCTCGCTGCTCGGCGGCCTCCGCACCGCCGCGCAACTCCTCGCGTACGAGCTGCCGATGCTGCTCGCCGCCGCCTCGGTGGCGATGGCGGCGGGCACGGTCTCGCTGCCCGGCATCCTCGACGCGTTCGAGTGGTGGTGGCTGCCCTGGCAGATCATCGGCGCCCTGGTCTTCTTCGTGGCCGGACTCGCCGAGCTCCAGCGCCCCCCGTTCGACATGCCGGTCGCCGACTCGGAGATCATCTTCGGCGCGTACACCGAGTACACCGGCCTCCGCTTCGCGCTGTTCCTGCTCGCCGAGTACGCCGGCATCGTCGTGCTGTGCGGGCTGACCACGGTCCTGTTCCTCGGCGGCTGGCACGGCCCGCTGGGCGCCGACGGACTCGGCTGGGTCTGGACCCTGCTGAAGACCGGCATCCTCGCGTTCGTCGTGATCTGGCTGCGCGTGAGCTACCCGCGGCTGCGCGAGGACCAGCTGCAGAAGCTCGCCTGGACGACCCTCATCCCCCTCGCTCTCGCGCAGATCGCGCTCACCGGCATCGTGAAGGTGGCGATCAACTAGTGCCCCCGATCCCCGGCTCAGGTCTGGCCAAGGGCCTCGCCGTCACCCTGCGGACGATGACGAAGAAGACCGTCACCGCCCAGTACCCCGACGTGCAGCCCGAACTGCCGCCCCGCTCGCGCGGCGTGATCGCGCTGTTCGAGGAGAACTGCACGGTCTGCATGCTGTGCGCCCGCGAGTGCCCCGACTGGTGCATCTACATCGACTCCCACAAGGAGACGGTGCCGGCCGCGGCCCCCGGCGGCCGTGAACGCAGCCGCAACGTGCTCGACCGCTTCGCGATCGACTTCTCGCTCTGCATGTACTGCGGCATCTGCATCGAGGTGTGCCCGTTCGACGCGCTGTTCTGGTCGCCGGAGTTCGAGTACGCGGAGACGGACATCCTGGACCTCACCCATGAGCGCGACAAGCTGCGCGACTGGATGTGGACGGTCCCGGAACCGCCCGCCCTCGACCCGCGCGCCGAGGAACCCAAGGAGCTCGCCGCGGCCCGCAAGACGGCCGACAAGCTCCGCGCCCAGCAGGAGGCGGAAGCGGCGCGGCGGGCGCAGGACGACACACCGCAGGAGGGCAACGAGTGAGCACCGCCCTCGGAGGCCCCGTCCTCGCCGCGGCGACGGCGGACCACCCCGGCTTCCTCTCCCCGACCGGTGTGGAGATCGTCTTCGTCCTCGTCGGCATCGCCACCCTCGGCGCCGCCCTGGTGACCGTCACGACCAGGCAGCTGGTGCACGCCGCCCTCTGGCTGATCGTGGCGCTCGGCGGCCTCGCCGTCGAGTACCTCCTGCTCACGGCGGAGTTCATCGCCTGGGTGCAGGTACTGATCTACGTGGGGTCCGTCGTCGTCCTCCTCCTGTTCGGCCTGATGCTCACCCGGGCCCCCATCGGCCGTTCCCCGGACGCCGACTCGGAGAACCGCTGGGCCGCCCTCGCGGTGGCCGCCGCCTCCGCCGGCACCCTGGTCTGGGTCGTCGTGGACGCCTTCCGCACGACGTGGATCGAGCTGGACGGGCCCGCCCAGGGCTCCACGAAGGCCACCGGCTCCTTCCTCTTCCGCAACTGGGTGCTCCCCTTCGAAGCGCTCTCCGTCCTGCTGCTCGCCGCCCTGGTCGGCGCGATCGTCCTCTCCCGCAAGGGCGGCCGGGCCCCGGACCGGGCCGGCGCCACCCCGCCCCGGAAGGACGCCCGCTGATGCACCTCGCCTATCCCGCGGTGCTCGCCGCCCTCCTCTTCTGCACCGGGCTGTACGGAGTCCTCGCCCGCCGCAACGCGATCCTCGTCCTGATGTCCGTCGAGCTGATGCTCAACGCCGTCAACCTCAACCTGGTCGCGTTCGACGTCTGGCTCCGCGACCGCCTCCACTCCGGCCAGGCCCTCACTCTGTTCACCATCGCCATCGCGGCGGCGGAGATCGGCATCGGCCTGGCGATCGTCCTCGCCGTCCACCGCAACCGGGGCAGCTCCGCGGTCGACCGCCTCCGCGACACCGCCGAGACCGACGAGGCCGAGACCGTCCCGGCCGGCGACGACGAGGACGACGCCCCCGCCGACGCCCTCACCGACCCCGAAGACCAGGCCACTGCTGCGGCAGGGAAGGCAAAGAAGGCAGAGGCCACCCCGTGACCACCACGACCCTCGCCGTCCTCGTCCCCCTCCTCCCGTTCCTGGGCGCGGCGGCCGGTCTGCTCCTCGGCCGCACCGCGCCCGCGTACGTGCGCCCGCTCGCGGTGCTGCCCACGCTCGTCTCGCTCGTCCTCGCGGCCGTGGTCGCCTCGCGCCAGGGCGGCGGCCGGGCCATCGACGCGGCGACCCAGCTCACCCCCACCGGCTCCGTCCCCGTCGACCTCGCGCTGCACCTCGACGGCTTCGCCGTCCTCGTCGCCGTGCTGGTCGCCCTGGTCGCGGGCTGCGTGCAGATCTACTCGACCGCGTACCTCCGAGACGACCCCCGCTATCCCTCGTACGCGGCGCTGGTCTCCCTCTTCACCTCCGCGATGCTGCTCGTCGTCTACTCCGGCGACCTGATGGTGCTGCTGGTCGGCTGGGAGGTCATGGGCATCTGCTCGTACTTCCTGGTCGGCCACTACTGGGAGACGCCCGAGGCGCGCGCCGCGTCCCTGAAGGCGTTCCTGGTCACCAAGCTGGGCGACGTCCCCTTCCTCATCGGCCTGTTCGCGCTCGCCGCCGACACCGGCTCCTTCCGCATCACCCGCGTCCTGGGCGCCGTCGCCCACGGCGGCCTCGATCACCCGACGCTCATCGCACTCCTCCTCCTGGCCGGGGTCGCGGGCAAGTCCGCGCAGTTCCCCCTGCACACCTGGCTGCCCGACGCCATGGCCGGCCCGACCCCCGTCTCGGCGCTGATCCACGCGGCGACGATGGTCGCCGCCGGGATCTACTTCGTCGCCCGCCTCCTCCCGGTCTTCGCCGCGTCCGGCGCGGCCCTGGTCGTCCTCGCCGTGATGGCGGCCGTCACGATGGTCGGGTCCGGGCTCGCCGCGCTCGCCCAGGACGACATCAAGCGCGTCCTCGCCTACTCGACCATCGGGCAGCTCGGCTACATGTCGGGCGCCCTGGCCGTCGGCGACCGGGGGGCCGCCGTCTTCCACCTCGTCTCGCACGGTGCCTTCAAGGCGGTCCTCTTCCTCGCGGCCGGCGTCGTCATCCACGCCGCCGGCACCAACTCACTGGCCGCCATGTCCCGGATGAGCGGCCTCGCCCGCCGCATCCCGGACGCCTACTGGACGATGACCGTCGCGCTGCTCGCGCTCGCCGCCATCCCCCCGTTCGCCGGCTTCTTCTCCAAGGAAGCCGTCCTCGTCGCCGCCGAGCACACCGCGCTCGGCGACCGGCACGTCGCCCCGGCCGCCGCGGGCTGGACGGTCCTCGTCGCCGGGCTGCTGGCCGCCGTGCTCACCGCCGCCTACGCCACCCGGCTCTGGCTCCTCGCCTTCCGGGGCCGGGGCACCGAGGCCCCCGACCACGGCAGGCAGCCCGCCGCGATGACCGCCGTCCTGTGGGTCCTGGCCGTCCCGACCATCGCCCTCGGGCTGAGCGTCGGCGTCATCGGCGACTGGTTCGACGGCCACCGCCTCGTCCCCTCGCTGACCACCGCCGTCCTGTCCACCGGCGTCGGCCTCGTCGGCGGGCTGGTCACCTACGGGGCCTGGCGCCACACCACCGCGCTCGCCGCCCGCGTCCCCATGGGCTCCGTCGTCGCCCACCCGGGCGCGGAACCGGCCCTCGTGGAGATCGAGGCCATCGAGGCCCGCACCGCCGCCTACGGCCCGGCCGGGGACGCCCCCGACCCCGCCGACCCCGGACGCCTGCTGCTCGGGCCCCTGCACCGCCACGCGGCCACCGGCTTCCACCTCGACGCCCTGTACGCGGCGCTGTTCGTCCGCCCCGTCCAGGCCGCGGCCCGCCTCGTCCGCTTCCTGGACCGCGAGGTCGTCGAGACCTACGTACGCGGCTCCGCCACCGGCGCACGCTGGCTCGGCACGGCCGTCCGCCGCGCCCAGACCGGCAACGTGCAGACCTACCTCAGCGCACTGCTGGCCGGTTCCCTGGTCCTGGCGGTCGCCGCCGTCGTCTTCGCCAACGTCAACGCGGGGTCCTGAGCCGTGATCGATATCAGCGCATCCGTGATGCAGTTCCTTCTGGCGTTCGTCGTCGTCGGCCCGCTCATCGGGGCCGTCGCCGCCCTGCTCCCGGCACCGCCCGGGCTGAAGGGCCGCAGCCCCGACCAGGCCGTGCTCCGCCACGGCGTGACCGTCACCGGGGTCATCCTCGTGGCGACCCTGGTGCTGGCCGCCGGCTTCGACCACGACCACCCGTCGAAGATGCAGGCCACCACCGACATCAGCTGGATCCCGGCGCTGGACGTGCGCATCCACCTCGGCATCGACGGCATCTCGCTCCCCCTGCTCGTACTGACCGCGCTGCTGACCTTCCTCTGCGCGCTCTACAGCTACTTCAAGCTGCCCGAAGGCCCCTCCCCGAAGGCGTTCGTCGCGCTCGTCCTCCTCCTGGAGTCCGGCACCCTCGCCACCTTCGCCGTCCTCGACCTGCTCCTGTTCTTCCTGGCGTTCGAGATGGTGCTCATCCCGATGTACTTCCTGATCGCCCGGTGGGGCGGTGCGGGGAGGCAGGCGGCGGCCTGGAAATTCATCCTCTACACACTGCTCGGCTCGGTCGTCATGCTGCTGGGCCTGCTCCTCATCGGACTGAAGAGCGGCACCTTCGACATGGTGGCACTCGCCACTGACAACGGCCGCGGGCTCACCTCGTCCGTGCAGGTCACCGCCGTTCTGGCGATCGGGATCGGGCTCGCCGTGAAGACCCCGATGTGGCCGTTGCACAGCTGGCTGCCCGACGCCCACACCGCCGCCCCCACGGTCGGCTCGGTGCTCCTCGCGGGCGTCCTGCTGAAGATGGGCACGTACGGGTTCGTCCGCATCCTGCTCCCGGTCGCCCCGGACGGGATGCGCACCTTCGCCCCGTACCTCGCGGCCTTCGCCGTCGCGGGGATCGTCTACGGATCGCTCGCCTGCCTGGCCCTCGCCCGGCCCGGCGCCAAGGGCGACCTGAAGCGGCTCATCGCGTACTCCTCCGTCGGCCACATGGGCTTCGTGCTCCTCGGTATCGCGAGCATGACCCCCACCGGCGTCAACGGCGCGCTCTTCGCCAACATCGCCCACGGGCTGATCACCGGCCTGCTGTTCTTCCTGGTCGGCGCCGTCAAGGACCGGTACGGCACCGCCGACCTGGACACCCTCGCCGGGGCCACCGGCGCCGCCCTCTACGGCCGCGCGCCCCGCCTCGGCGGCCTCCTCGCGTTCGCCGCGGTCGCCTCCCTCGGGCTGCCGGGGCTCGCCGGGTTCTGGGGCGAGATGCTCGCCCTGTTCGGCGCGTTCGACCCGGCCGAGGGGCTGAGCCGGCCCGCCTTCCTGACGTTCATGTCGATCGCCGCGTTCGGCACCCTGCTCACCGCCGCGTACCTCCTGATCGTGGTCCGCCGCGTCTGCATGGGCGCGCACCGCGACGAGCCGCGGGTCATCGCCGACGTCCAGAGCTACGAGATCGCCGCCTGGGCCCCCCTCGCGGCCCTCACCGTCCTCGCCGGCCTGTGGCCCGCCGTCCTCCTCGGCCTCACCGACCCGGCCGTGCAGAAGCTCCTCGCAGGAGGCAAGTCGTGACCACAGCGGCCGAGAGCGCCACCAGCCTCGTCCAGTCCGTCGACTGGCTCGCCATCGCGCCCCCGCTCACCGCCGCGGCCGTCGCCCTCGTCGTCCTGGTCGCCGACCTCTTCGTCACCGAGGCCCGCAAACCGCTCCTCGGCTACGGGGCCGTCGCCGGACTCGTCGCCGCGCTCGCCCTGATCGTCCCGCTCCACGACGGCGACCGTTCCACCTTCTGCCTCACCACGGGCAGCCACGCCTGCAGCTACACCGCCGACCACTTCACCCTGGTCATCCAGGCCCTCGTGCTCGGCGGCGCGCTGCTCACGGCGCTGCTCTCCCTCGGCGACACCCGCAAGCTCCCGGCCGGCGAGTTCTGGTTCCTGCTGCTGTCGTCCGCCGCCGGGGCCGCGCTCCTGCCCGCCTCCCGGGACCTCGCCACGCTGGTCGTCGCCCTCGAAGTCGCCTCGCTGCCCGCGTTCGCGCTCGTCGGCATCAAGCGCGGCGACCGGCGCTCCTCCGAGGCCGCGCTGAAGTTCTTCCTGTCGTCCGTGACCGCCACCGCCGTGATGCTCCTCGGCGTCAGCTTCGTGTACGCGGCCACCGGCACGCTCCACCTCACCGACCTGGCCGGCCGCCTCGGCCACGTCGACCCGGGGCTCTCCACCCTCGCCGGGGCGGGCGTCGCCCTGACCCTCGTCGGCTTCGCCTTCAAGACGGCCGCCGCGCCCTTCCACTTCTGGGTGCCCGACACCTACGTCGGCGCCCCCCTGCCCATCGCCGCCTACCTCTCGGTCGTCGGCAAGGCGGTCGGCTTCACCGGCCTCATCCTCGTCACCGTGATCGCCTTCCCGGCGTACGCGGACGTGTGGGGTCCCGCCCTCGCGGTCCTCGCCGCGCTCACGATGACCGTCGGCAACGTCGCCGCGCTGCGCCAGAGCGCCTCCCGCGCGCACAGCGCCGTACGCCTGCTCGCGTGGTCGTCCGTCGCGCAGGCCGGGTACCTGCTCGTCCCCGTGGCCGCCGCCGCGTACGCGGGGGAGCGCCGGATCGGCTCCACCGTCGCGTACGCCCTGATGTACGCCGTCGTGAACCTCGGCGCCTTCGCGGTGGCCGCCCTGGTCGCCCGTACCCGCCCCGGCAACCGTCTCGACGACTACCGCGGCCTGCACGCCACCCGGCCCCCGGCCGCCCTCGCGCTGGCGTTCTTCCTGCTCTGCCTGGCCGGGCTGCCGCCGGGGATCATCGGGCTCTTCGCCAAGGTCACGGTGTTCTCCGCCGCCGTCGACGCGGGCCTGGGCTGGCTCGCCGTCGTGATGGCCGTCAACGTCGTCGTCGCGCTGTACTACTACCTCCGGTGGACCGCCGCCCTGTTCCGCGCGCCCGCGGACGGGGAAGAGGCCGTGCCCGCCGTACGGCACCGTGTCCCGGTGCCCCTCACCGCGGCGATCGTCCTCACCACCGCCGCCGGAGTCGTCCTGTCGGGTGCTCCGCAGACCGTCCTGAGATTCGCCGCCGTCAACCTCTTCTGAAGTCGTTCACCTGTTCGAAAGGTGACGAGATCGGTTTGCCCCCGGCCACCCGCACAGGGCAAGGTCGGTGCCTTGCGACGCGTACGACGTTCTCACCATGACAAGGAGCCAGAGCAGTGCTGAGCGGGTTCAAGGACTTCATCCTGCGCGGGAACGTCATCTCCATGGCGGTCGGTCTCGCCGTCGGAGCCGCGTTCACCGCGGTCGTCACGGGGTTCAGCAACGCCTTCATCGTGCCGCTCATCGGCGTCATCACGCGCGGCACCGGCGACTTCAGCAAGGCGCACTTCGTGGTCGACGGCGTGGACTTCCCGTACGGCCTGTTCATCGCCGCCGCGATCGCCTTCCTCATCACCGCGTCGGTGCTCTACTTCGCCGTCGTCATGCCGATGGCCAAGGTCCAGGACCGCTTCACCGCCAAGAAGGGCGACGAGCCGGTCGACATCAAGGCCGCCCTGCGCGACTGCCCCCGCTGCTACACCCCGATCCCGGCCATCGCCTCCCGCTGCGCCCACTGCACCAGCGAGGTCGAGCCCGACCCCGAGGCCCTGGCACTCGCGAAGCTCCCCGCCCCGCGCTGAGCGCGGCGCCGCACACCTCCACCCGGACGGCCCAGAGCCGGGCCCCACGCGTACAGCGGGGCCCGCCTGGGCCGTCGGGCCGTCCGCACCGGGGAACTCGCTCCCGCCGCCTGGCGTTGACCAGTACAGGAGGCTCCACTGAGCGGTGGGGCCCCACTCGCCAAGGGCTCCCCTGCCGCACGATTTGGAGGGCGTACCGTGCACCGCCGGCACAACGGGCTGAAAACCGCCGTACTCCTCGGGGGCCTGTCCGCACTCATCATCGTCATCGGCAGCTTCTTCGGGCGTACGGGCCTGATCGTCGCCCTCCTGGTGGCGATCGGCACCAACGCGTACGCGTACTGGAACAGCGACAAGCTGGCGCTGCGGGCCATGCGCGCACGCCCCGTGAGCGAATTCGAGGCGCCCCAGCTCTACCGCATGGTCCGTGAGCTCTCCACCTCGGCGCGCCAGCCCATGCCCCGGCTCTACATCTCCCCGACCCAGGCCCCCAACGCCTTCGCGACCGGCCGCAACCCGCGCAACGCGGCGGTCTGCTGCACCGAGGGCATCCTGAGCCTCCTGGACGAGCGCGAACTGCGCGGCGTCCTCGGCCACGAGCTGAGCCACGTCTACAACCGGGACATCCTCATCTCCTCCGTCGCCGGAGCGCTGGCCTCCGTCGTGATGTTCCTGGTCAACTTCGCCTGGCTGATACCGGTCGGCCGCTCCAACGACGACGAGGGCCCGGGGCTCCTCGGCATGCTGCTGATCATGATCCTGGGGCCGCTCGCCGCGTCCGTCATCCAGCTGGCCGTCAGCCGTTCCCGGGAGTACGAGGCGGACGCCTCGGGCGCCCGGCTCACCGGCGACCCGCTGGCCCTCGCCGGCGCCCTGCGGAAGCTGGAGGCCGGGACGCAGCAGCTCCCGCTGCCCCCGGAGCCCAGGATCGAGACCGCCAGCCACATGATGATCGCCAACCCCTTCCGCGCGGGGCAGGGGATGTCCAAGATGTTCTCGACCCACCCGCCGATGGCGGAGCGCATCGCCCGACTCGAGCAGATGGCAGGTCCTCGCCCGTGAAAACCATTCTGAACGTCATTTGGCTGGTCCTCTGCGGATTCTGGATGTTCCTCGGCTACCTGCTCGCGGGAGTCCTGCTCTGCATCACGATCATCGGCATCCCCTTCGGCCTGGCCGCCTTCCGGATCGGCGTCTACGCCCTGTGGCCCTTCGGGTACCGGGTGGTCGACCGCCGGGACGCGGGCGGCCCGTCCTGCGTGGGCAACGTGCTCTGGCTGATCCTCGCCGGCTGGTGGCTGGCGCTCGGTCACATCACCACGGGCATCGCCCTGTGCATCACGATCATCGGGATCCCCCTGGGCATCGCCAACTTCAAGCTGATCCCGGTGTCGCTCATGCCCTTCGGCAAGGAGATCGTGCGCACCGACGAGCAGTTCGCCGGCTGGTAGGCCCTCCGGCCCACAGCCCGCCGCAGGCAACCACCCGCCCGTCCCCGGCGTCTTGTCCCCCAGGACAAGAGGGATGGGTAGGTTCGCACGCATGACCATTATCGGCTGGATCATTCTCGGGCTCGTCGCGGGCGTCATCGCCAAGATCCTGCTGCCGGGGCGCGATCCCGGCGGCCTGGTGGGCACGACGCTCATAGGGATCGTCGGCGCGTTCCTCGGTGGCTGGATATCGTCGCGCTTCCTGGACCGCGAGATCACCAAGGACTTCTTCGACCCCGCGACCTGGGTCGCGGCCATCGGCGGCTCGCTGGTCCTCCTGATCGCCTACCGGCTGCTCTTCGGCAACTCCCGCGAACGCCGCTGACGTCAGCCGCTCAACCCTGTTTCGCGCAACGTCACATTGAGCCGGCCACCGCTCATTCCCGTACCCGGAGGGGCGGTGCCGGGCCGGACCACCGGCACCCCGTGGAACGCCCGGCGCGCCGGGCCGCCGAACACGAACAGATCGCCGGACGCCAGCTCCACATCGGTCCACGGCCTGCCCCGGCCCTCCGTGTTGCCGAACCGGAAGACACACGTGTCCCCGATGCTGAGCGACACCACGGGCGCCCCGGACCGCTCCTCGGCATCCCGGTGCATGCCCATCCGGGCCGTACCGTCGTAGAAGTTGACCAGCGCGGCATCCGGCGCGTACGCCTCCGAGCCGCCTCCCGGCCCGTACGCCTCCGCCACCGCCGCCCGCCCCAACTCCGCCAGCCACGAGGGGAAAGGGAGCACCGGAGCACCGTTCACATCGTCGGCGGTACGCGCATACCGGTACGGCTGCCAGTGCCACCCGAGGCACACCGTCCGCACCGACATCACCCCGCCCCCCGGCAACGCCGTGCGCCGCAGCGGCACGGGCCCCCGCGCCCATTCCCGGCACGCCACCACCAACTCCCGCTGCCGCTCGGGCGACAGCCAGTCGGGCACGTGCACGGCCCCCGGCGCGACGACGGCACGCGACCGCGGGAAGAGCCCGTCCATCAGCGGTGCCCCGTCAACGCCCCGCCAGGGCCCCTTCGAGCCCCAGCAGCCGTTCCTTGCGCTCCAGCCCGCCCGCGTACCCGCGCAGCGCGCCGTCCGCACCGATCACCCGGTGGCACGGCCGCACGACCAGCAGCGGATTGCGCCCGATCGCCGTACCCACCGCCCGCACCCCGGCGCCGCTCGCGCCGACGCGCGCGGCGATCTGCCCGTACGAGACCGTCTCGCCGTACGGAACGGCGTCCAGTGCCGCCCAGACCCGCCGCTGGAACTCGGTGCCCCGCCCCTGCGCGTACACCAGGTCGAAGCGCGTCCTGCGCCCCTCGAAGTACTCGCGCAGCTGCGCGGCGGCCCCCGCGAACGCCTCCGGCGCGTACACCCAGCCGTCCTGGACGAGGGTGCCGCCCTTCTGGCCGGGCACGGAGAGCGAGACGAGGGCCGCCTCGGCCGCGCCCGGCAGGTGCTCGCCGACCAGCAGCAGTTCGCCCAGCGGGCTGTCGACCGTCGTGTACGTGGTCATGACCGGTCCCTCTCCTCGTCCGTACGACCGGCCGGAACGCCGGCCGCCACGGACCAGTCTGCTGCGCCCGAACCGCCGGGACCGGCGGTATTCGGACATGCAGTCCGGGCGCGGAACGAGAAGTTCCGCGCCCGGACCAGACGCTTCAGCGGTAGTTCGCGAACTGCACGTCGAAGTCGAAGTCCTGGGCCTTCAGCAGCGCCTGCACGGCCTGCAGGTCGTCCCGGCTCTTCGAGGTGACCCGCAGCTCCTCGCCCTGGACCTGGGCCTTGACGCCCTTGGGCCCCTCGTCGCGAATGATCTTCGCGACCTTCTTGGCGTTCTCCTGGGAGATGCCCTCCTGGATCGAGGCGAACAGCTTGTACTCCTTGCCGGACAGCTGCGGCTCACCGGCGTCCAGCGACTTCAGCGAGATACCGCGCTTGATCAGCTTGGACTGGAAGATGTCGAGGATGGCCTTGACCCGCTCCTCGCCGTTCGCCTGCATCAGGATCTTCTCGCCGGACCACGCGATCGACGCGTCCGTGCCCTTGAAGTCGTATCGGGTGGAGATCTCCTTGGCGGCCTGGTTGAGGGCGTTGTCGACCTCCTGCCGCTCGACCTTCGAGACGATGTCGAAACTGGAGTCGGCCATGACGTGTGGCTCCTTGGATCGGGGGTGCTGGAAAGTGCGTACCTGGCGCGGCGGCCGCGTCAAGCCTAGCCACCCGAGACCGCACGGGCCTCCGAACAATCCGGTGGCGTAGCACCCTCGGTCATCAGGTATTGTTTACGTCGTTGCCAGAGAGCACCGCGGGAAACCCGGGATTCGAAGGCGGCATCCCTTGGCGGTGTGCCCGAGTGGCCAAAGGGAGCAGACTGTAAATCTGCCGGCTCAGCCTACCCAGGTTCGAACCCTGGCGCCGCCACAAGCAAGGCCCCCGTTCTCCGAACGGGGGCCTTCTTCGTGCGTGCCGGTCAGTTGCCCGCGATGTCCTTCACCGCGACCGCCAACGGCACGTTGCCCGAGATCAGCTCCAGGGTCAGGCCCGCCGTGGCCGGGGTGTCCAGGAGTTCGACCAGGGCCGCCGCCACGTCGTCGCGGGGGACCGGGCCGCGGCCCGTGGACGCGGCGAGGAGGACCTGGCCGGTGCCGGCGTCGTTGGTGAGCATCCCGGGGCGCAGGATCGTCCAGTCCAGGGCGGAGCGGGAGCGTACGTCCGCGTCCGCCGCGCCCTTGGCCCGCAGGTACACGTCGAACACCTCGTCCCCGGCGTGGTCCGGGTCGGCGCCCATGGACGAGACCACGACGTAACGCCGCACCCCCGCCCGTTCCGCCGCGTCCGCGAAGAGCACGGCCGCGCCCCGGTCCACGGTGTCCTTGCGGGCCGTGCCGCTGTCGGGGCCCGCGCCGGCCGCGAAGACCGCCGCGTCGGCGCCGCGCAGTACCTCGGCGACCTCCTCGACCGTGGCCGATTCCAGGTCCAGCACCACGGGCTCGGCGCCCGCCGCTCTGAGGTCGTCGCCCTGTCCGGGGTTGCGGATGATGCCGGCCGCCTCGTCCCCGCGCGCGGCGAGCAGGCGCTCCAGCCGCAGCGCGATCTGACCATGTCCACCTGCGATGACAATGCGCATACGACCGACGGTACGCCGGAGCGCGCCGCGACGCTCACGGCCCGCCGGTGGATTCCGGCCGTCCCTGGCGGGGAAGACCCGGCCCGCCGCCGGCCTCCGGGGCGCCGTACTCGCGCACCGCGCTGGTCCGGGCCACCACCCGCCCCCGGTGCACCACGATCCGGCTGTACGCCAGCGACAGCGCCCCGGCCAGCCCTTCCCCGCGTACGGCGAGCAGCTCGGCCGGGAAGCCCGCCTCGACGCGGACGCCGGGGAGCCCCATGACGTGCCGGGCCTCGGCGGACACCGCCGCGTAGGCGTGCTCGGGGCTCAGACCGCCCTGCGAGGACAGCAGGAACGCCGCCTCCAGCGGGTCGCCGCGCCCCACCGGATTCGCCGGGTCGCGCAGGGCCCCGCCGCCCGCCGCGACCCGCACCCCGGCCTCGCG
>NZ_JAAGNI010000388.1 GCF_010550605.1 Streptomyces sp. SID9727
CAACGGCATCTCGCGCCGGGCGGGCCGCCCGCCCGCCGCTCCCGGCTCGGCCGCGGCCGACGGGGCCGCCTGGCCCCCCGCGACAGCGATCCGTACGCCCTGATCCGCCAGCGCCTGCAACTCCGCCGCCGACCGGTCGTCGTGCGCGGCGGGCTCGTCCGTCACCAAGTGGGTGATGAGATCCGTCGGCACGGTCTGGAACATCGTGTCGGAACCCAGCTTCGTGTGGTCCGCGAGGACCACGACCTCCGCCGCAGCCTGCACCAGCGCCCGGTCCACGCTCGCGGAGAGCATGTTGGACGTGGAGAGCCCGCGCTCGGCGGTGAGCCCGCTCCCGGACAGGAACGCGCGGGAGACCCGCAGCCCCTGGAGGGACTGCTCGGCCCCGCTGCCCACCAGGGCGTAGTTGGAGCCGCGCAGGGTGCCCCCGGTCATCACCACCTCGACCCGGTTGGCATGGGCCAGCGCCTGGGCGACGAGCAGGGAATTGGTGACGACGGTCAGGCCGGGAACGCGCGCGAGCCGGCGGGCCAGCTCCTGCGTGGTCGTACCGGCGCCGACGACGATGGCCTCGCCCTCTTCGACGAGGCCGGCGGCCAGGTCGGCGATGGCGGTCTTCTCCGCGGTGGCGAGATGGGATTTCTGCGGAAAGCCGGACTCCCGCGTGAAACCGCCCGGCAAGACCGCACCGCCGTGCCGGCGGTCGAGGAGTCCTTCTGCCTCCAGTGCCCGCACGTCCCGCCGTACGGTCACTTCGGAGGTCTGGACGACGCGGGCGAGCTCACGGAGCGATACCGCCCCGTTGGCGCGCACCATTTCGAGGATCAACTGACGACGTTCTGCAGCGAACACGAAACTGACAGTAACGTGACCGCGCGAGACTTTTCAGCAGTTTGCGCCGAATTGCAGAAGTTGTACATACAGGCGGTCACCAAGTGGTATAGGAGACCGCCATGTTGTCGTCTCCTGATCGAACGGCGGCCCGGGCCGCCCGACTTGGCGGGAGTTGCCGGGGAATGCCGGGCCGCGACCCGGGGTCCCCGGCCCCGTCACGCCTCGCCCGTGCGCTTACGGCTGTGCAACTGGCGGGCCACTTCGGCGATCGATCCCGACAGGGACGGGTACACAGTGAAGGCGTTTGCGATCTGCTCGACCGTCAGATTGTTGTCGACGGCGATCGAGATGGGGTGGATCAGCTCGCTCGCCCGGGGGGCGACGACGCAGCCGCCGACCACGATGCCGGTGCCGGGGCGGCAGAAGATCTTGACGAAACCGTCCCGGATGCCCTGCATCTTGGCGCGCGGGTTGCGCAGCAGCGGAAGCTTGACGACCAGGGCGTCGATCTTGCCCGCGTCCACGTCCGCCTGGCTGTAGCCGACAGTGGCGATCTCCGGGTCGGTGAAGACGTTCGAGGACACCGTCTTGAGGTCCAGCGGGGCCACCGCGTCGCCGAGGAAGTGGTACATCGCGATGCGGCCCTGCATGGCGGCGACGGAGGCGAGCGCGAAGATGCCGGTGACGTCACCGGCCGCGTAGACGCCGGGCGCGCTGGTACGGGAGACCTTGTCGGTCCGGATGTGCCCGGAGTCCTTGAGCCGGACGCCGGCCTCCTCCAGGCCCATGCCCGCGGTGTTCGGGATGGCGCCGACGGCCATCAGGCAGTGCGTGCCGGAGATGACCCGGCCGTCGGCGAGGGTCACCTCGACGCGGTCGCCGACGCGCTTGGCGGACTGGGCGCGGGAGCGGGCCATGACGTTCATGCCGCGCCGCCGGAACACGTCCTCCAGGACGGCCGCCGCGTCGGGGTCCTCGCCGGGCAGCACCCGGTCGCGGGAGGAGACGAGCGTGACGCGCGAGCCGAGGGCCTGGTAGGCGCCGGCGAACTCGGCGCCGGTCACCCCGGAGCCGACGACGATGAGCTCCTGCGGCAGCTCGTCGAGGTCGTAGACCTGGGTCCAGTTCAGGATGCGCTCGCCGTCGGGCTGGGCGTCCGGGATCTCCCGGGGGTGCCCACCGGTCGCTATCAGCACGGCGTCGGCGGTGAGGGTCTCCTCCGTGCCGTCGGCGGCCGTGACGACGACCCGACGGGAGCCGTCGGCGGCCTGGAGGCCCTCCAGACGGCCGCGTCCGCGCATCACGCGGGCCCCGGCGCGGGTGACGGAGGCGGTGATGTCGTGGGACTGGGCGAGCGCCAGGCGCTTGACGCGGCGGTTGACCTTCCCCAGATCGACGCCGACCACACGCGCGGCCTGCTCGATGTGCGGGGTGTCGTCGGCGACGATGATGCCGAGCTCCTCGTACGAGGAGTCGAAGGTGGTCATCACCTCGGCCGTCGCGATCAGGGTCTTCGAGGGCACGCAGTCGGTGAGGACGGACGCGCCGCCGAGGCCGTCGCAGTCGACGACGGTCACCTCCGCGCCGAGCTGGGCGCCCACCAGCGCCGCCTCGTACCCGCCGGGTCCGCCGCCGATGATCACGATCCGGGTCACGAAAAGTCCGCCTCGCGTTTCTCGTCCCACGGCCGTCTGCTGCCCCGGCCGGGGGTCCGGGGGATCGCCCCGGGGGAATGCAGTACGTACTTCATTGTCCCGCACGCGCCAAGGTGCTTCTCCCCGGGGCCCTCCATACGTGCGCCGGGGCGCACGGCGCACGGACGCGGCGGGCGCGTCGCTCCCTTCGCGCCTCCCCTCGGGGGGCGTTCCTCACAGGAACCGGCCTACCCGTCGCCACCTCCCGTACCCTCGATCCCATGTCGCTCTACGCCGCGTACGCCGGCAACCTCGACGCGCGGCTGATGACGCGCCGCGCCCCGCACTCACCGCTGCGCGGCACCGGCTGGCTGAACGGCTGGCGGCTGACCTTCGGCGGGGAGCAGATGGGCTGGGAGGGAGCGCTGGCCACCGTGGTGGAGGCGCCCCGCTCGCAGGTGTTCGTCGCCCTGTACGACCTGGCGCCCATGGACGAGGACTCCATGGACCGCTGGGAGGGCGTCGGCCTCGACATCTACCGGCGCATGCGGATCCGGGTGCACACCCTGGACGGCGAGGAACCGGCCTGGATCTACGTGCTGAACGGTTACGAGGGCGGCCTGCCGTCCGCCCGTTATCTGGGCGAGATCGCGGACGCGGCCGAATCGGCGGGCGCGCCGCACGACTACGTGATGGAACTGCGCAAGCGCCCCTGCTGACGGGAGGGGCGGCGAGGGGGCGGGCGACCTGCCCCTTCCCGTTCCGCGCGACCCCTGGTTGTCGGAACACACGAACGAATCCCGCAAGACTCTGTACCGGGGCATCTACGCGCGTAGGGATTCAGCGGTTACGCTCATCCGCGTGAACGCATCAGTTATTCCGGACCACATCCAGGGCGACCCGTACGCCGCCGCCGCCGACGCCGCCGCCCGCCTGCGCGAGCTGACCGGTGCCGAGACTCACGACGTCGCCCTCGTGATGGGCTCCGGCTGGGCGCCGGCCGCTGCCGCGCTCGGCGTTCCGGCGGCCGAGTTCCCGGTGACCGCCCTGCCCGGCTTCCCGGCGCCCGCCGTCGAAGGCCACGGCGGCACGATCCGCTCGCACGTGATCGGCGACAAGCGCGCCCTGGTGTTCCTGGGCCGCACGCACTACTACGAGGGCCGGGGCGTCGGCCCCGTCGCGCACGGGGTCCGCACCGCGGTCGCCGCGGGGTGCCGCACGGTGGTCCTGACGAACGGCTGCGGCGGCCTGCGGGAGGGCATGCGCCCCGGGCAGCCGGTCCTGATCAGCGACCACATCAACCTCACGGCGGCGTCGCCAATCGTCGGCGCGAACTTCGTGGACCTCACCGACCTGTACTCGCCGCGCCTGCGCGCGCTGTGCAAGCAGGTGGACGAGACGCTCGAAGAGGGCGTGTACGTGCAGTTCCCCGGCCCGCACTACGAGACGCCCGCCGAGATCAACATGGTCCGCGTGATGGGCGGCGACCTGGTCGGCATGTCCACGGTCCTGGAGGCGATCGCGGCCCGCGAGGCGGGGGCCGAGGTCCTCGGCATCTCCCTGGTGACGAACCTGGCGGCGGGGTTGAGCGGGGAGCCGCTGAACCACGAGGAGGTCCTTCAGGCGGGCCGGGATTCCGCGACGCGGATGGGGTCCCTGCTGGCGCGGGTGCTGGACCGGATCTGAGGCTGCCCCGGGGGCTCTGCCCCCAGGCTTCCGCTCCTCGACCGCCGGAGGGGCTCGGTCCGGCCGCGACCGCTCCCGGCCCCGCCGCAGGCGCCCGCCCCACACCGCGCACCGCACACGAAAGGCACCCCGTGACGACACCCCCGGACCTCCTCGCCCGCGCCAGCGCCTGGCTGGCGGAGGACCCCGACCCCGACACCCGCGAAGAGCTCGCCGGGCTCATCGCCGCCGAGGACGTCCCCGAGCTCACCACCCGCTTCGCGGGCACGCTCCAGTTCGGCACCGCCGGGCTCAGGGGCGAGCTCGGCGCGGGTCCGATGCGCATGAACCGCTCCGTGGTCATCCGCGCCGCCGCCGGCCTCGCCGCGTACCTGAAGGACCAGGGGCAGGCCGGCGGTCTCGTCGTCGTCGGCTACGACGCCCGCTACAAGTCCGCCGACTTCGCGCGCGACACCGCCGCCGTGATGACCGGCGCCGGGCTCCGCGCGGCCGTCCTCCCCCGCCCGCTGCCGACCCCCGTCCTCGCGTACGCCATACGGCACCTGGGCGCCGTCGCCGGCGTCGAGGTGACCGCCAGCCACAACCCGCCCCGCGACAACGGCTACAAGGTGTACCTCGGCGACGGCTCGCAGATCGTGCCGCCCGCGGACGGCGAGATCGCCGCGGCCATCGCGGCGGTCGGCCCGCTGGACACCGTGCCCCGCCCGGAGACCGGCTGGGAGACCCTGGGCGACGAGGTCCTGGACGCCTACCTGACCCGTACGGACGCCGTGCTCGACGCCGGCTCGCCGCGCACCGCCCGTACCGTGTACACCGCGATGCACGGCGTCGGCACCTCCGTGCTCACCGCCGCGTTCGACCGGGCCGGCTTCCCGGCCCCGGTGCTCGTCGCGGAGCAGGCCGAGCCGGACCCCGCGTTCCCCACCGTGGCCTTCCCCAATCCGGAGGAGCCCGGCGCGATGGACCTCGCGTTCGCCACCGCGCGCCGCGTGGAGCCGGACCTCGTCATCGCCAACGACCCGGACGCGGACCGCTGCGCCGTCGCCGTGCCGGACCCGGCGGCGGACGGCGGCTGGCGGATGCTGCGGGGCGACGAGGTCGGCGCGCTGCTCGCCGCGCACCTGGTGCGCCGGGGCGCGACCGGCGTGTTCGCGGAGTCGATCGTCTCGTCCTCGCTGCTGGGCCGGATCGCCGAGAAGGCGGGCCTGGGTTACCAGGAGACCCTGACCGGCTTCAAGTGGATCGCCCGGGTCGAGGGGCTGCGTTACGGGTACGAGGAGGCGCTCGGCTACTGCGTGGACCCGGAGGGCGTCCGCGACAAGGACGGCGTCACCGCCGCGCTGCTGGTCGCCGAGCTCGCCTCCGTGCTCAAGGAGCGGGGCCGCACGCTGCTGGACCTGCTGGACGACCTCGCCCTGGAGCACGGGCTGCACGCGACCGACCAGCTGTCGGTGCGGGTCGAGGACCTGTCCGTCATCGCCGACGCGATGCGCCGCCTGCGCGAACAGCCGCCGGCCGCCCTGGCGGGGCTCCCCGTCGCCTCGGCCGAGGACCTGTCGCGGGGCACGGACCGGCTGCCGCCGACCGACGGGCTGCGCTACCGGCTCGACGGCGCCCGGGTGATCGTCCGCCCGAGCGGTACGGAGCCGAAGCTGAAGTGCTACCTGGAGGTCGTCGTACCGGTCGGCTCCACCGACGCGCTGCCGGCCGCCCGCGCCCGGGCCGCGGAGCTGCTGACCGGCATCAAGCGCGACCTGGCGGCAGCGGCGGGCATCTGAGGGAGGGGTGGCCGGAGCCCGGCCACCCCGTCCGCCCGTCCCGTCAGCCCGCCACCCGCGCCATCCACGCCTCGACCTCGTCCGCCGAACGCGGCAGCCCGGCCGACAGGTTCTCGTGGCCGGACTCCGTCACGACGAGGTCGTCCTCGATGCGGACGCCGATGCCGCGCCACTCCTCCGGGACCGTCAGGTCGTCCGGCTGGAAGTAGAGCCCGGGCTCGACGGTCAGCACCATGCCCGGCTCCAGCACCCCGTCGACGTACGCCTCGTTGCGCGCCCGCGCGCAGTCGTGGACGTCCAGGCCGAGCATGTGACCGGTGCCCGCCATGGTGAAGCGGCGCTGGAGGCCGAGTGCGTACGCCCGCTCGGCCGGGCCCTCGATGAAGCCCCACTCCACGAGCCGGGCGGCCAGGTGGCGCTGCGCGGCCTCGTGGAAGTCACGGTAGTGGGCGCCCGGCTTCACCGCGGCCATTCCCGCCTCCTGCGCCTCGTACACCGCGTCGTACACCTTCCGCTGGAGCGGTGTGAACGTGCCGCTGACGGGGAGGGTGCGCGTGACGTCGGCGGTGTAGAGGGTGCGGGTCTCCACGCCGGCGTCGAACAGGAGCAGGTCGCCGGGGCGCACGGGGCCGTCGTTGTCCGTCCAGTGCATGATCGTGGCGTGGTCGCCGGCGGCGCAGATGGAGCCGTAGCCGACGGCGTTGCCCTCCAGGCGGGCGCGGCGGAAGAACGTGCCCTCGATCCACCGCTCCGAGGTGGCGACGGCCCCCGAGAGGTCGCCGATCGCGTCGGTGAAGCCGCGCACGGTGGAGTCGACGGCCTTGCGCAGCTCGCCGAGCTCCCACGCGTCCTTGACGAGGCGGAGGTCGCTCAGCGCCTCCGCGAGCTCGGCGTCGCGCTCCTCGTCGGTGACGACAGCCCGCTCCAGGGCCGGATCGATCCCCCGGACGATCCGGGTCGGCACCTGGCTCCCGGCGCCGGGGGCGGCCGCACCGGCGGCCAGTGCCTCCGCCGCCGTGCGGACGTCGCGGCAGGGCAGGCCGAGGACCCGCGCGGACTCGGCGAGGGTGCGGCGGCGCCCGGTCCACAGCTCGGCCGTGGCCCCGGTCCAGAAGCCGTCGTCGTCCCGGCTGTCGCGCGGCAGCTGGAAGCAGTAGGCGTCGTGTCCGCCGTCCGCCCGGGGCTCCAGGACCAGGGCACCGTCACGGGCCTGGTCGCCGGTCATGTGGACGTAGCCGGAGTAGGGGCGGAACGGGTAGTCGTCGTCGTTCGACCGGGTCTTGAGGTTCCCGGAGGGAATGACGAGGCGTTCGCCGGGGAAGCGCGCGGAGAGCCTGGCGCGCCGGGCGGCGGCATGGGGTGCCTGCTCGTCGGGTACGAGGTCGTGCCGTTCGGTGTCGGCCCACCCGGTCCGCATCAGCGCGGAGAGTTCTTCGGAGATCTCCGGGTAGAGCCCGTTCTTCCGGCCTTTCGCCACGTCATGCTCCCTGTGTCGGCGGGGTGGGTCACCGGTGGTCACCGGCGGCTCCCGGACGTTATCGCCGGCGGGGCGGCGCGGGTGCCCGACCGTGCCAGTGGCACTGACCGGCCATCTCCGCCCTGCCCGGCGGAGAATGCGGTGCATGACGAACGCGAAGCTGGCCGAGGCCCTCCGGCTCCTGGGGATCGGCGAGGCGGCGGCCCGCGTCTATCGGGCACTGCTCGACCTGGCACCCGCGCCCCTGTCCACGATCGGCCGGGCGGCCGGTCTGGACGCCCCGGCGCTGTCGGCGGCGTACGGGGAGCTGGCCGACGCGGGGCTGGTCAGCGGCGCGGGCACGAGCGCGGACGTGGTCGCCCCGGTCCCGCCCGCCGCCGGTCTGGAGATCCTGGTCAGGCAGCGGGCGAGCGAGGTCGAGGAGTCCCGGATCGCGGTCGGGGGCGCCTTCGAGTCGTTCCGGCGGCAGCGGCTCTCCGCGTACGACGACCATCTCGTCGAGTCCGTGACCGGCGACGCGGTCGGGCCGAGGATCCGCCAGGCGTGGGCGAGCGCCCGGGAGCAGATCCGGCAGCTGGAGTCGCCGCCCTACGTGCCGCTGCCCGGGGCGACCGGGGACGCGCTGGCCACGCTCGCGCGCGGGGTGACGCAGCGCGTCGTGTACTCGCGGGAGTCCCTGGAGCACCCCGGGCATCTGAAGGACGTCATCGAGCCGTGCGTCCGGGCCGGGGAGCAGGCCCGGGTGGCGCCGGCGGTGCCGGTGAAGCTGGTGATCATCGATGACGCGTCGGCGCTGGTGTCCCTGTCGATCCGGGAGGCCGACGTGCACAACACCATGCTGGTCGTGCAGCCGTGCGGGCTGCTGTCGGCGCTCATCGCGCTGTTCGAGCAGTACTGGCGGAGCGCGCTGCCGTTCAGCGGCCGGACCACGCGCCCGGGCGGGCTGCCGCCGGCGGACCGGCGGCTGCTGTGGCTGCTGGCGGGCGGGACGAGCGACGAGGTCATCGCGCGCGAACTGGGCGTCAGCCGCCGCACGCTGTTCCGCCGGCTGCAGGTCCTGATGGCCAGACTGGGCGCCGCGAACCGCTTCCAGCTGGCGATGCAGGCGCAGCGCCAGGGCTGGCTGTGAGCGGCCGGGACGTCAGCCGGTCGCGCCGAGGACCACGAGCAGCACCGCGCCGACCACGGCCGGGGCGATGACCTCGTACGCCCAGCGCACCGAGGCGGCGGGCGCGCCGGGCGCGGGCTTGTCGCCGCCGCGCTCGGACAGCTCGCGCAGGTCCGCGACGCTCTGGTCGGCGGCCGCGGTGCGGGCCTGGGTGTCGCGGACGTCGGCGGTCGTGGTCGTACGCCGGTACGGGTCGTCCAGCGCCTGCCGGGACTGCTGGCGGGCGGCCTTCTTGCGCTGCCGCAGCGACACGGGGACGGCCCAGAGCTGGAACTTCGTACCGTCCTGCGTGAAGAGCTCGCTCGAATACCCGGCCCGTACGTCGGCGACGTCGCTCCACGGCAGCGTGATCGTGCGGAACGGGTTGCGGATGCGGATGCGCCTCTCGTTCGCGGCGACCACCGGGCGCAGCGTGAAGGCGACGATCAGGGGCACGGCGGTCAGCATCGCGGCCAGCGCCATCCACGGCACCCGCCCGTCGCCCCGGAGCGCGGCGTCGCCGCCGATCCCGAAGACCAGCACGAGGAGCAGGACGCCGCCGGCCAGCCCGGCGGGCGACCGGAAGGTCCGGTCGGCGTAGGTGGGCTCGTCGGCAGGCGTGGGGCTCTTCATGAGCCCGATTGTGCCTGACGCGGCGCGGGGGCGCGGTGGCGGCTTCGCCCGCGGGGGCGGCCGGGTGCGGCACCCCTCGATGACCTGGGTCCCTGTACAGGTCGCTACGCGCGTAGATATGCTCATGTGGTGACCATGCCCACCACCCTCCCCGCATTCGCCGACGCGACGGCGTCCGACAGTGCGCTGCGCCGCTTCCTGCACGGGCTGCCCGGTGTCGACCCGGTCGGCCTCGAAGCGCGCGCCGCGGCCCTCGGAACCAGGTCGATCAAGACGACGGCCAAGGCGTACGCCATCGACCTCGCCATCTCGATGATCGACCTGACGACGCTCGAAGGCGCGGACACCCCCGGCAAGGTCCGGGCCCTCGCCGCCAAGGCCGTCAACCCCGACCCCACCGACCGGACGACGCCGCGCACCGCCGCGGTCTGCGTCTACCCCGACATGGCGGCCACCGCGGCCGCCGCCCTGGCCGGATCCGGCGTGAAGGTGGCGTCCGTGGCGACGGCCTTCCCCGCCGGGCGTGCCGCGCTCGACGTGAAGCTCGCCGACGTCCGGGACGCGGTGGCGGCCGGGGCCGACGAGATCGACATGGTGATCGACCGGGGCGCGTTCCTGGCCGGCCGCTATCTGAAGGTGTACGAGGAGATCGTCGCCGTGAAGGCGGAGTGCGGCTCCGCCCGGCTCAAGGTGATCTTCGAGACCGGTGAGCTCTCCACGTACGACAACATCCGGCGGGCCTCCTGGCTCGGGATGCTGGCCGGCGCGGACTTCATCAAGACCTCCACCGGCAAGGTGGCGGTGAACGCCACCCCCGCGAACACCCTGCTGATGCTGGAGGCGGTGCGCGACTTCCGCGCGCAGACCGGCGTGCAGGTCGGCGTGAAGCCGGCCGGCGGCATCCGCACCTCGAAGGACGCGGTCAAGTTCCTCGTGCTGGTCAACGAGACGGCGGGCGAGGACTGGCTGGACAACCACTGGTTCCGCTTCGGCGCCTCCAGCCTGCTGGACGACCTGCTGATGCAGCGCCAGAAGCTCAGCACCGGCCGTTACTCCGGCCCCGATTACGTGACGGTGGACTGATACCCATGGCATCCGCATTCGAGTACGCACCGGCGCCGGAGTCCCGTTCCGTCGTCGACATCGCCCCCTCGTACGGCCTGTTCATCGACGGTGAGTTCACCGACGCGGCCGACGGCAGGGTCTTCAAGACGGTCAGCCCGTCCTCCGAGGAGGTGCTGTCCGAGGTCGCCCGGGCCGGCGCCGACGACGTGGACCGGGCCGTGCAGGCGGCCCGCCGCGCGTTCGCGAAGTGGTCGGCGCTGCCCGGCTCCGAACGCGCCAAGTACCTGTTCCGGATCGCCCGGATCATCCAGGAGCGCTCCCGCGAGCTGGCCGTCCTGGAGACGCTGGACAACGGCAAGCCGATCAAGGAGACCCGCGACGCGGACCTCCCGCTGGTCGCCGCGCACTTCTTCTACTACGCGGGCTGGGCCGACAAGCTGGACCACGCGGGCTACGGCCCGAACCCTCGCCCGCTGGGCGTGGCCGGCCAGGTCATCCCGTGGAACTTCCCGCTGCTGATGCTCGCGTGGAAGATCGCCCCGGCGCTCGCCACGGGCAACACGGTGGTCCTGAAGCCCGCCGAGACGACGCCGCTGTCGGCGCTGTTCTTCGCGGACATCTGCCGCCAAGCGGGCCTGCCCAGGGGTGTCGTCAACATCCTCACGGGGTACGGCGACGCGGGCCAGGCGCTCGTGGAGCACGGGGACGTCGACAAGGTCGCCTTCACCGGTTCGACCGCCGTCGGCAAGGCCATCGCCCGGAGCGTCGCGGGGACGGACAAGAAGGTCACGCTGGAGCTGGGCGGCAAGGGCGCCAACATCGTCTTCGACGACGCCCCGATCGACCAGGCCGTCGAGGGCATCGTCACCGGCATCTTCTTCAACCAGGGCCAGGTCTGCTGCGCGGGCTCCCGCCTCCTGGTGCAGGAGTCGGTCCAGGACGAGCTGCTCGACGCCCTGAAGCGCCGCCTGTCCACGCTGCGCCTTGGCGACCCGCTGGACAAGAACACCGACATCGGCGCGATCAACTCCGCCGAGCAGCTGGCCCGGATCACCGCGCTCACGGAGACCGGCGAGGCGGAGGGCGCGGAGCGCTGGAGCGCCCCGTGCGAACTCCCCTCGGCGGGTTACTGGTTCGCCCCGACGCTGTTCACCAACGTCACCCAGGCACACACCATCGCCCGCGACGAGATCTTCGGCCCGGTGCTGTCCGTGCTGTCGTTCCGTACGCCGGACGAGGCCGTCGCCAAGGCGAACAACAGCCAGTACGGCCTGTCGGCCGGCATCTGGACGGAGAAGGGCTCGCGCATCCTCGCGGTGGCGAACAAGCTCCGGGCGGGCGTCGTCTGGGCCAACACGTTCAACAAGTTCGACCCGACCTCGCCGTTCGGCGGTTACAAGGAGTCGGGCTTCGGCCGCGAAGGCGGCCGTCACGGCCTGGAGGCGTACCTCGATGTCCGATAACCGTCTGAGCGTCTTCAAGACCTACAAGCTGTACGTCGGGGGCAAGTTCCCCCGCTCCGAGAGCGGCCGGGTGTACGAGGTGACGGACTCGAAGGGCAAGTGGCTGGCGAACGCGCCCCAGTCCTCCCGCAAGGACGCCCGCGACGCGGTCGTGGCCGCCCGCAAGGCGTTCGGCGGCTGGTCCGGCGCCACCGCGTACAACCGCGGCCAGATCCTCTACCGCGTCGCGGAGATGCTGGAGGGCCGCCGCGAGCAGTTCGTACGCGAGGTGGCCGAGGCGGAGGGCCTGTCCAAGTCCAAGGCGGCGGCGGTGGTGGACGCGGCGGTGGACCGCTGGGTCTGGTACGCGGGCTGGACGGACAAGATCGCCCAGATCGTGGGCGGGGCGAATCCGGTCGCGGGCCCGTTCTTCAACCTGTCGACGCCCGAACCGACCGGTGTGGTCACGGTCCTGGCGCCGCAGGAGTCCTCGTTCCTCGGCCTGGTCTCGGTGATCGCCCCGGTGATCGCGGCCGGCAACACCGTGGTCGTGGTGGCCTCCGCGAAGTCCCCGCTGCCCGCCCTGTCGCTGGGCGAGGTGCTGGCCACCTCGGACCTGCCGGGCGGTGTGGTCAACATCCTGTCGGGGAGGACCGCGGAGATCGCCGCGCCGCTCGCCGCCCACCAGGACGTGAACGGCATCGACCTCACGGGGGCGGACGCGGCGCTCGCGAAGGAGCTGGAGATCGCGGCGGCGGACAACCTGAAGCGCGTCTCCCGCCCACCGGTCTCCCGCCACCACTCCGAGAAGGAGGCGCAAGGCGCCGCTCATCCACAGGCTGTGGACGGCGACGACTGGACCGCCGACCCGGGCACGCACCGCCTGACGGCGTTCCTGGAGACCAAGACGGTCTGGCACCCGACGGGTGCGCTGGGCGCCTCGGGCTCCTCGTACTGACCCCACCCGGCGACGGCCCGTTCCCCGGAGGCACCTCCGGGGGAACGGGCCGTCCCGCCGCCCGCGGAGACTCAGCCGCGCAGGCCCTCCGCGAGCGGGCCCACGACGGGCAGGTCCTTGATGGCGCCGCCGCTCGTCAGCGGGTCGGTGACCAGCGCGGTGGAGAGCGGCTTGAAGTCGGCGACCTGGGTGCCCACCGCGTTGTCCAGCGGGTCCGTACCGGTGCCGGCCAGCGGGTCGAGCCGCAGGTGGGTGACGGGCGCGATGCTGTGCTCCAGCGACTGCCCGAGCGCCCCGGTGACCGCTCCGCCGGCCGCCTCGGTGGCCTCCGCGAGGCCGATGTCGGCCCCGGTCTCCTGGACGACGGGCAGCGGGGCGGCCTGCGCCGCCGCACCCCCCGCGCCGAGCGCGGCGCCGACCGCGGTGACGGTCAGACCTGCGCGCAGCAGGGTGCGGCGCCGGGACTTGGACAGTGCGTGACGTGCCATGGATTTCCCAC
The DNA here is from genome assembly GCF_010550605.1 of Streptomyces sp. SID9727. GTDB lineage: Bacteria > Actinomycetota > Actinomycetes > Streptomycetales > Streptomycetaceae > Streptomyces. Next base: position 13,154 of record NZ_JAAGNI010000388.1, read on the forward strand.
CTGATCGGGACGATCGGACCATCGGCCGGGTAATCGACCGAATGCACAGAGTAGTTGAGGTGTGATGCGCGATACCAACAGGACCTCCGGGGGGTCCCTTGATCGGGTCAATGCCGCACACTCGTGTTCTGTGAGTTCCCAAGCGCTTTCGACCCGCGTCGTCCTGTTGACGGGCCCCTCCGGCTCCGGCAAGTCGTCCCTCGCCGCCCGCACCGGCCTCCCGGTCCTGCGGCTCGACGACTTCTACAAGGAGACCGGCGACCCCACCCTGCCGCTGGTCGAGGGCAGTACGGACATCGACTGGGACTCCCCGGACTCCTGGGACGCCGACGCGGCCGTCACCGCGATCACGGAGCTCTGCCGGACCGGCCGCACCGACGTCCCGGTGTACGACATCTCCACCAGCTCCCGAACCGGGCACGAGGTCCTGCACATCGGGCGCACCCCGCTCTTCGTGGCCGAGGGCATCTTCGCGGCCGACGTCATCGACCGCTGCCAGTCCCTGGGCCTGCTGGCCGACGCCCTCTGCCTGCGCGGCCGCCCCTCCACGACCTTCCGCCGCCGCCTCCTCCGCGACCTGCGCGAGGGCCGCAAGTCGGTGCCGTTCCTGCTGCGGCGCGGGTGGCGTCTGATGCGTACGGAGCGCCGCATCGTGGCCCGCCACGTCGCGCTGGGCGCGCACGCGTGCGCGAAGCAGGAGGCGCTGGGCCGCCTGGCGGCGGCCGCTGCGGGGCGGTGCAGGACGCCGGCCCATTCAAGCCCCTCCGGCGATTGAGGAGCGGGGGTCCGGGGGCGGAGCCCCCGAAACGCGCTGCGGGGCCGGACAGGACCCCCCGGCCCGTCCGACCCCGCAGCTCCCCCTTGCCCCCCGAGATACCCCCGTATCCCCGTTGTCCCCCGGGATACCCCCGTATCCCCCGGGCCCCCGTTGTCTCCCCCGTAACAGCACCACCGCATCCCCCGACGCGGCGGCTCCCCCGTTCCCCCAGCCTTCAGGCCACCAGCTCGCCGAAGGACTCCTCCTCGTCACGGCCGAAGCTCAGGTCCTCGTCCTCGCGCAGCCGGCGGAGCGACCGCCAGATGCTCGACTTCACCGTGCCGACACTGATGTCGAGGATGGACGCGATCTCGGGGTCCGTGCGGCCCTCGTAGTACCGCAGCACGAGCATCGTGCGCTGCAGCTCGGGGAGGCGCGCCAGCGCCTGCCAGAGCACGGCGCGCAGCTCCGTACCGCGCATCGCGTCCGTGTCGCCCGCCGTCTCCGGGAGCTCCTCGGTCGGGTATTCGTTCAGCTTGCGCCTGCGCCAGGCGCTGATGTGCAGATTGGTCATCGTGCGGCGCAGATAACCGCCGACAGCGGCCTTGTCGCTGATGCGGTCCCAGGCCCGGTACGTCGAGAAGAGGGCGCTCTGGAGCAGGTCCTCGGCCTCGAACCGGTCACCGGTCAGGTGGTAGGCGGTGGCGTACAGGGAGGCGCGGCGCTCCCGGACGTAGGCCGTGAACGCCGCTTCGGCGTCCCCGGACCGCTCCGGTGCCTTCCGCTCCCCCGAGCCCTCCCCGTACGCGCTTCCCCCGTTACCCGCGTCAACCACCGTCATGAATGACGTGTGCTGACGCCCGGCGCCTCGAACGCACCCCCGTCCGTTCACTGCGGCGCCGGACTTCTCGGTGCTCCGCCCGACATCGTGGAGACGCGTGACGACTGCGCTTGCGTTGGTGCTGTGAGTTGCGTTCATCTCGCGCCCCCCATCGGTGGAGTCCGTCCGTTCCTTGTGCCAACGAGCTTGCCGGGGCAGTTTCATGGCGCTGTCCGCCGACTGTCACAGGGCTGTCACAGGGCCCGGCGGCGGCGCGAATCCGTGCTTCCGGATGCATGAGGGACGTATGGGGCACGCATCAGGGGGGACCAACTGTCGAACTGGGGCGCCCCATGGGTCAGAATGACCCAGTGCCTTTCCTGTTGCTGATCGAGGACGACGACGCCATCCGCACGGCCCTCGAACTCTCGCTGTCACGCCAGGGCCACCGTGTGGCCACCGCGGCGACGGGAGAGGACGGCCTCAACCTGCTGCGCGAGCAGCGCCCCGACCTGGTCGTGCTGGATGTGATGCTGCCCGGGATCGACGGCTTCGAGGTGTGCCGGCGCATCCGCCGCACCGATCAGCTGCCGATCATCCTGCTGACCGCCCGCAGCGACGACATCGACGTCGTGGTGGGGCTGGAGTCCGGCGCCGACGACTACGTGGTCAAGCCCGTGCAGGGCCGGGTGCTCGACGCCCGCATCCGCGCGGTGCTGCGCCGCGGCGAACGGGAGTCGACCGACTCCGCGACGTTCGGGAACGTGGTGATCGACCGCTCCGCCATGACCGTCACCAAGAACGGCGAGGACCTCCAGCTCACGCCGACCGAGCTGCGCCTCCTGCTCGAACTGAGCCGCCGGCCCGGCCAGGCCCTGTCCCGCCAGCAGCTCCTGCGCCTCGTCTGGGAGCACGACTACCTGGGCGACTCCCGCCTGGTGGACGCCTGTGTCCAGCGGCTGCGCGCCAAGGTGGAGGACGTGCCGTCGTCGCCGACCCTGATCCGTACGGTGCGGGGCGTGGGTTACCGGCTGGACTCGCCGCAGTGAGCACGGCTGTGCGGCGGGGCCTGCGCGCCGGGCTCCGCTGGACCAGCCTGCGCCTGCGGCTCGTCATCGTCTTCGGCCTCGTCGCGCTGACCGCCGCCGTCTCGGCCTCCGGCATCGCGTACTGGCTCAACCGCGAGGCGGTGCTGACGCGCACCCAGGACGCGGCGCTCGGGGACTTCCGCCAGGAGATGCAGTCCCGGGCGGCCTCGCTGCCGCTGCGCCCCACCAAGGAGGACCTGCAGACGGCCGCCGTGCAGATGGCGAGCAGCAGCCCCGGCTACAGCGTGCTCCTGATCGACCAGCGCGACGCGGGCAAGCCCATCGTCGGCAACAGCGACCTGGACACCTTCACCCGCGACAACGTACCGCTGTCGCTGCAGGAGCAGGTGGACCGGAAGCAGCCGGTCAAGGCGGGCAACAAGTACGAGTACCACCTGTTCTGGCAGCGCACCTCGATACGCGGCACGCCGTATCTCGTCGCCGGTACGAAGATCATCGGCGGTGGGCCGACCGGCTACATGCTGAAGTCGCTCGACCAGGAGCGGCAGGACCTCAGCTCGCTCGCCTGGTCGCTGGGGATCGCCACGGCGCTCGCCCTGGTCGGCTCGGCGCTGCTCGCGCAGGCGGCGGCGACGACCGTACTGCGGCCGGTGCAGCGGCTCGGGGACGCGGCCCGCAAGCTCGGCGAGGGCAAGCTCGACACCCGGCTCGTGGTGTCCGGCACCGATGAACTGGCCGATCTGTCGCGCACGTTCAACCGGACCGCCGGCTCGCTGGAGAAGAAGGTCGCGGACATGAGCGCCCGCGAGGAGGCCAGCCGCCGCTTCGTCGCCGACATGTCGCACGAGCTGCGTACGCCGCTGACGGCGCTCACCGCGGTCACGGAGGTGCTGGAGGACGAGGTCGACAGCCTCGACCCGATGATCGCCCCCGCGGTGAACCTGGTGGTCAGCGAGACCCGCCGGCTGAACAACCTCGTGGAGAACCTGATGGAGGTGACCCGCTTCGACGCGGGCACCGCCCGCCTGGTCCTGGACGACGTGGACGTCGCCGACCAGGTGACCGCCTGCATCGACGCCCGCGCCTGGCTGGACGCGGTCGAACTGGACGCCGAGCGCGGCACGATGGTCCGCCTCGACCCGCGCCGGCTCGACGTGATCCTGGCGAACCTGATCGGCAACGCGCTCAAGCACGGCGGTTCGCCGGTACGGGTCTCGGTGCGGATCGAGGGCGAGGAGCTGGTGATCGAGGTCCGGGACCACGGCCCCGGCATCCCCGAGGACGTCCTGCCGCACGTCTTCGACCGGTTCTACAAGGCGAGCGCCTCCAGGCCGCGTTCGGACGGCAGCGGCCTCGGGCTCTCCATCGCCATGGAGAACGCGCACATCCACAACGGCGACATCACCGCCCGCAACTCCCCCGACGGGGACGGCGCGGTCTTCGTGCTGCGCCTGCCGCGCGACCCCGGGGCGCCGAGCCGTACCGGCGGGGACCACGACGCACCGATACCGGAGCACCAGGAGGACGACGCGACGTGAGGCGCAGCGAACGCCGGGGACACCGAACCGCCGCCGCCCTGGCAGGTGCCGCACTCTGTGCCGTGCTGGCGGCGGGCTGCGGCATCCGTACGACGTCGGTGCCGGTGGACGCGGGCGCCGCCCCGTCCCGGGTGCCGTGCGCGATGCCCGCCGAGGACGCCGCGGCCCAGGCCCGGCGGGGCATCCCCGTGCAGGTGTACCTGGTCTGCGCCTCGCAGCTGGTGACGGTGGACCGGGCGGTGCAGGTGCAAGGGGCCGGGTCGGACCGGCTGGCGGTCGCCACGGAACTGCTGGACGAGTTGCGCAGGCAGCCCACGGCCGACGAACGGCAGGCGGGTTTCTCCACCGGTGTGCCCGGGACGCTCCGCGTCTTCGGCCCCCGCCCGGGCGACGCGAAGGACGCGCTGCGGCTCAACGAGCAGCCGGAGGACCTGTCGGCCGAGGCCCTGGCCCAGGTCGTCTGCACCTTCGCGGACAGCGAGTCCCTGGCTCCCGGCGACACGGTGACACTGGGCGGCCCGGGCGAGTACCCGGCCCGCGGCTACCTCTGCACGGCGGAGACGAAGGCCAGCCCGAAGGCGGTGCCGAGCACGGTGGGGGCGCCGTAGGGTGCCTCGGGGGCCCGCCGTGAGGCAGGTCTCCCCCGGTCCTGCGGAACCGATCCTGCCGCCGCCCGCGTCTAGGGCTTCGTGCGTCAAGGTACGGACGGCCAGGCCGTCATCCGCTTCCGCGCGGTCGGGGTGTCGCTGCTCCTCGCGCATCTGCTGCTCGTCGGGTGGCTCACCCTGCGTCCGCTGGACGTGCCGTGGATGGACGCCCCCAACCTCTCGCCGTTCGCCGGCATCAGGGCCGATCTGTCGCTCGGCCCGGCCGCCGCGTTCCGCCGGATCGGCGGCGGGCTGCTGCTGCTGGCGCCGCTGGGCGTGCTGCTCCCGATGGCCGGGGGCCGGCTGTACGTGTCCCCGTGGCTGTCGCTGGCCCGTACGGTCGCGGCCGGTGCGCTGATCTCGCTGGCCATCGAGCTGGGGCAGACCGGGGTGGCCGGTCAGGTGGTGGACGTGGACTCGCTGTTCCTGAACACGGCGGGCGTCGCCCTCGCCCATGCCCTGGTGGTCCCGGCGTGCCGGGCGTGCCTGCGCCGGCGCGGCGGACCGGAGCCGCGGGTGGTGTCGCGGGGCGGGCACGAGGCGCCTCAGGGTTCGACCCCGACGATTTCCGGGGTCGGGATGGCCCCGTAGAGCGACGCTTCGTCCGGTTCGTCGCGCGACGATGGAGGTACCGGGAGCACAACGGACTGCTCCCCGCAACGGTTCGCGAAGGAGCCCACCATGGCCGCACTTGCCCGCCCCCGTGACGGACGCATGATCGGCGGAGTGTGCGCAGCGCTGGCGCGGCGTTTCGGCACGTCGGCGAGGACCATGCGCATCATCTTCCTGGTCTCGTGCCTGCTGCCGGGCCCGCAGTTCCTGCTCTACCTGGCGCTGTGGCTGCTGCTGCCCCAGGAGCGGCCGTCCTCCTCGGCCGCCTGGTAGCCGTCCCCCGCACATGCCGGTGGGCGGGCACCCCGAGGGGGGTGCCCGCCCACCGGCATGTTCCGGCTTCGGCTCAGCGGCCGAGCGGCAGACCGTTGGCGGACAGGCCGCTGGTGGTCAGACCGCCGGCCGGCATGCCGCCGAGGAGGCCCTTGACGGGGGTGGTGGCGTCGCCGAGGACCTTGGTCTGGCTGGTGCCGAGGAGCTGGTCGGCGGTGTCCTGGACCGGCAGCGTCGAGGTGGCGTCGGCCACGGCACCGGCGACGGGCAGGAGGCTGGTCGCGGTCTCCAGCGGCAGCGCGGAGGCGGACGCGGTTCCGGCGGCGGCAGCGGCGAAAGCGGCACCGAGTACGGCGACACCGAGAGTCCTGGCGGCAGACTGCTTCATATGACATTCATCCTTGGGGAAGGGGACGTGAGCGGCTATGCAACGTAGCCATCCGCAGCCCCGCTCCGCAAACATCCGCCCCTACGGAAAAACGGCCGGGAAAACCTCTCCCCGGCCGTTCCCCGTACGACTCCGTCAGCCGGCCAACGAGGAAGACACGCTGGTCGCAGCGGTCTGCTCGAAAAGCCATTCGGACTTCAGCTCGGCATATCCGGGCTTGATGACGTCATTGATCATCGCCAGACGTTCATCGAAAGGAATGAACGCGGACTTCATTCCATTGACGGTGAACCACTGCATGTCATCGAGCGTGTATCCGAAAGCCTCGGTCAGCTTCTCGAATTCCTGACTCATGCTCGTACCGCTCATGAGACGGTTGTCAGTATTGACGGTGGTCCGGAAGTGCAGCTTGCGGAGCAGCCCGATGGGGTGCTCCGCGTACGAGGACGCGGCACCGGTCTGGAGGTTGGACGTGGGGCACATCTCCAGCGGGATGCGCTTGTCCCGTACGTAGGAGGCGAGCCGGCCCAGCTTCACGGAGCCGTCCTCCGCGACCTCGATGTCGTCGATGATGCGGACCCCGTGCCCGAGCCGGTCGGCACCGCACCACTGGATGGCCTGCCAGATCGACGGCAGCCCGAACGCCTCGCCCGCGTGGATCGTGAAGTGGTTGTTCTCGCGCTTGAGGTACTCGAACGCGTCCAGGTGCCGGGTGGGCGGGAACCCGGCCTCGGCGCCCGCGATGTCGAAGCCGACGACGCCCTGGTCCCGGTAGCGGTTGGCGAGTTCGGCGATCTCCAGGGAGCGCGCGGCGTGCCGCATGGCGGTGAGCAGGGCGCCGACGCGGATGCGGTTGCCGTCCTGCCGGGCCCGCCGCTCGCCCTCGCGGAAACCCTCATTGACGGCCTCGACCACCTCTTCGAGGGTCAGCCCGGCCTCCAGGTGCTGCTCGGGGGCGTACCGCACCTCGGCGTAGACGACACCGTCGGCCGCCAGGTCCTCGGCGCACTCGGCGGCGACCCGGACCAGCGCGTCACGGGTCTGCATGACCGCGCAGGTGTGGGCGAACGTCTCCAGATACCGCTCCAGCGAACCGGAGTCGGCCGCCTCCCGGAACCAGATGCCGAGCTTGTCGGGCTCGTTCTCGGGAAGCGCGTCGTAGCCGGTCGCCGCTGCGAGATCGACGATCGTTCCGGGGCGCAGACCGCCGTCGAGGTGGTCGTGCAGAAGGACCTTGGGGGCACGCCGGATCTGGTCCGGGCCGGGCACGTGGAGGGTCGGGCTCATCATCCAGGCACTGTAGCGCCTACGCGCGTAGAGCGGGCTAGTCGTTGCATAACGGTACGGTCGAGCCTTCGTGCGCCCCGCTGCGTAACAGACCCCGCGAACGGGGGTGGCGGACCCGCGCCGGTCTGACACTGTGTACGCCATGGCACAGCGCGCACTCCCCCAGCCGGCGGCACGGCTGGGACGGGCCGTCGGAGCGGCGGCCGGAGCATCAACGGTCGGCGGCGTGGTCCTGCTGCTCCCGGACGGCGAGCCCCACTCGCACCGCCGCCCCTCCTCCCTCTCCCACGCCCGCCTGCTCCCGCTGGCCCGCGCCCTGGCCCACGCGGGCCGCGCCGACGGCCTCACCGCCCATGTGGTGCGCTACCGCTGCCGCGGCTGGAACGAGGACGACGCCCACCTCGCGGCGGACGCGGAGTGGGCGGTGGACGAGGCCGTACGCCGCTACGGCGACGTCCCCCTCTGCCTGGCCGGCCACGGCATGGGCGCCCGGGCGGCCCTCCGCGCGGGCGGCCACCCGGCGGTCGGCGCGGTCCTGGCCATGGCCCCCTGGCTCCCCGGCGACCCGTCCGCCGACCCCGAACCGGTGAAGCACCTGGTCGGCCGCCCGGTCCTGCTGGTCCACGGCACCAACGACATGCGCTGCGCCCCGGAGCTCTCCTTCCGCCTCGCCGAACGCGCCAAGAAGGCCAACCGCGACACCTGCCGCTTCGAGGTCCACTCGGACGGGCACGGGCTGCGCCAACACCGCTCGGAGGTCGCCGCCCTGGCCGCCGACTTCGTACGCGGCACACTGTTCGGCCACGCGTACGCCCGCCCGGTGACGGACGCGCTGGCGGCCCCGCCGCCACTGGGGCTGCGGATGCCGCTGGCGGTGGGGTTCGGGGAGTCGTTGGGGGTGGGGTGAGAAGTCCTTACGGGGGAGGCGGCACCCACGCCCACACGACGGAGTCTGCTCGTGCACAACGCGGTGGGGCATCCCCGCACGCGCGGGGCGGGCCCCCGCGACCTGCCGGTCTACCGTCCCCCGGAGCCGTTCCGCGCCACTTTCACTGAAACCGGCCTAGCAGCCCAAGCGGTCGCCGCAGCTCAACCGCTCACCCCCGGCCGAACCGGCGCCGCTTCGCCGCCTTGCTCCATCCTTGCTTCGGCCCCTCGGCGGGCACCGGGGGCTTGGGCGCTGCCTCGTTCGGGCGGTGGATCAGGGTCAGGCCCTCGTGGTCGGTCGGATGCCACTTGTGGTCGTGGGTGCGGAAGGTGAAGCCCTGTTCGTTGTCGGTGGTGTGAGCCAGCAGCGCGCGGCCCTGGTTCGCGTATTCCTGGACCTCCGCCCAGAGCACGTCGCGGATCCTTGCCGACGGGTTGCCGATGAAGACGCCCGCCGAGATCTCCAGGAGCCAGCGCGTGAGGAAGCCACGGAGACCGACCGGGCAGTTGGTGAGCACGATCACCGTCACCAGAACATCTCCTCCGCCTCGCGGGGCTCCGTCCCCCCGTAGTTCCGGCCGGCGGCGACCTCCTCGCCGCCGTCGCTCTGCAGCGTGACCACGTCCCGTTCGACGCCGGGGGCGACCGCGCCCAGCAGGTTCTTGATGTCGTCCACGCACCGGTCCAGCAGCGAGGTCTCGTTGATGCGGTCGCGGAGGGCCCGCCGGGTCCGGGATGCCACGTCCTCCTCGCTCTCCGCAGCCACGTCGAAGGCGAGCGGGATGCCGAGTCCCGTCTTGTACAGGTCGGCTATGGCGAGGACGAAGGAGAGCTCGTGGCCGGAGTGGACGAAGCCCAGGGCGGGGCTGCACCCGAGGGACGACACGACCGCGTGGGCCACTCCGTACATGCACTGGGCCGCAGCGGTGATCGCCTGGTTGACCGCGTCACCGGCGGTGAAGTCGCCGGGGACGTACCGACGGCCCCTCCAGCGGATGCCCGTACGGGCCGCTTCGGCCCGGTAGCAGTCCTTGACCCGGCGGCCCTCCCGGCCGAGGAGCCCTTTGCGGGTGAGTCCGTCGGGGTTCTCGTCCGGGAAACGCAGCCGGTACATCGCACGGGCCACGGACAGACGGCTGCGGGGGTTCGCCCACTGGACCGCCTGTGCCTCGGCAAGGGCGGACGAGCGGGTCAGCGCACGCCCGCCCGCGTAATACCGCACGCCCTGCTCACCGACCCAAGCGACGGCGGCACCGGTCTCGCCCAGGACGCTCATCGCCTGGTGGGTGATCCGGGTGCCCGGCCCCAGGAGCAGGGTGCCGATCGTCGCCGAAGGGATGTGTGTCGCGCCTTCCGCGTCCTCAGCGGTGATCGCGTTGGCGTCCCGGTGCACCACGCAGCGCTCCAGGTAGATGAAGGACAACCGTTCGCCGGTACGGGTGAGGTGGCGAGGGGTGAGAGCGGCGCGCTGGGAGACCGTGGCCACCGGATCATTCCGTTCCGGTGAGCGGTGCCAGCGTCAGCAGGCCGCAGCCGTACGCCTTCGCCTTGCCGAGCCCGCGTGTGAGTGTCCGCCGGAAGGCGACCGGGTCCGTCACTTCCAGGTGGCCGTCGAACGTCACCGTCACGATGCTGACGCGTCCGGCCCGCTTCCCCTCGCCTCGTCCCTTGTCGAAGGCGAGGCCGCGACGGTCGCCTACCGTCAACCGGTACCGGTCGCCGTGGTGACCGTGACCACGGTGCGTGGTCCCGGCCGGCAGCAGCCGTTCGCTCTGCGGCTTTTCGACGACATGGAAACCGCAGCGCTCCTGGCGGTCGAGAAGCCACCCCATCTGGTGCACGGGGGTGAGATGTGCGGTGCGCTTACGGGGCTCGTCCGGCTTCCGCCGTATGTCGTGGACCGGGTTCGCGGTCAACCGGAACGCCCACCGCTGCCCCTGGGCCAGTCGGTCGAGGAAAGGAGCGTACGGCCGCGTCTGCCAGCCCGGGGACTGGGCATCGGCAACCGCGGGCCAACCCGCCTGCTCCACCAAGTGGGTCAGATCGGGCCGGTCGGGGCTGACGACATACAGCAGTACCTCGGCGCGCGCGTTCTCGTCGAGGCGCCACAGCACCCGAGGGCCGCCGGCAGCGTCAGCCGCCTCCGTGGGCAGGAGTCCCGGGAACGACGCCATGACGGCGGCGTGCAGCACCTGGGGGGAGGACAGCAGACGGCGTGCGCCCGTGCGCGCGGTGTTCATGCGGAAGCGGGTCAGGAACATCAGGCACTCTCCTCCAGGGCGTCGAGCGGCTCGTGCCGGGGCCGTACGGCCTGTCGGGGCACGGCGTCCGGATTGGCGACCGTCACCGTCCTGCTGACCACCGTGCGCAGAGCGTGCCGGCGTTGCTCGGCGGCGAAGCTGAGTGGTTGATCACGCTGGTAGTCGGCGTCTGTCTCCTGCTCTTCGGCCTCTCGGAGAACGGTCAGCGGCACCGTGGCCTTGCCCTGGTACTGACGGCGGTACCAGGCGGCCGCCTGCCACGGCTCGTCCGCCAGCGCCTGGTGAAGCGAGTCCCCGTCGCGTACGCCCAACTCCACCGGCTGCGCGGGCGGGCAGGAGCGGCGGCCGAGGAACGGCGGATACACCGGAGCCCGCAAGGACGCGTGCAGGTGGGTGAGCAGACCGGTCTCGCCTGCCACTGCCGCCACGAACACCGCGTCGGCCAGGTAGAAGCGTTCGGACAGCGGCATGGAGGTGCCGGTGACCGCGTGATGCGCCGTCTGGAAGTCCCTTACACGGCTTCCCGGTTGGTCGATCCGAACACCGAACCTCAGGCTGCTGAGGGCGGCCAGCGCCGCGTCGTCGCCCCGCTCCATGCCTGCCGCCGCCGCGAGCAGACCGATCACTCCGCTCTTCGTGGGCGCCGACTCCGTGGTGCGGCGAGCGAAGCGGGCGGACGAACCCCAGGACTGCAAGGGGCCCGCCAGCCTCAGGGTCAACACGCTCATTCCGGCTTCTCCAGGCGCTCGGCGACGGCCTGTCCCACCGAGGCGACGAGTGCGCCGAGGTTGGAGGACTCCGTGCCGATGTCCGCGAGCTTCCGGGTGTTCGGGCCGACGCGGAGCACCCACGTGAGGGTCGACCCTTCGTCACCGTACGCCCGCTCGACGTCCGGGATGTACTCGGCGAGGCGTGCGCACGCCTCGGACATGTGACCGCCGAGGTCTCCTCGTACCGGCTCCTCGAACGCCGCGACGAAGCTGATGGGACGGGTGGTGCGGAGCTTGACGACGACGGCGTCGGGCAGCGTGTGATGACCGAACGTGTTGATCTTTCCGGTGGGCAGGGATTCGATGAAGCCGTGTACGAACGCCTCGGCTGCCCGGCGCACCGGGGTGGCCCTGGACTCGTCCTCCTGCAGCCCCTCCCCCAGGTTGGCCGCCAGCTGGTGGATGCCGAGGGCCGCGTAGCGATAGAGCGTCGCGGAGTTGAAGTCGACGGTGCCGATCATTCCGGCGCCCGGCTCGGTGTCCTTGTTGTGGTCGTCCACCGCCGTGTAGTAGTCGGACTCGTTGTCCACGCGGTGAACGCTGATGGCGTGGGCGACCTGCACCGCCGCGTCCACGTTGAAGTCGGTGGAATCCGCGACCATGCGTCCGAACAGCGCGATGTCGACCGAGTGCCGGGTGTCCGCGATCTGCTTCACCCGGGCCTTGTTGTCCTTGTCCTTCAGGAACTCGGCGATGTCGGCGGCGCCTTCGACGGCGAACCGGGCCAGCCCGTCGAGCTGACGGGCACTGAGGAAGACCAGGTACTTGGCCTGTGCCGCCGCTTCCCGCGTCTCCTCGTCACCGGCGTCCTCTGCCGTCGACTTCTTCCCGGAGCCTTTGCGCTTGGGCACTTCGATCTTGAGCCCGGTGGCTGTGATGACCGCGGCCGCCAGCTCCAGGGCCTCGGGCTCGGGGATGGCCCCGTCCTGCTCGTGAATGCGGTCGGCCAGAATCTCGACCACCTTTTTGGTCCGGACGCCCAGTTCGCTCGGGTCGAGAAGCTTCTTCGTCTTGAAGTAGTCGCGGGTGGCCTTCTTCCACGCTTGGCTGGATACGCGAGCGCGGGGCACGCCGCCGTACACCGAGGACTTCGGGGAACCGGTGTCGTCACGGTTCAGATTGCTCGGTGGAACGGTCTGGAGGGCGTGCACATCGAGGTAGAAACGGTTCACGAGACGTCCTTGTCGTACGAGCTGATGTGTGGAGGCTGTCGGGCCGGGTCGACGGAATGCCGGCCGTTCGAGGAGTACGGGCCGCGTGGACGCGTCAGTCGTCCGCCGGCGCATCGCCGCCGGGCTTCTGGCCGTCGTCCTCCTTCTCCCCCTGCCAGGCGTGAAAGGACCGCCCCCATTCCCTGCGTACCTGGTCGGGGCCGTCGGGCCACTGCCAGGTGTAGAGCTGCCCGGCCAGCAGCACATAGTCGAGGGAGAACCGCTCGCGGCGCAGGAGCAGAACGATGTCCCTCAGCCGTTGGGCCAGGATGGTCACGTCGGGCGCCGCACCCGCCCGGACCAGCCGCTTGCGCAGCGGGTCGTCGATCTCACCCGGCTTCATCATGCGGCGCACCCCGGCACCGAGGCCGCGAGGCTTTCCGCGGCTCCCTTGTTCGTGCATCCCCGCTTCCCTGCGGGACTGCTGGTGCAGCGCCCACAGCGTGAGGGCGACATGGAGGGCGTTTTCCGCACGTTCGAGTTCGGCTTCGCTCAGTTCGCGCGCGCCGTCGCAGGGAACGTGCAGGGACGAGGTGTCGATGAGATTCCACAGGTCGGGCACGCGCTCCGGCGCCTGGCCGGCGCCTCTGCGCAGCCTGGCAAGGGCCGCGACCGCGCTCGGAACGTCTTTCAGGTATCCCGGTTGATAGAGGGCGATGCGTTGACCGGCAAGCTGTTCTACCCGCTTGCGGGGCGTGAGCTGAGCGGGGGTGGTGATCGTCGTCATACGTGCCCCTCGGTGGCAAGCGCGGCGGCGGGCGCGACGGCCTCCGGTTCGCCGTCGGTCTCCGTCGTCGGTCGGTCGGGTTCCTGGGCACGGCCCGTGCAGGTGTCGAGCCGGTGGCGGAACCAGTTGCCGGCGAGACCGGCGTTCAGCCATTCCGTACGCGACTTGACCGTGATGAGCACGCCCTGCCAGGCGGCATCGCCGGCCCGGTCGATGAGGCCGTCACCCAGCCGGGACACGATCTCGTGCACCTGTCTCTGCCAGTCGGCCCGTGCCGCGTACGGGTCCGTGCAGCCGTCCATGCCTGCCAGCCAGGTCCGGAAGTGGGTGCCCAGCACGTGGAAGCCCGTGTCACGGGCCGTGGCCCGGGGGCCGTCGCTTTCGGTACCGGCGGCGCGGGCGAGGTTCGTCGCGAGGTCCCCGAGTGCCATGACGGCGTTCTCGGCGTCGGTCACGGCGCTGATCGCCTGCTCCGCGTATTCGCTCTTGCGCTCGTGGAGCAGGACGACTGCCAGGGGCACGTGGTCGTCGACGACCTCGTCGATCACTGACTGCTGCGTCCCGTACTGGGCGCCGACGATCCGCGCCCTGACCAGGTAGCCCTCGTCCAGCTCGCCGTCCGTCACCAGTTGCGCGATCCACTCGAAGAGTCTGGGCGGGAGGTAGTCGGCGGCTTCCGCGCCCTGTGCGGGTGCGCCCCTGTTGGCGATCAAGGATCCGAGCCCCCGCCATGCCGAGCGGGTCGGGTCGTGCTCGCGTGGCATGTAGGCGGTCGCCTCGCCGTGCTTCTTCTCCTGCGTCCTGCTGCGTCGCCAGGCGGTCATCGGCTCGCAGCCGTGCTTGTTGCGGGCGGTGAGCGGGTCTCCGTAGCCGAGAACCACGCCGTGGACGCCGTCGCCATCCGCATGCAGCAGGATGCGCCGGGTCTGCCAGGTGTAGAGGTCGCGGACGCCGGTGGGACGGCGTACGGGCTCGGCGCCCGGGCCACATGCCGTGCGTCGCCAGGCGGGGAGGTCGTCGCCGGCGTCCCAGTCGCTGAGGCCGACCGTGACCGCGGGCGCCACCATGTTGAGCAGAAGCGTCTCCCGCAGCGTTTCCCCCTCGGCGAAGACACCTCCCAGGGTGCCCGCCCAGCCCACCCCGAGCGGGTAGACCTTGCCCTTCTTGGCCCGGTCGTCGCCCACGACACCGGTCTTGATGCCGGACGTGTCGTACGCGTGCGCGTGCACGATCCAACGGGCGGCCTCGGCGTACGTCAGCCGGTCGGCCCCGGGCATACGAGAGCTGAAGAACGGTGCCCCGTTGGGCACGTCGGCCACGATGCGGTTCAGGGGCGAGACCTCGCCCTTCGCCGTGTGCAACCCGGCCACCTGGAAGAACGGCGTACGGGCGTGGAAGAGGTCGAAGCGTCCGCGATGCTCGTCGAGGTAGTCCCCGACCGGTGCGAAGCAGTCGTCATCGGCCCACAACTCCGCCCAGTGGTCGGTGTCCCCTGGTCCGTCGAGCGCATCGTGGGCGACGGCGAGCAGGAGCCGTAACAGGGCGAACTCCTGGGTGGGCAGGTCTCCGACGATCCGGCGCACCTCGTGGGCCTCGCTGAACACCTCCCGCAGCGACATCTCGACGTGTTCGCCATCCAGGCGCAGAACCGGAATCCACGGCTCCGATGTGAGGTCGAACGACAGCGCGCGGGCCGCGTTTTCATCTGTGTCAGTCACGGGTCACCTCAAGGCCGTCGCTCTCGCTGTAGCTCAGGGAAAAGCCTGCCAGGTGGGTCTGACAATCCTCGTCGAGCGCGAGAATCAGCTGGCCGGAGAGCCAGTGGCTGTCCTTCGCCTGCCAAGCGGGTACGTACAGTTCCTCCAGTTCGGCGATGGCCCGCTCCATGACGCCGGCGTACGAGAACTGCATCGGCAGCCTCAGCCCGCAACTCGCCGCCGCACGCGCCGCCTGCCGGGTCGGCACCTGGTCCAGCGGGAGTTCCAGGTTCCCGAGGGGTCTACCGTTCCGGTCCGGTCCGAGCCAGGGAACGGTGGTCAGCGCCCCGTCGGCCCGCCGCCGCACCACCAGGACCTCCAGGCCGTCCCTGGTGTCACGGACCTGGGCGCGCCCGGCCGGGCTGTCGTCGGTGTCACCCACCCCGGCGGCGACCCATCCGAACAGCGGTCGGCCCGGCGCACCCACCTTGCCCAGCCGGAACACGGCCGCACGCTCGGCCTGGTCGGCAAGGTGCCGCTCGCGATGCCAAAGGGCGTCGGCCATCGCGTCCGCCCAACCGGCGGGCACCTCGGCGTCGTCCGCGTACGCGCCCTGGACGAGCGGGCAGATGTCGTCGGGCAGCCGTACGGGACGTTCTGCACCCTGCTTGAGGTGCGGCAGGAGCACCGCGGCCGATCGCAGCAGCGCGTACGCCCCGTACACGGCGACCGACCCTCGTACGGGCACGGGCACCTCGGCCTGCCAGTCGGCGCCGGTGACCAGGCAGCGTGCGCGTCGGAGCCGCTCGGGGCGGTTCCGCTGGCCCTCGCCCCGCCGGTGCCGGTGCAGGCGGCCCATGCGCTGGAGCAGGAGGTCGACCGGGCAGAGATCGGTGACCAGCAGGTCGAAGTCCACGTCGAGGGACTGCTCCGCGACCTGGCTGGCCACGACGATGTGCGGACCGGCCGGACGGCCCTGCGCGGCGCCGGGCGGCCCGAAGCGCTTGAGGAGACCGGCGTCCTTGGCGGCCCGGTCGACATCGATGAAGCGTGAGTGCGCCACCGTCACGTTCTCGTCGCCGAACGTGGCCCGGAGCGCCTTCGCGGTCTCCAGGACCCGGGTGACGGTGTTGCGCACGACGAGTGCGCAGCCACCTCCGTCCAGTTCGTGGGCGAGACGCCCGACGAGGGCGTCCATTCCGTCGTCGAACGGTTCCAGTACGACGTCCGTGCCACGGCCGGAGGCACCGGGGCCGCGCATGACCGGCGAACCCCCGGGTGTCACGGCGGTCAGCAACGGGTAGGCCGTGGCCTCGGCCACGTCCGCGAACGCCTCCGGCGTACCGTCCGTTCCCGCGTACGCCTCGACGAGTTCGCGCCGTCTGCGGGCGGGAAGGGTCGCGGACAGGATCACCACGGGCACCCCGTACGCACCGAGCCAGGCCAGCACCCGGTCCAGGTAGACACTCATGTACGTGTCGTACGCGTGCGCCTCGTCGATGACGACGACCTTGCCGGCCACAGCGAGGTGACGCATCGCCAGGTGACGGCTCTTGAGGCCGGCGAAGAGGAGCTGGTCGATGGTTCCGGCGACGAATGACGCCAGCATGGCCTTCTTGCGGCCGCGCAGCCAGGCGTGCGCGACGAACCCTGCGGGTGCGGCGTGCCGCGTCTCCTCGGCGTCGAGATCGACGGCGACGATCCGCTGGTGGATGTCACGCATGAGGTCGGCGAAGCGCTCGTTCAACGCGGCTTTGGAGTGCGCGAGGAGCACGGTGTGTTCGGCGTCCCGGGTGGACGGGAGCCGTTCCAGCCACTCCAGGAGGCGGGGGAACATGGCGTTGCCGGTGGCCATGGTGGGAAGGGCGAAGAAGACTCCGCCGGCCCCGGAGCGGGCGGCGAAGATCTCGGTGACGGCGAGCGCGGCTTCGGTCTTGCCCTCGCCCATGGGTGCCTCGATCACCATCAGCCCCGGCCCGCCCATGGAGCGGGCCAGCTCGATGGCGGCTTCCTGCACGGGGCGGGCCTTCGCCCCCTCCGGCAGTCCGAAGCGGGAGCCGATGAGCTGCTGGGCGTCCTCGATGGGGTCCGGCGGGGACCAGGGGGCGGGCAGATCCAGCCCGCGCCAGGCGGCGGCGACGCGCTCCTCACCGCTACGGACGGCGTCCTGCGGGAAGTACGGAAAGAGGTCGGCGTTGCTGGCGATCCAGTCGGCGACGATCACGAGGGAGGTGAGCAGCACCTGTGCGGTCTGCGGCAACCGCACCTCCCGCCAGGCGGCCAGCCGGTCCCGTACGCGGTACTCGTCGGCACACGCGTCGAGCAGTTCGTCCTGTACGCGCTGCCAGGCGGCGCGACTTGGGCCCGGGCTGCGTAAGAGGTGCCCGTGCCTCTGCAGCGCGGTGATCTGCCCGGGCTCCGGGGGCACGCCGTGGTGCCCGCCGACGACGACGGTCAGTTGCCCGACCTGCTTCCTGGCCCAGCCGTGCCGCTCCCGCAACCACTCCCCCAGCAGCGCCTGGCCGGCCAGCCCGTGCGGGGCGATCCTCCGGTCCGGGCCGAGGGCCTTGGCGGAGCGCATCTGCAACCCGGCGTCCCGCATGCGGTCGGCGAGCGGATCGACCTGGCAGGCGAAGGCGGGCGTGGCCTTCCCGATGTCGTGGACCCCTGCGAGCCAGACCGCGAGCCGCCGCCCGTCGCGCAGCCCTTCCGGGAGCTCCGAGCTGATGAGCGCCCGAACGTTGGCCGGCAACCACGCGTCCCAAAGCAACCCGGCGACCGCTGCGCTGTCCTCCATATGCCGCCACAACGGCAACCACCCGTCGGTGCCCCGGTCGTGCTTGGCCCACACGGTGCGGGCGGGGGCGGTGAGCCTGGCGCGGAGGCCGGGGTGGGGGGTGGAGTGGCTTGCGGTGGTCATGGGTCATGGATACAGGAGGGGGTCCCGGCGAGATGTTCATACGATGAAAATTGGAGAGGTTAAGGGGTAGTTGTCACGAAGATCCTGCGGCAGCGACGGGCAACGTCTATGATGCCCTCGCGACTTGGACAACTTGATGAGTCAATGGGCAACTTGGGGCGGTTATGCCGGATTCCTCGAAAGTGGTCAGAAACGACCTCCTCGCCGAGTAACGTCGCAGGTCACGCAGGCTGCTCCCCGCACGCGCGGGGATGGTCCCCGGCACGAAGTCCGGACGCACGCACGAGCTGTCTGCTCCCCGCACGCGCGGGGATGGTCCCGATGCGAATACTCGGTTGACAGATCCCGTCTGCTGCTCCCCGCACGCGCGGGGATGGTCCCGACTCGGTCGTGGTCGGTGCGGCCACGTTCTCCTGCTCCCCGCACGCGCGGGGATGGTCCCGACGGCAAGCCGGGCCGGTACCGGCTCAAGGGCTGCTCCCCGCACGCGCGGGGATGGTCCCGGCACAAGGCGAAACGCCAGGGCCGCGAGCGCCTGCTCCCCGCACGCGCGGGGATGGTCCCGGCGTCATCGTCACGGTGACGCCGGGGCTGCTTCAAGTCGGCCGCCGCCCCTGAGCACTGGATCCGAAGACCACGCGGGGAACCCCACCCCCGAAGAACCGGCGCACGCGGCGCCCCCTCACCCCGGCAGCAAACTCCCCCGCCGCCCCAGCAGGAACTTCTTGAACGCCGCCACCGGGGCCGTGTCCGGGTGCCCGTCCAGCCAGGCCACCCCGATCTCGCGCACCGCCCTCGGGGCCGTCACCGACAGTTCCACCACGCCTGGGCGGGCCACCGCCGGGGGTGGGAGGAGGGCCACGCCCAGGCCCGCCGCGACCAGGCCGCGCAGGGTCTCCGCCTCCTCGCCCTCGAAGGCGACGCGGGGGACGAAGCCCGCTGCCGCGCAGAGGTCGTCCGTGATGCGGCGGAGGCCGTAGCCGGGTTCCAGGGTGACGAAGGTTTCGTCGGCGGCTTCGGCGAGGCGGATGCGGCGGCGGGTGGCGAGGGGGTGGTCCTCGGGGACGACCAGGCGGAGCCGCTGTTCGTCCAGGCGGCGGGTGACCAGGTCGGGGGCGTCCGGGACCGGGGAGGTGAGGCAGAGGTCGAGGCCGCCGGCGCGAAGGCGTTCGATCATGGCCTCGCCGTAGTTCTGGACGAGCTGGAAGCGGACCCGGGGGTGGTCGGCCCGGAAGGCGCGGATGAGGGCGGGGACGGTCTCGGAGCCCATCGTGTGGAGGAAGCCGAAGGCCACCTTGCCCGCGGTGGGGTCGGCGTCGGCGCGTACCGAGTCGGCGGCCTTCTCCACCTCCGCGAGGGCGCGCTCGGCCGAGCCGAGGAAGGTGCGGCCGGCCGGGGTCAGGGAGACCGTGCGGCCCTTGCGCGCGAACAGGGCGACGCCCAGGTCGTCCTCCAGGCGCACCATCGCGCGGGAGAGGGTGGACTGCGGGACGCCCAGTTCCTGGGCGGCGCGTGTGACGTGCTCGTGGCGGGCGACCGCCTCGAAGTACGCGAGGCGCGGTGCGAGGACCGCGCGGATGTCTTCTTCGTAACTGCTCGGTGACAGCCGGGGCTGTGAGCTGCGTTGATGCGCCATGGGATTGATTATTCGCTGTTTGTGCATTGGACGCATGAATCCGGCGCGGCCTACGGTCGTCGCATGCCTCCCGCCAGTACCGGGGCGTCCACCCTCACCGTGGCCGCCTCGACCCAGTCGTCCCCCGTCGCCGACACCGCCGACCGGCTCGAACCCGGGCGCCCCGGCTACCGCCGGATGAGCTTCGCCCTCTTCGCCGCCGGTGTCGCGACCTTCGCGCTCCTCTACTCCACGCAGGCGCTGCTGCCCGCCGTCTCCGCGTCCTTCGGCGCGACGGCGGGGCAGGCGAGCTGGACGGTGTCCGCCGCGACCGGCGCGCTGGCGCTGTGCGTGCTGCCGCTGAGCGCGCTGTCCGAGCGGTTCGGACGGCGGCAGATGATGACGGCCTCGCTGGTGATCGCGGTGACGGTCGGGCTGTTCGTGCCGTTCGCGCCCTCGCTGGGCACGCTGATCGCGCTGCGCGCCGTGCAGGGCGCCGCGCTCGCCGGGCTGCCCGCCTCCGCGATGGCGTTTCTGGCGGAGGAGGTGCGGCCCAAGGCGCTGGTCGCCGCGATCGGGCTGTTCGTGGCAGGGAACAGCATCGGCGGGATGAGCGGCCGCATCCTCACCGGCTGGATCGCGCAGCTGTGGGGCTGGCGGGCGGCGCTCGGCGCGGTCGGGCTGCTGGCCGTGGCCTGCGCGGTCGTCTTCCACTTCATGATGCCGCGTGCCCGGCACTTCACCCCGGGCACGCTGAACCCGAAGGCGCTCGCGCGGACCGTCGGCGCGCACCTCGCCAATCCGCTGCTGCGGCGGCTGTACGCGATCGGCGCGCTGTTCATGACGGTGTTCGGCGCCGTGTACACGGTCATCGGATACCGGCTCGTGGAGGCCCCGTTCAGCCTGCCGCAGGGCATCGTGGGCTCGGTCTTCCTGGTGTACCTGGTCGGTACGGTCTCCTCTGCCGCCGCCGGACGGCTGGTCGCCCGGCTGGGGCGGCGGGGCGCGCTGTACCTCGCGGTCTCGACCACGGCCGCGGGTCTGCTGCTCTCGCTGGGCGACGCGCTGGCCGCCGTGCTCCTCGGCCTGGTGCTGATCACGGCCGGCTTCTTCGCCGGGCACGCGGTCGCCTCCTCCTCGGTGAGCCGTACGGCGACCACGGGCCGCGCCCAGGCGTCGGCGCTCTACCAGTCGGCGTACTACCTCGGCTCCAGCGCGGGCGGCACGCTCGGCGCGGTGGCCTTCCACGCCGGCGGCTGGGCGGGCACGGTCGCGCTGGGACTGCTCGCGGTCCTCGGAGTCGTGTCCGTCACGCTGTACGGGACCCGAGCCGCCCGCGCCGAACGGCTGCGGCCCGCCGCCGTGGCGCCCGTACAGAACTGAGACATTCGGCGCACAACCAGCCGCTCCCCTTCGCGCGTCTAGCAGGCGGAATCACCGCGGTGCGTGCGAAGGGGAGTTGGCGTACATGGGAGTCAGGAAGAACATGCGGAACATATGGGGCGTTACGGGCGTACGGGCGCGGAGAGGGCTCGTCCTGTCCGTCGCGGGGCTGACCGCGGTGCCGGCGTTCGTCCTCGGTACGGGCACCGCCGCGCAGGCGGCGTCCTGCACGACGTCCACGGGTCCGTACCAGAAGCAGGTCGAGAAGTACCTGCACCTGAAGGTGGACGGCAAGCAGTCGGCGGCCGACTGCAAGAAGATCCGGTCGTTCCAGAGCACGTACGGCGTCACTCCGACCATCGGTTACGCGGGGCCGGTCACCTGGCGGACGATGCAGACGCTCACCGCGCAGAAGGCGGCCGGCAAGAACCCGAACAAGGCCGGGAAGTGCCCGACCAACAAGGGGCGCATCGCCTGCGTCGACCTGACGCGGCAGATCAGCTGGATCCAGGACGGCAAGAAGCTGAAGTTCGGGCCGGTGCCGGTGCGGACGGGGCGGGACACGTACGAGACGCGGACGGGCGCCAAGAAGATCTACTGGCGCCACAAGAACCACGTGTCGTCGATCTACCACGTGTCCATGCCGTACTCGCAGTTCTTCGACGGCGGGCAGGCGTTCCACGCGGTCGGCGTGAAGATGTGGAACCCGCCGGGGTCGCACGGCTGCGTCAACATGCGCACCTCGGACGCGAAGTCATACTGGAACCTGTTGAAGAACGGCGACGACGTCTACGTGTACGGCCGCAAGCCGGGGACCTGACGGCTGCCGCTCGCCCGCCCCGTTGTCAGTGCCCCGCGGTAGCTTCCGAAGTGCTGGATGAAGTGAGCGGTGTCACGGCACGACAGGGTGGATCGGCGATGAGTGAACTGACAGCGGCGGCAGCGGGTCCCGGCGCCGGGACCGGCGCGTCGGGCGACATCGACAGCCGTCTGGAAGGACACCGGGTCGAGCTGACCGGTTACTGCTACCGGATGCTCGGCTCGGCGTTCGAGGCGGAGGACGCGGTCCAGGACACGCTGGTACGGGCCTGGCGCAGCTACGACAAGTTCGAGGGCCGCTCCTCGCTGCGGTCCTGGCTGTACCGCATCGCGACCAACGTCTGCCTGGACATGCTGAACGCGGGCAAGCGCCGGGCCCGGCCGGTGGATCTGACCGGGCCGACGCCGCTCGCGCAGGCCGCGCTCAACCCGCTGCCGGAGAACGCCTGGCTGGAGCCGATGCCGGACGGCCGGATCATCCCGACGACCGACGATCCGGCGGAGGCGGCGGTGGCGCGCGAGTCGGTGCGCCTCGCGTTCGTCGCGGCGCTCCAGCACCTGCCGCCGAAGCAGCGTGCGGTGCTCATCCTGCGCGAGGTGCTGGCGTGGAGGGCCGCGGAGGTCGCGGAGCTGCTCGGCACCTCGGTCGCCTCGGTCAACAGCGCCCTTCAGCGGGCCCGGGCGACCCTGACCGACCACGAGTCCGTGGCCGCCGACGCGGCGGACCCCCTGGACGAGCGGCAGACGGCCCTGCTCGAACGGTACGTGGCGGCGTTCGAGGGCTACGACATGAAGGCGCTGACCGCCCTCCTGCGCGAGGACGCGGTGATGACGATGCCACCGTTCGACCTGTGGCTCCGGGGCCACGAGGACATCACCGGCTTCATGACGTCCCTGGGCGCGGGCTGCGCCGGCTCCCGCCTGGTCGCGACCTCCGCGAACGGCGCCCCGGCCTTCGCCCATTACAAGCCGGACCCGGAGGGCCCGGGCTTCGTCCCGTGGGCGCTCCAGGTCATCGACGTCCGGGACGGCGCGATCACGGGTCTGCACTGCTTCCTGGACACGCCTCGGTGGTTCCCGCTGTTCGGCCTGCCGGACCGGCTGGAGGCGGACGCGGAGTGAGGCGGCGCCTGGGGTGGGGGCTCGCCGCGGGGTGGGTGGTGCTCGCGGGCGTGGGGTGGGGGGCCTCGCAGTGGCTCGGCGAACCGGCGGCCACGTCGGGCCCGGCGCCGGTGTCCCCGCCGTCGTCGGCGGCCGATCCGGGGCCGCAGCCCGAGTTCGACTGCGCGGAGGCGATGCGGGCCACACCGGGCCCGGCGGCCTCCGCCGGGGGCCGTTCCCGGCAGGTGACCTGCGACTTCGCGGTGGTGGAGCGCTGACCGGGGGCGCCCGGTCAGGCTGCGGACGCCCGCCCTCGCGCGGCGGGTGCCCACGACTGTCGCGCACCCGCCGGCCGACTACTCGTCCCCCTGGGTGAGGAAACCCCCGAGTCCCACGAGCTCCAGCAGCGCCCGCAGTTCCGGCGGGGTTCCGCGCAGGCGCAGCCCACAGGCGTTCACTCTGCGTGCTGTCAGGGAGAGACGGGCGATCGCCTCGACCGTCGTCAGGTCGGGGTGGAGGACGCCGCTCAGGTCGCAGTACACCGCGGTGGGGTCCGGCGAGGCGCTCAGCAGGGTTTCCAGGTCGGCGCACAGGCGGGGGACGGCGTCGCGGGTGAGGTGGCCGGAGACGATGAGCGCGGCCGGGGGCGGGGCTTCCATACCCTGGCAGACCCGGGGCCGCGCCGGAACTCACCGCACCGGGCCGGCCCGTCTCAGCTGACCGGGAAGATTCCCGTGTCCAGGTCGAGCCCGAACGGGTCGGGCAGGGTCAGCTTGTCGCCGTACCCGACCGTGGCCGGCTGCCGGTACGTGCCGTTCCCGGGCTTCCCGTACAGCGTGGCGGCGGGGCGGCCCGAGTGCCAGGGGTCCAGCAGGAGGAAGAGCGCGACGCCCGCCTGCGCGTAGCCGTGCACCTTGCCGATGCGGTCGTGGTTGGCGTTGTGCTGCGAGGTGATCTCGACGACCAGCAGCGCTTCCTCGGCGGGGACGCGGTTGCCCGGTCCGCTCGCCACGGCTCTCGGGACGACCACGAGGTCGGGGATGTAGAGCCCCGCCCGGCCGGGGACCGAGACCACGAGGGTCTGGTAGATCCCCTAGTCCTCCGGAATCACGGAGTAGAGCCTGCGCTGGAGCAGCTCGGCAGTGGTGTTGTGGTCCTTGGACGGTGGCGGCGACACAGTGACGATCCCCTCGAAGATCTCCACCTTGCAGCCCTCCGGCGCGTCCGCCTCCTCCCAGATCCGGACGAGGTCGTCCCCCTCCTGGCCCTGTCCCGGGCCCGGCGCGGGATCGACGGTGAGTGCGCTCATGGCGGTCTCCTCTTATCGGCGCGTCGCCGAGTCCAGCATGCCGAACGGGACCGGTGGCAGTCCACCGGTCCCGTTCACCCGTACGAGGAAGCCGCAGGTCAGGCGATACGTTCCCGCACCACCGGGGTCGCCGTGTACGCCGTGCCCGCGGGCTCGATGTCGTAGGCGTCCGGGAGCGCCTTGAGGGCGTAGTCGAACTTCTCCGGGGTGTCCGTGTGCAGCGTCAGCAGCGGCTGGCCGTCGGTGATCACGTCGCCGGGCTTGGCGTGGAGCTCGATGCCCGCGCCGGCCTGGACCGGGTCCTCCTTGCGGGCGCGGCCCGCGCCGAGGCGCCAGGCGGCTACGCCGATGTCGTAGGCGTCCAGGCGGGTCAGGATGCCGGAGGACGACGCCCTGATGACGTGCTGCTCGCGGGCGACCGGGAGCGCGGCGTCGGGGTCGCCGCCCTGGGCGGAGATCATGCGGCGCCAGACGTCCATCGCGGAGCCGTCCTGGAGGGCCTTCTCCGGGTCGGCGTCCTTGAGGCCCGCCGCGTCCAGCATCTCGCGGGCGAGGGCCAGGGTGAGGTCGACGACGTCCTTCGGGCCGCCGCCGGCCAGGACCTCGACGGACTCGCGGACCTCCAGGGCGTTGCCGGCGGTGAGGCCGAGCGGGGTGGACATGTCGGTGAGCAGGGCGACCGTGCGGACACCGCTGTCGGTGCCGAGGGCGACCATCGTGGAGGCCAGCTCGCGGGCGTCGTCCAGGGTCTTCATGAAGGCGCCGGAGCCGACCTTG
The DNA here is from genome assembly GCF_010550605.1 of Streptomyces sp. SID9727. Taxonomy (GTDB): domain Bacteria; phylum Actinomycetota; class Actinomycetes; order Streptomycetales; family Streptomycetaceae; genus Streptomyces. The sequence goes on from NZ_JAAGNI010000388.1 coordinate 38,042, forward strand.
ACGTCGAGGACCAGGGCGCCCGTGCCCTCGGCGATCTTCTTGGACATGATCGAGCTGGCGATGAGCGGGATCGCCTCGACCGTGCCGGTGACGTCGCGCAGCGCGTACAGCTTCTTGTCGGCGGGGGCGAGGCCGTCGCCCGCCGCGCAGATGACCGCGCCGGTGGTGTCGAGGACGTCCAGCATCTCGGCGCCGGTGAGGTGGGCGCGCCAGCCGGGGATGGACTCCAGCTTGTCGAGGGTGCCGCCGGTGTGGCCGAGGCCCCGGCCGCTGAGCTGGGGTACGGCCGCGCCGCAGGCGGCGACCAGCGGGGCGAGCGGCAGGGTGATCTTGTCGCCTACGCCGCCGGTGGAGTGCTTGTCCGTGGTGGGGCGGGAGAGGCTGTCGAAGTTCATCCGCTCGCCGGAGGCGATCATCGCGGCGGTCCAGCGGGCGATCTCCGTACGGTTCATGCCGTTCAGCAGGATCGCCATGGCCAGTGCGGACATCTGCTCGTCGGCGACCTCGCCGCGGGTGTACGCGTCGATGACCCAGTCGATCTGCTCGGGGGTCAGCTCGCCTCGGTCCCGCTTGGTGCGGATGACGGAGATGGCGTCCATGGTCTGGCGTCCTTCCGGCCGGTACGTACGGTGCGCGTGAGCCCTGTTGACTCTACGCGCATAGAGGGGAAAAGAGGCGCCGGGTGGGCCCGTCGTGCGGGCCCACCCGGCGGGGAACGGTCAGCCGAGGTGCGACGGGCCGAAGGCCTGGGGAAGCATCTCGTCCAGGGTGCGGAAGCCGTCCGGGGTCTCCAGGATCAGCTCCGGGCCGCCGAACTCGTACAGCAGCTGCCGGCACCGGCCGCACGGGACGAGGCTCTCGCCGGCCCCGTCCACGCAGGTGAAGTGGGTCAGCCGGCCGCCGCCCGTGGCGTGCAGCTGGGAGACCAGACCGCACTCGGCGCACAGGCCGATTCCGTACGAGGCGTTCTCGACGTTGCAGCCGGTGATGGTACGGCCGTCGTCCACCCGGGCCGCGACGCCGACCGGGTAGCCGGAGTACGGGGCGTACGCCCGGGACATGGCGTCCCGGGCCGCGGCCCGCAGGGCCTCCCAGTCGGCCTCGGTGAAGGGCGGGGGCGTCACTTGCCCTGGCCCTTGCGGTAGCGCATGCCGTCCGCCTTCGGCATCCGCAGCCGCTGCGCGGAGAGCGAGAGGACGAGCAGCGTGACGATGTACGGCGTGGCGCTGACGAACTCGGTGGGCACGCTGTCCGTACCGAGGTACCAGACCAGGACCACGGCCGCGATGACCGCGCTGACGACGCCCTGCACGTAGCTCTTGCGGTAGAGCTTCCACACGGCGAGGCCGACGAGGACCACGAACAGCAGCAGGAGCAGCGCGTGGACGGACTCGCCGCCGTTGCGCAGCTGGAGCGCGTCGGCGAAGCCGAACAGGCCCGCGCCCATGGCGAGTCCGCCGGGGCGCCAGTTGCCGAAGATCATCGCGGCGAGACCGATGTAACCGCGTCCGCCGGTCTGGCCCTCGTTGTAGATGTGCGAGGTGACCAGCGAGAGGAAGGCGCCGCCGAGCCCGGCGAGGCCGCCGGAGACGATCACCGCTACGTACTTGTACGTGTAGACGTTGACGCCCAGCGATTCTGCGGCGACCGGGTTCTCGCCGCAGGAGCGCAGCCGCAGGCCGAAGGCGGTCTTCCACAGGACGAAGAAGGTCCCGATGAAGAGGACGACGGCCAGGATCGTCAGCAGCGAGAGGTTGGTGACGAGGCCGCCGAGGATGCCGGCCAGGTCGGAGACGAAGAACCAGTGGTGCTTCTCGATGGAGTGCAGTCCGTCGGAGAGGCCGGGGATCGTCACCGAGGTGATCTCGTCGGCCGGCGGGGACTGCTTCGGGGAGCCGCCCTTGGCCGCCGCCTCGCCGGTGTTGAACCACAGCTTGGCGAAGTAGGTGGTGAAGCCGAGCGCCAGGATGTTGATCGCGATGCCGGAGATGATGTGGTCGACGCCGAAGGTGATGGTCGCGACCGCGTGCAGCAGGCCGCCGAGCATGCCGCCGACGACACCGGCGAGGACGCCCAGCCAGGGGCTGGTCTGCCAGCCGGCCCAGGCACCGAAGAAGGTGCCGAGGATCATCATGCCTTCGAGGCCGATGTTGACCACGCCGGCGCGTTCGGACCACAGACCGCCGAGACCGGCGAGGCCGATCGGCACGGCCATGGCGAGCGCGGCGCTGATCTGGCCCGCCGAGGTGACGTCCTGGGCGCCGGTGATGGCGCGCACGGCGGACAGCGCGAGCAGGACGCCCGCGATGATCAGCAGGATGACGGGGAAGGAGAGGCGGGAACGCCCGCTCTTGCCGCCGGAGACCTTGGGGGCCGCCGGGGGCGGGGTGGAAGTCGCCGTGGCGCTCACGCCGACACCTCCTGCTGGTCGGAGTTACGGGCGGCCTGTGCGGCGAGTTCCGCGCCGACCTTGCTCTGCTGGCGCTTGAGTCCGTAGCGGCGGACGACTTCGTAGGCGATGACGACGCACAGGACGATGACGCCCTGGATCACGCCGACGATCTCCTTGTCGTACCCCTCGAACTCCAGCTTTCCGGTGCCGCGCTCCAGGAAGCCCCAGAGCAGCGCGCCGAGCGCGATGCCGACGGGGTGGTTGCGGCCGAGGAGGGCGATGGCGATGCCGGTGAAGCCGATGCCGATGGGGAAGTCGCCGCTGAACTCGTGGCTGTCGTTGAGCAGCGTCGGCATGCCGATGAGGCCGGCGACGGCACCCGAGATGAGCATCGAGGTGATGACCATGCGGCGGACGTTGACGCCGCTGGCCTCGGCGGCGGAGCCGGACTGGCCGACCGTGCGCAGGTCGAAGCCGAAGCGGGTACGGGAGAGCGTGAACCAGTACGCGATGCCGGCGGCCACGGCGACGACGATGAAGCCCCAGACGGGCGTCGGCGTCGTCGGGAACTCGAAGAAGTGCGAGGACTCCGGGAGCGGCTTGGTGGAGATCTTGGTGCCGGCCTCGTCGAGGTGGCCGAGGCGGTTCTGCTGGAGGAGGTAGCCGATGACCGCGGTCGCGATGGAGTTCAGCATGATCGTCGAGACGACCTCGCTGACGCCCCGGGTGACCTTGAGCAGACCGGCGATGCCGGCCCACATGGCGCCGACGATCATCGCGGTGAGGATGATCAGCGGGATCTGGAGGGCGCCGGGCAGGGTCAGCGCGCCGCCGAGCGCGGCGGCGAAGAAGGCGGCGAGGCGGTACTGCCCGTCGACGCCGATGTTGAAGAGGTTCATCCGGAAGCCGACGGCCACCGCGAGACCCGCGAGGTAGTACGTCGTGGCCTTGTTGAGGATGTAGACCTGGCTGTCCGACTTCAGGCCGTAGTCGAACATGATGCCGAAGGCGTTGAACGGCTCCTTGCCGGTGGCGGCGAGCACGAGCGCCGTCACCAGGAAGGCGACCACGATCGCGAGTACGGGGGCCGCGATCCCCAGGAGCAGCCGCTCCTTGTCGATCTTCTTCATCGGTCCTCTCCCCCTTCGCGGGGGTCGGTGTCGTCGTCCGTGGCGGGCGCGGCGGGCGCCTCGCCCTCCTCCGGCGCTTCCAGGTGGCCGCTGGCCGCGCCGGTCATCGCCGAGCCCAGCTCCTCGGGGGTGATGGCCGCGGGGTCGGCGTCCGCGACCAGACGGCCGCGGTACATGACGCGCAGGGTGTCGGAGAGCCCGATCAGCTCGTCCAGGTCGGCGGAGATCAGCAGGACCGCCAGGCCCTCGCCGCGGGCCTCGCGGATCTGGTCCCAGATCTGGGCCTGGGCACCGACGTCCACGCCCCGGGTGGGGTGCGCGGCGATCAGGAGCTTGGGCGCGTGGCTCATCTCGCGGCCGACGATCAGCTTCTGCTGGTTGCCGCCGGAGAGGGAGGCCGCGGTGACGTCGATCCCGGGGGTGCGGACGTCGTACTCGCGCACGATGCGCTCGGTGTCGGTGCGGGCGGCCTTCAGGTCGAGGAAGGCGCCCCGGCTGTTGGGCCGCTCCGTGACGTGGCCGAGGATGCGGTTCTCCCACAGCGGCGCCTCCAGGAGGAGGCCGTGCCGGTGGCGGTCCTCGGGGATGACGGCCATGCCGCCCTCGCGGCGCTTGCGGGTCGGCGTACGGGTGATGTCCGCGTCGTCCAGGGTGAGGGTGCCCTCGTCCGGGGTGCGCATGCCCATGATCGCGTCGACCAGTTCGGACTGGCCGTTGCCCTCCACGCCGGCGATGCCCAGGACCTCGCCCTTGTGGATGGTGAAGGTGATGCCGTCGAGCACGGCGCGCACGGCGCCGTCCGGGTCGGTCGCGGTGAGCCGCAGGCCGTCCACGGTGAGCATGGGCGTGTCGGTGACCGTGGACTCGCGGGTCTCCGGGGACGGCAGCTCGCTGCCGACCATCAGCTCGGCGAGCTGCTTGGTCGTGGTGTTCCGGGGGTCGGCGGTGCCCACGGTGGTGCCGCGCCGGATGACCGTGATCTCGTCGGCGACCGACAGGACCTCGCCCAGCTTGTGCGAGATGAAGATGACGGTCAGGCCCTCGGCCTTGAGCTCCCGCAGGTTGTCGAAGAGCGCGTCGACCTCCTGGGGCACGAGGACGGCGGTCGGCTCGTCGAGGATCAGGGTGCGGGCGCCCCGGTAGAGGACCTTGAGGATCTCCACGCGCTGGCGGTCGGCGACCCCGAGGTCCTCGACCATGGCGTCCGGGCGGACACCGAGGCCGTAGGCGTCGGAGATCTCCTTGATCTTGGCGCGGGCCCGGTCGCCGATGCCGTACAGCTTCTCGGAGCCGAGGACGACGTTCTCCAGGACGGTGAGGTAGTCGGCGAGCATGAAGTGCTGGTGCACCATGCCGATGCCTCGGCCGATGGCGTCGCCCGGGTTGGAGAACACGGCCTGTTCGCCGTCGACCGCGATGGTGCCCTCGTCCGGCTTCTGCATGCCGTAAAGGATCTTCATCAGAGTGGACTTGCCGGCGCCGTTCTCACCGACGAGGGCGTGGACGGTGCCGCGGCGCACGGTGATGTCGATGTCGTGGTTGGCCACGACCCCGGGGAACCGCTTGGTGATACCGCGGAGCTCCACGGCGTTGGGACTGCTGGACGCGTTGATGGCGCACTCTCCTTGGCAGGAGCGGAGGGCGGGGGCGGTGAGGACGGGAAGGCGGGGGTGGAAAACGTATCGCGCCCGGCTGGTTCCAGTCCCGACGCTACGCGCGTAGCGTCGCCGAATCGTTGGCCACCTGATCACAGGTGGCCGCCACCCCGCCGGGGGTACGTGAATCGGGGCCCGGAACGGGCGGCCGAAGCCGCTCGCCGGGCCCCGATCGACGGTGGATCAGGTCGTGGTCTTGACCGTGATGGTGCCGTCGACGATCTTCTTCTTCGCCTCGTCGAGCTGGGTCTGGATGTCCTTGAGGTGGTCACCCGTGGGGGTCAGGCTGACGCCGCCCTTGGCCAGCGAGTACGTCTGGGTGCCGGTGACCGGCTTGCCGTCCTTGACGGACTTGACCAGGTCGAAGACGCCGGAGTCGACGTTCTTGACGACCGAGGTCAGGATCGTGTCCGCGTACTTCGCCAGGGCCGGGTCCTTGGCCTGGTCGGAGTCGACGCCGATGGACCAGGCGCCCTTCTTGCCGGCGACGGCCTCGATCGAACCGGCGCCCGAGCCGCCCGCGGCGGCGAAGATGACGTCGATGCCCTTGTCGAGCATGCCCTTGGCGGCGGCCTTGCCCTTGTCGGGGCTGCCGAAGCCGGAGAGGTCCGAGCCGGTGGACAGGTACTGGATCTGCACCGTGGCCTTCGGCTTGGTGTCCAGGACGCCCTGGCGGAAGCCGGCCGCGAACTTCTTGATCAGCGGAAGGTCGACGCCGCCGATGAAGCCGACCTTGTCGTCCTTGGACTTCAGCGCCGCGGCGACACCGGCGAGGTACGAGCCCTGCTCCTCGGTGAAGACGATGTTGTCGACGTTCTTCACGTCCGAGACCGAGTCGACCAGGCCGAAGCTGATCTTCGGGTACTTGGGCGCGATCTTGTCGACCGCCTCCTTGTACGCGAAACCGATCGCGATGACCGGGTTGTAGCCGCCCTCGGCGAGCGACTGGAGGCGCTGGTCGCGGTCGGCCGAGCTCTCACCGGTCTTGGCGGTGAGCTCCTTCGTCTCGGCGCCGAACTCGGCCTTGGCCTTGTCCAGGCCGCGCGCGGCGGAGTCGTTGAACGAGTTGTCGCCACGGCCGCCGACGTCGTAGGCCATGCCGATCTTCATCTTGCCGTCGTCCGAGCCGCTGCTCTCGTCGGACGACTCGCCGCACGCGGTGGCGGTGAGTGCGAGGGCCGCGGTGACGGCGATCGCGGCGCTGATCTTGGATACGCGGCGCAAGGGAAGGCTCCTTCAAACCTGACCGAAGCGCCTCTTCCGGCGCTGGTTTCGCCGCGATCGTAACGCGCGTAGATGTCAGATAAAGCCCTGTACGGAAGCCGTTATCGGATCGTCGCGAACGCGCGCCGAACCCGGCGTGACGTGTCCGGTTACGGATGGTTGACGTGGAGCAACGCGGAGGCGGTGAAGAGCTCCACGCCGACCGCGATCGCTTCCTCGTCGGCGTCGAAGTTGCCCCGGTGGAGGTCGAGACCGCGGGTGTCCCCGGGGGTACGGACCCCGAGGCGCGCCATGGCTCCCGGAACGCGCTCCAGGTACCAGGAGAAGTCCTCGCCGCCGAGGCTCTGCTCGGTGTCCTCGATGGCGTACGGTCCCCGGCGCGCGGACATCGCGGCGGCCAGGAGGTCGGTCGCGGCGGCCTCGTTGACGACGGGCGGGACGCCCCGGACGTAGTTGATCACCGTCTTGGCGCGGTACATCCCGGCGACCTCGTCGATCGCGGCGTGCACCAGGTCCGGGGCCTCGCGCCACGCCTTGAGGTCCAGGCAGCGGACCGTGCCGGAGAGCTCCGCGTGCTGCGGGATGACGTTGCAGGCGTGGCCGGTCTCCAGCCGCCCCCAGGTCAGGGCGAGCCCGGCCCGCGCGTCGACCCGGCGGGCCAGCAGGGCGGGCACCTCGGTGGCGACCTTCGCCGCGGCGGTGACCAGGTCCGTGGTCAGGTGGGGGCGGGCGGTGTGGCCGCCGGGTCCGTCGAGGGAGAGTTCGAGGCGGTCGCAGGCGGAGGTGATCGCGCCGACCCGGAGCCCGATCCGGCCGACGTCCACCTTCGGGTCGCAGTGGACGCCGATGATCCTGCCGACGCCGTCCAGGGCCCCGGACTCGATCGCGTCGGACGCCCCGCCGGGCAGCACCTCCTCGGCGGGCTGGAAGATCAGCCGCACCGGGTTGGGGAGCAGCCCCTGCCGGTCCAGCTCGGCGAGCACGAGGCCGGCGCCGAGCACGGTGGTGGTGTGGACGTCGTGCCCGCAGGCGTGCGCGCGGTCGGGCACGGTGGAGCGGTACGGCACGCCGTTCTTGGTGTCCGGGATGGGCAGCGCGTCGATGTCGGCCCGGAGCGCGAGCATCGGCCGCGTGTCCTCCCCGCGCGTCCCGACGTCGCACATGAGCCCGGTCCCGGAGGCGAGCACCTTCGGCGCGAGCCCGGCCTTCTCCAGCCGGGCCTTGATCACGGCGGTGGTGCGGAACTCCTGGTTGCCCAGCTCGGGGTGCATGTGGAGGTCTCTGCGGAAGGCGATCAGCTCGGCGCGCAGGGCGTCGGGCAGGGCGCCGGGCAGGCTCTCGTCCCGGGAGGGGCCGGCTTCGGACTCGGGGCAGATCAACTGGCTCACCTTCTGAAGGGTAAGCCCGTTCCCTCCTCAACTGACCATGAAACAAGAAAACTTCAGCCACACAGGCGAATGTTTGGCCGCGTCTCGGCGTGTGGGACGCGCACGGGATGGGTACACTCCGGCGCTCGTCGGCGCCTCGGCCGCGGGGTGCCCGTCACCGGGTTCGCCACGTCACGGCCGACGGGAACCCCCTCGGCTCCGCGGCCCGCGTATCGGGAACAGCGCCGGCCCCACGCAGAGGGCCCCCGCCGCCAGCAGGTCCAGGCTCGCGGCCATCATGACGGTCCCGGCGAGCGCCGGCAGCGGGGCCGCACCGAGCGCGGACCCGGGAGCCGAGCGTGGCGGCGCAGCACGGCCGGAGGGGATGACCATCCTGACCAGAGACAAGTGGATTCCCTCCTACGACGTGCGGGTCATGCCCGTCTGACCCGGCGCGCCCGTCCCTTCACGCCTCCCCCGCTACGGCCGTGACGTGCCAGGACGCCAGCCGGTGGACGTCGCGGGCCGTCTCCGTGACGCCGCTCAGGAAGCCCTCGGCGCGCGGGGACGCCCCTTCGTGGAGCCATTCGGGGGCGATGTCGCAGACCGCGACCTTCACCTCGGTGCCGGCCAGCGCGAGGGGCAGCGTGTGCACCACGGTGGACGGGAAGCTCAGCACCGTACGCCCGATGGGGCCGCGGCGGGCGATGAGCTCCAGGGGGAGGTCGGGGCGGACGATCTCCAGGCCGGTGACCGCCTCCAGCGCGTGCAGCTTCTCGGTGGACTCGCGGCGGTGCGCGAAATAGCGGGTGGCGCCGTGCGTACGGGCCAGGGCGGCGACCGCCTCCAGATAGCGGGCCCGGTCCACCACGCCCGTCTCGACCAGCGAGGTGCCGACCAGGTCCGCGCCCTTGGTGAGCGACGGCGGACCGAAGCGGGACCGGGTCCAGGAGAAGGTGTTGGGGATGAGGGTGACGCCCGGCGGCGGGATCACGGGCATGGCGGTGAACAGTTCGACCTCGCGCGCCGCCGACGGCGTGAACCTGCGCCGCGCGGTGGACGTCACCGGGGCGAGGGCCAGCTCGCGCGGGCTGAGGCCGCCGCGCCGGTGCCAGCGCACCAGGCGCTCGCCCCGGGTGAGCTGGGCGACGAACTCCATGGTGGCGGTGCCGTCGTCGACCACGGTGAGGCGGCGGGGGCGTACGAGCGAGAGCAGCAGCTGCACATAGCGCGAGAAGGGGTCGCCGATGACGATGTGGTCGGCGTTGCGGACGAGCCGTGTGAGGGCGCGCAGCGACTTCAGGGGGGTGCCCGAGTCGCCGCGCGCCTCCTGCCAGCGCACGGTGATGCCCTCGTCGCGGGCCAGCTCCGCCATCCGGCGCAGCTGACCGCGCGACATCGGGTCGACCGGGGGGAGGACGACGACGGTGATGTCCGTGAGGACGCGCCCGCCGCCTCCCTCGGTGACGGCCCACTCCAGGACGTTCAGGAGCTGGACCGGGCTCTCGACGAAGGCGAGGTTCACCGGCCGGCCCGTCAGACCGCGACCGGCTCGGCGGCCGGGGCCGCCGCGTCGCTCTCCGCCACGACGCCCGGCACCCGGCGGAGCTTCTTCATCGGGCCGAGCTCGGACTCGTACACCTTCTTGACGCCGTCGCCGAGGGAGGCCTCGATGGTGCGGATGTCGCGGACGAGGCGGGACAGCCCCTGCGGCTCGACGGACGCGGCCTGGTCGGAGCCCCACATGGCGCGGTCCAGGGTGATGTGGCGCTCCACGAACGCGGCGCCGAGGGCGACGGCGGCGAGGGTGGTCTGGAGGCCCGTCTCGTGGCCGCTGTAGCCGATCGGGACGTTGGGGTACTCCTGCTGGAGGGTCTGGATGACGCGCAGGTTCAGCTCCTCGGCCTTCGCCGGGTACGTGGAGGTGGCGTGGCAGAGCAGGATGTTGTCGGAGCCCAGCACCTCGACGGCGTGCCGGATCTGGCGCGGGGTGGACATGCCGGTGGAGAGGATCACCGTGCGGCCGGTGGCGCGCAGGGCGCGCAGCAGCTCGTCGTCGGTGAGCGAGGCGGAGGCCACCTTGTGGGCGGGGACGTCGAACTTCTCCAGGAAGGCGACGGCCTCGGTGTCCCACGGCGACGCGAACCAGTCGATGCCGCGCTCCGCGCAGTGCTCGGAGATGGCCCGGTACTCGTCCTCGCCGAACTCGACGCGGTGGCGGTAGTCGATGTAGGTCATGCGGCCCCAGGGGGTGTCGCGCTCGATGTCCCACTGGTCGCGCGGGGTGCAGATCTCCGGGGTGCGCTTCTGGAACTTGACGGCGTCGCAGCCGGCCTCGGCGGCCACGTCGATCAGCGCGAGGGCGTTGTCGAGGTCGCCGTTGTGGTTGATGCCGATCTCACCCGTGATGTAGACGGGGCTGCCGGGTCCGGCGGTGCGGTTGCCGAGGGTGCGCAGGCGGGAGGTGCTCATGAGGGTGTTCCTTACTCGGTGGGGACTGAGGTGGGGGCTGTGGTGAGGGTGGGGCCCAGGAGCCAGGACGCGATCTCGCGGATGGCGCCGGAGCCGCCCGGGGTGGTCGTCACGGCGCGCGCCGCTGCGCGCACCGAGTCGTGGGCGCTCGCGACGGCCACGGGCCAGCCAGCGAGCGCGAAGCAGGGGAGGTCGTTGACGTCGTTGCCGACGTACATGACGCGTTCGGGTGCGAGGGACTGCTCCTCGCACCACTGCTTGAGCGCGAGGTCCTTGCGGTCGATGCCGTGCAGGACGGGCACGCGCAGCTTGCGGGCGCGGGCAGCGACGACGGGGTTCTGCTCGGTGGACAGGATCAGCAGCGGTACGCCCGCCTTGCGGAGGGCGGCGATGCCGAGTCCGTCGCCCCGGTGCACGGCGACGGTCTCGCGGCCGTCGGAGTCCACGAGGACCCGGTCGTCGGTCTGGGTGCCGTCGAAGTCGAGGACCACGGCGTCGATGTCGTCCAGGGTCGGCAGCGGGGCCGGGTCCAGGAGCGGGGCGAGCGCGCGGGCGCGGGCCAGGTCGTGCGGGTCGTCGATCTCCAGGACGCGGGCCGGGTCGGTGCGGACCAGCGCGGTGTGGCCGAAGAAGCGGTGGCGGTGGGTGCGGAAGCCGGCCGCGTCCATGGCGTAGGCGGCGCCCGTTTCGAGCAGGTCCTCGGGCCGGTCCTGGCGGCGCGGGCGGACCCGCTTGTCGTGGTTGACGCCGTAGTTGTGGTCCTCGACCGCGGTGCCGTCGCGCCACAGGAAGCCGTGGAAGGGGGCGACGGTGACGGCGGTGTCGGCGCCCTCGCGGGCGACGGCGGCGGCGACCCCGTCGATGTCCTCGCGGGTGACGAAGGGGCTCGTGCACTGGACGAGCAGGACGACGTCGGCGGCGCGTCCCCGCAGCGACTCGTAGGCGTCGAGGGCGTGCAGCACGGCGGCCTCGCTGGTCGCGGTGTCCCCGGCGATCTCCTCGGGGCGCTGTACGCAGTGCAGCCGGGCGCTCTCGCCGAGGGCCTCGGCCGCCGCGCGGGCGGCCTCGGCGACGGCGGGCGCGTCGGTCGTCACCACGACGTCGGTGACCTCGCCGGAGGCCAGGCAGGCATTGACGGCGCGGGCGACGAGCGGGACGCCGCCGACCCGGGCGAGGTTCTTGGCGGGTACGCCCTTGGAGCCGCCGCGCGCGGGGATGACGGCGAGCACGGTGGGTCGGTTCATCGGTGCTCCGGTGAGTGTGGTGTCGGTGGTGTTCACAGCTCCCCCATCCGCCGGACGACCGGGGCGACGCGCTGGACGCCGTGCCGGTACGCGCCCCGGGCCGCGTCCCGGACCGCCTCGCGCACCGCCGTCCTGACCCGGCCGGCCTCGCGGGGC
>NZ_JAAGNI010000404.1 GCF_010550605.1 Streptomyces sp. SID9727
GCCCCCGTTGTGTAGCGGCCTAGCACGCTGCCCTCTCACGGCAGTAGCGCCGGTTCGAATCCGGTCGGGGGTACAACAGGCAAGAGGCGAAGGCCCCTCACTCCGGTGAGGGGCCTTTCGCTTGTACGCGGCACGGGGCCGCCCCGCTCGGTGCCCGTGCCCCGCTGGCGGTCCGGCCCAACAGACCGGGCAGCGCGTCGACTTCCGCCCGCGCCGCCGCCGTCTCCGAGGCCTCCTGACGACCGCCGCGACCGAGGGCGATGCCGTCGCGCTGCCGATCGGTATGCGGATCAACCACCATCAGGGGCGTGCACCCACGGCCGCCGGTCATGCCGGCGATGCCGCGCATGCTGCGGGAGCCGAAGGCGGACAGGCCCGGGGGCTGCTCGGCCGCGCTCTGCTGTCCGGCTCACCACCGCAAGGAGAAGAAGTCCCGGCAGCACGTGGGGCCGTGGCGCGAGACCTCCCGCGTGCCCGAGGGCGGCTACACGTCCGTCTGCGCCGACATGCCGGCGTCCGGACTGGCCGTGGCGACCGGGGCGCGGCCGGTCGAGGAGTGGGGGCCGCGGTGGAGGGGCGGGGCCGCCGCGCGGCGGACCGGCCGGCGCACCGCTCGGGCGCCAAGTACGAAGGGGTGTGGAGAAGGGGGCCGCCACGACGCTGGGGCGGCCACGGGGGAGAGGGAGGCGCGGGCCGGGGCTCAGCCGCTGCGGCGCAGCGCCTCGCTCAGCCGGGCGGCCGAGTCGATGACCGCCTGGGCGTGCATCCGGCCCGGGTGGCGGGTCAGCCGCTCGATCGGTCCGGAGACCGAGACGGCGGCGACCACGCGGTTCGACGGGCCGCGCACCGGGGCGGAGACCGAGGCCACACCCGGCTCGCGCTCACCGATCGACTGGGCCCAGCCGCGCCGCCGTACGCCGGAGAGCGCCGTCGCCGTGAAGCGGGCGCCCTGGAGGCCGCGGTGCAGGCGCTCCGGCTCCTCCCAGGCCATCAGGATCTGCGCGGACGAACCGGCCTTCATGGTCAGCGTGGAGCCGACCGGCACGGTGTCCCGCAGTCCGGACAGCCGCTCCGCCGCCGCCACGCAGATGCGCATGTCGCCCTGGCGCCGGTAGAGCTGGGCGCTCTCCCCGGTGATGTCGCGCAGATGCGTGAGCACCGGTCCGGCCGTGGCCAGCAGGCGGTCCTCACCGGCCGCCGCCGCCAGCTCGGAGAGCCGGGGACCGAGAATGAACCGGCCCTGCATATCCCTTGCCACCATCCGGTGGTGTTCCAGTGCCACGGCCAGCCGGTGGGCCGTGGGTCGTGCGAGCCCGGTCGCCGCGACCAGCCCGGCGAGGGTGGCCGGCCCGGACTCCAGGGCGCTCAATACCAGAGCCGCCTTGTCGAGAACGCCGACGCCGCTAGAGTTGTCCATACGACGATACTCGCGTCTCACTCTGTGAAACGCAAGTTCAATTTTCCCCGGAAGTTGCGAACCTGTACCGGCGGCCCCACAACGGCCCGTAGCCACCGCCCCGTACGGGGGTCCGGACGGGGGCGCACCGAATCTCTAGTTGGGCCGGCGATGACGCCGGCCGGAGGGAAAGCGATGGGTAGGACACTCGCGGAGAAGGTTTGGGACGACCATGTCGTCCGGCGCGCCGAGGGCGAGCCCGACCTCCTCTTCATCGATCTGCACCTGCTGCACGAGGTGACCAGTCCCCAGGCGTTCGACGGCCTGCGGCAGGCCGGACGCCCGGTGCGGCGGCTCGACCTCACCATCGCCACCGAGGACCACAACACCCCGACCCTCGACATCGACAAGCCGATCGCCGACCCGGTCTCCCGCGCCCAGCTGGAGACGCTGCGGAAGAACTGCGCGGAGTTCGGCGTCCGGCTGCACCCGCTGGGCGACGTCGAGCAGGGTGTCGTGCACGTGGTCGGCCCGCAGCTGGGCCTGACCCAGCCCGGCACCACCGTGGTCTGCGGCGACTCCCACACCTCCACGCACGGCGCGTTCGGCGCCCTCGCGTTCGGCATCGGCACCAGCCAGGTCGAGCACGTGCTGGCCACCCAGACGCTGCCGATGGCCCGCCCGAAGACGATGGCGATCACCATCGACGGCGAACTGCCCGACGGCGTCACCGCCAAGGACCTGATCCTGGCGATCATCGCCCGGATCGGCACCGGCGGCGGCCAGGGCTACATCCTCGAATACCGCGGCTCCGCCATCGAGAAGCTCTCGATGGAGGCCCGGATGACCATCTGCAACATGTCGATCGAGGCCGGTGCGCGGGCGGGCATGATCGCCCCCGACGAGACCACCTTCGACTACCTCAAGGGCCGCGACCACGCCCCGCAGGGCGAGGACTGGGACGCCGCCGTCGCGTACTGGAAGACGCTGCGCACCGACGAGGACGCGGTCTTCGACGCCGAGGTGGTCATCGAGGCCGCCGAGCTGGCACCGTTCGTCACCTGGGGCACCAACCCCGGCCAGGGCGCGCCGCTGTCGGCCAGCGTCCCCGACCCGGCTTCGTACGAGGACGCCTCGGAGCGCAACGCCGCCGAAAAGGCCCTGGAGTACATGGGGTTGACCGCGGGCCAGCCGCTGCGCGAGATCAGCGTCGACACCGTCTTCGTAGGCTCCTGCACCAACGGCCGCATCGAGGACCTGCGCAACGCCGCCGCGATCCTGGACGGCCGCAAAGTCGCCGACGGCGTACGGATGCTGGTCGTCCCCGGCTCCGTCCGGGTCGCCCTCCAGGCGGTCGACGAGGGCCTGGACAAGGTCTTCACCGCCGCCGGCGCCGAGTGGCGGCACGCGGGCTGCTCGATGTGCCTCGGCATGAACCCCGACCAGCTGGCCCCCGGCGAGCGCTCCGCCTCCACCTCGAACCGCAACTTCGAGGGGCGGCAGGGCAAGGGAGGCCGTACTCACCTGGTCTCCCCGCAGGTCGCCGCCGCCACCGCCGTGCTGGGCCACCTGGCCTCGCCCGCCGACCTGTCCGACGACCGCACGCCCGCCGGAGTCTGAGAATCATGGAAGCTTTCACCGCACACACCGGCCGGGCCGTTCCGCTGCGCCGCAGCAACGTCGACACCGACCAGATCATCCCCGCCCACTGGCTCAAGAAGGTCACCCGGGACGGCTTCGAGGACGGCCTCTTCGAGGCGTGGCGCAAGGACGAGACCTTCGTCCTCAACCGCCCGGAGCGCCAAGGCGCGTCGGTCCTGGTGGCCGGCCCCGACTTCGGCACCGGCTCCTCCCGCGAGCACGCCGTCTGGGCGCTGCAGAACTACGGCTTCAAGACCGTCATCTCCTCCCGGTTCGCCGACATCTTCCGCGGCAACTCGCTGAAGAACGGTCTGCTGACCGTGGTCCTGGACCAGAAGACCGTCGACGCCCTCTGGGAGCTGACGGAGGCGGACCCGACGGCCGAGGTGACGGTCGACCTGGAGGCCCGGCAGGTCCGCGCCGAGGGCATCACCGCCGACTTCGAGCTGGACGAGAACGCCCGCTGGCGGCTGCTGAACGGCCTGGACGACATCAGCCTCACCCTTCAGAACGAAGCCGACATCGCGGCTTACGAGGCGGCCCGGCCGACCCACAAGCCCCGCACAATTCCGGCCTGATCAGCGCGTTTTCAGGACTGCGCCCCCTGCCTTCTGGTAGGGGGCGCAGTCGTTCGTTGGGACCCCGTCGGGCGACAACTCGCCCCAGATGGCACAATCGGTGCATGGAACGCGACAGCCAACTCAAGATTTACGGCCAAGTCGCCGACCAATTGAAGGAAGCGCACTCCCGGGTGCGCGCACTGCAAGTCCCGGACGGCGTAAGGATGGCGTTGAACCGGAAGCTGTTGGTCGTCACGGCCACGGCGAAGCACGATCTTCCGGGCGCGGCAAGGCGCCTGGACCGGTTGATGAAGGACCTCGACGAGGGCCGATTCCCCGAAGGTGACTGACTCCGCAGAACTGCGCGGCGGTCGACTTCGTTGCGGCACTAGGGTGATTAGCCCGTTTCGTGTTTGATTTGCGGTATATATCTGCCTAACGTGCGAAAAAGCCGGACAGATTCGTTCCGGCGATGTCTCCGAAGGGGAAGACGTGAACAAGGCGCAGCTCGTAGAAGCGATTGCCGACAAGGTCGGCGGCCGGCAGCAGGCCGCGGACGCCGTCGACGCGGTGCTCGACGCGATCGTCCGTGCGGTTGTCGCGGGGGACCGGGTCTCGGTCACCGGCTTCGGCTCGTTCGAGAAGGTCGACCGCCCCGCCCGCTACGCCCGCAACCCGCAGACGGGTGAGCGCGTGCGGGTCAAGAAGACCTCGGTGCCCCGCTTCCGCGCGGGCCAGGGCTTCAAGGACCTGGTCAGCGGCTCCAAGAAGCTCCCCAAGAACGACGTGGCCGTGAAGAAGGCCCCCAAGGGCAGCCTCTCCGGCGGCTCTTCCGCCCGTACGACGGCCAAGGCCGCCGCCAAGAAGGCCACCGCGAAGAAGGCCGTGGCGAAGAAGGCCACCGCCAAGAAGGCCACCCCGGCGAAGAAGACCACCGCCGCGGCCACGAAGACCACCGCGAAGAAGACGTCGCCGGCGAAGAAGACGACGACGGCCGCCGCGAAGAAGGCCACCCCGGCCCCGGCGAAGTCGACGGCGGCCAAGAAGACCACCGCCGCCAAGACCGCGCCCGCCAAGAAGACCACGGCGAAGAAGGCGCCCGCGAAGAAGACCACGGCGCGCACGACCACGGCCAAGAAGGCCACCGCGCGCAAGAAGTGAGACAGGGCCGCACAGGCCCCCACACGCGCCGGGCCGGGCTCCCCTCGGGGAGCCCGGCCCGCGGGCTGTCCGGGGAACGGCCACCCGGAAGGCCCAGAGGGCTCAGAACGTCTGAAGCGTCACCAGGCTGATCCGCAGCCCGGCCCCCTCGCCCTCGCCCTCGATCCGCACCCGCTGCCCCGGCCGCAGCAGCCGCAGGCCGCCCGCGTCGAAGGCCGCCGCGCCGAAGTCCACCGGGGTGCCGTCGTCGAGCAGCACACTGCCGCTCCGCGTCTCGGGGTCGTACGTGTACGAGGTCGCCTGCATGGGTGCAGACTATCGGTCCCGCGCGGACGCCCCCGCGGCCCAGCGGCCCGCCGTGAACGGGCCGACGCCCAGCTCCAGCGCCACCCGCAGATCCTCGCCGGTGTCCACGTCCCGGCGTACCGAATCGATCCCCGGCAGCGTGATCTCCACCGCGCCCGACGCCAGATGACGCACCCGGGACGGTCCGCCGAAAACAGGTCGCAATTCCACTCCCGGAGCAGCCGACAGAAATGTCGTCCCGATTCCCGCCGCATCGGGAACAAATGCGCGGGGAAAAGCGGCAGAGAATTCGAGGACCCGGGACAATTCCGCCGGGCGCAGTGCGGGCAGATCCGCGTTGAGCGCGGCCAGCGGCGCCCCCGGCCTGCCCGTCCTGACCGCCCGCTCACCGTGCGCGAGGGCCGCGTTGAGCCCCGCCCCCGGGGTGTCGGGCACGACCAGGGCGCCGAGCGCGGCCAGCGCCGCCCCCGCCACCGGGTCGTCCGTGACGACCACCACATCCGCCACATCCGGGCAGGACAGCGCGGCGGCCACCGTGTCACGGGCGAAGGCGAGGGCCAGCCGGGGGCGCAACAGCGCGCCGGAGGCGGGCGCCAGCCTGGTCTTGGCCCGGGCCAGGGGTTTCAACGGGACGACCAGGGACCAGCGGCCGACCGGGTCGGTGTTCGTGGCGGTCCCTCCCTCGATACGCATCGCCGCCTATTCTCGCCTGCCGGTGCGCCGACCCGGAGGGCCGCTCCCCGGGGCGAGGCGTACGGTGTTCTCGACAGAACAGGGGCCTGGGGCGAGACTTGACCCTCGGTAGTCAGGCAGCAGACAGTTCCACGATCTTGTTCACAGAGGAAAGGTGTCCGAGTGTCCCGCCGCACAATCGGCTTCTGGTACCGCCTGGCGGCGGTCATCGCGAAACCGCCGCTGGTGCTTCTGTTCAAGCGCGACTGGCGGGGAACGGAACACATTCCGGCCGACGGCGGATTCATCACAGCGGTCAACCACAACTCTTATCTGGACCCGCTCTCGTACGGGCACTTCCAGTACAACACCGGCCGCGTGCCGCGCTTCCTGGCCAAGGCGGGGCTCTTCAAGGGCGCCTTCGTCGGCACGATGCTGCGCGGCACCGGCCAGATCCCCGTCTACCGCGAGACCACCAACGCGATGGACGCCTTCCGGGCCGCCGTCGGCGCCATCGAGCGCGGCGAGTGCGTCTGCTTCTACCCCGAGGGCACCCTCACCCGCGACCCCGACATGTGGCCGATGGCCGGCAAGACCGGCGCCGCCCGCGTCGCGTTGATGACCAGGGCCCCCGTCATCCCGGTCGCGCAGTGGGGCGCCAACGAGGTGATGCCGCCCTACGCCACCGAGAAGAAGATCCGCCTCCTGCCCCGCAAGACCCTCCGGGTCAAGGCCGGACCGCCCGTCGATCTCTCCCGCTTCTACGGCCAGGAGCCGACGCCCGAGGTGCTGCGCGAGGCCACCGAGGTGATCATGCGGGCCGTCACCGCGCAACTGGAGGAGATCCGCGGGCAGCAGGCACCCGCCGAGCCCTACGATCACCGCAAGGCCCGGGCCGAACAGCGGCGCAAGGCCCAAGGAGAGGGACTCACGTGACGCACCCCGCGAAGGCCGCCGTCTTCGGAACCGGCTCCTGGGGTACCGCCTTCGCCGTCGTCCTCGCGGACGCGGGCTGCGAAGTGACGCTCTGGGGCCGCCGGGCCGAGGTCGCGGAGGCCGTCAACAGCACCCGTACCAACCCCGACTACCTGCCGGGCATCGAGCTGCCCGCCTCGGTCCGGGCCACCACGGACGCGGCCGAGGCGCTGCGCGGCGCCGACTACGCGGTGCTCGTCGTACCCTCCCAGACGCTGCGCGCCAACCTCGCCGACTGGGCCCCGCACCTGGAGCCGCAGACGGTGCTCGTCTCCCTGATGAAGGGCGTCGAACTCGGCACCGCCAAGCGGATGAGCGAGGTCATCGAGGACGTCACCGGGGTGTCCGACGACCGCGTCGCCGTCATCACCGGGCCCAACCTCGCCAAGCCGATCGCCGAACGCCTTCCCGCCGCGGCCGTCGTCGCCTGCCGGGACGAGTCGGTGGCGCAACGCCTCCAGGCCGCCTGCCACACCCCGTACTTCCGCCCGTACACCAGCACCGACGTGGTCGGCTGCGAACTCGGCGGCGCCGTCAAGAACGTCATCGGCCTCGCCGTCGGCATCTCGGACGGCATGGGGCTCGGCGACAACGCCAAGGGCTCGCTCATCACCCGCGGCCTCGCCGAGACCATCCGGCTGGGCGCGGCCATGGGCGCCGACCCGCTGACGTTCTCCGGACTCGCGGGTCTGGGCGACCTGGTGGCGACCTGCTCCTCGCCGCTCTCGCGCAACCACACCTTCGGGATGAACCTCGGCCGCGGGATGACGCTCGCGGAGACCATCGCCGCCACCAAGCAGACCGCCGAGGGCGTCAAGTCCTGCGAATCGGTGCTCGACCTGGCGCGCAGGCACGGCGTCGAGATGCCGCTGACCGAGACCATCGTCGGCATCGTCCACGAGGGCAAGCCGCCGAAGGTCGCGGTCAAGGAGCTCATGTCGCGCAGCGCCAAGGCCGAACGGCACTGAGGCCACCCGGGTCCCACCCGCCCCGGGCGGCCCGTGCCGCGCTGACGTGACCGGTACCAGCAGGTACGCTCGTCGCGATATGAGCAGCGAGAACCTCCCCCAGAGCCCGGAGCAGCAGCTCCGCAAGCCGCGCGTGGCCGTCGTGTTCGGCGGCCGCAGCTCCGAACACGGCATTTCGGTGGTCACGGCCGGCGCCGTCCTGAACGCCATCGACCGGACCGCGTACGACGTCCTGCCGATCGGCATCACGACGGACGGCCGCTGGGCGCTCACCGCCGACGAACCGGAACGCATGGCCATCACGAACCGGGCCATGCCGGACGTGGCGCAGCTGGCCGAGTCCGAGGAGGGCGGGGTCGTGCTCTCCGTCGACCCCGGCAGCCGCGAAGTCGTCTACACCGAGCCCGGCGCGGTACCCAAGGCCCTCGGCGAGGTCGACGTCGTCTTCCCCGTCCTGCACGGCCCGTACGGCGAGGACGGCACCCTCCAGGGACTCCTGGAGCTGTCCGGAGTGCCGTACGTGGGCGCCGGGGTCCTCGCCTCGGCCGTCGGCCAGGACAAGGAGTACATGAAGCGCGTCTTCACTTCCTTCGGCCTCCCGGTCGGCCCGTACCTGGTGGTCCGCCCCCGCGAGTGGGACAGCGACCCGGCCGCCGCCCGCGAGCGCATCACCGGCTTCGCCGCCGAGCACGGCTGGCCGCTCTTCATCAAGCCCGCCCGGGCCGGCTCCTCCATCGGCATCACCAAGGTCGAGGACGCCTCCGGTCTCGACGCGGCCATCGAGGAGGCCCGCCGCCACGACCCGAAGTTCCTGGTCGAGTCGCTGCTGAGGGGCCGCGAGATCGAATGCGGCGTCCTGGAGTTCGAGGACGGGCCGCGCGCCAGCGTGCCGGCCGAGATCCCGCCGGTCACCGCGCACGACTTCTACGACTTCGAGGCCAAGTACATCGACGCCGCCTCCGGGATCGTGCCGGCGCCGCTCACCGAGGAGCAGACCGCCGAGGTCCAGCGGCTCGCCGTCGAAGCCTTCGACGCCTGCTCCTGCGAGGGCCTGGTGCGCGCCGACTTCTTCCTCACCGAGGACGGCGGCTTCGTCATCAACGAGATCAACACCCTGCCGGGCTTCACCCCGATCTCCATGTACCCGCGCATGTGGCAGGAGAGCGGCGTCAGTTATCCGCAGCTGGTGGACCGGCTCATCCAGGCCGCGCTCAACCGGCCGACCGGCCTGCGCTGACCACCCCGGACACGGCGAAGGGTGTGCGCCCCGCGAGGAGCGCACACCCTAGAACCGGTTCGGAATCGTCTTCTTCACCGCCGGGGCGAACGCCGCGAGCGGGGTCGTGTCATGCGCGTACGCCTCCGAGAGCGACACCTCGACGTAGGTCTCGCGCAGGGTCGTCGTCAGCCGGGGGCCGTCGCCCTCCCGCTGCTCCAGCATCCAGTTGACCCCGCTCGCGGTGATGCCCTTCGACTGGTCGTCGTCCATCTTCGCGGGGCGCTCCACACCGCAGCGCAGTACGATCGCCCCGTCCCCCCACCCGGCGGTCAGCTCCGAGGAGGGTTCGGGGTCACTCCGCTCCAGACCGCCGACGGTGTCCGGCAGTTCCCGGTCCAGCGCGCGGCAGTAGGCTGCGGCTTCCGGGGACGGCGAGGGCACCGTGACCGACGCCGTCGCGTCGCCCCCGGAGCAGCCCGCCGTCAGCAGCACCAGGGCGGCGGACGGAACGAGGAGCACGGGGTGGAGGAGCCGGCGGCTGGAGGACGTCACCGGCCCAGCGTAGACGGGGGCTACAGGTGAACGACCGGGCAGGTCAGGGTTCGGGTGATGCCGTCCACTTGCTGGACCCGCGCCACCACCATGCGCCCGAGCTCGTCCACCGTGTCGGACTGGGCGCGCACGATCACGTCGTAGGGACCGGTGACGTCTTCTGCCTGGATGACTCCCGGGAGCTTGGAGATGGTCTCGGCGACGGTCGACGCCTTGCCCACCTCGGTCTGAATGAGGATGTACGCCTGTACCACGGAACCTCCAGGGCGCCACGAGGATCATGTGGGGGAAAGGGACGCCACGTTATCGCGTCGCCGCGCGGAGCGGGGAGACCCGCGGGCCGGATGACGTCCTCAGCGTGGCGCACAGAACGCGCAAGTCGACGTAACTCTTGACAGTACCGACAGCAGAGACGGCACGCGACCGCGAGTGGGGCGGCGCGCACGGGGGACAGGCCGGAGCGTCCGGCCCGACAGATGAGAGGTGACACTCGGTGAAGGCAACCGTGGGCGAGTTGGGGGAGTTCGGGCTCATCAGGGAGCTCACTTCCCGGCTCACCACCACCCCGGCGGTCCGGCTCGGCCCGGGCGACGACGCCGCGGTCGTGACAGCCCCCGACCGCAGGGTCGTGGCCAGCACGGACATCCTGCTGGAGGGACGGCACTTCCGGCGCGACTGGTCGACGGCGTACGACGTGGGCCGCAAGGCCGCCGCGCAGAACCTCGCCGACATCGCCGCCATGGGCGCCGTGCCCACCGCGCTCCTGCTCGGCCTCGTCGTCCCCGCCGAACTCCCGGTCACCTGGGCCGCCGAGCTGATGGACGGACTGCGCGACGAGTGCCAGGTCGCGGGGGCGGCCGTGGTCGGCGGGGACGTCGTGCGCGGCGACCTCATCACCGTCTCGATCACCGCGCTCGGCGACCTGCGCAACCACGAACCCGTCACCCGGGCCGGCGCCCAGCCCGGGGACGTCGTCGCCGTCACCGGCTGGCTCGGCTGGTCCGCCGCCGGGTACGCCGTGCTCTCCCGGGGCTTCCGCTCACCGCGCGCCTTCGTGGAGGCCCACCGGCGCCCCGAGCCGCCGTACCACGCGGGCCCCGCCGCCGCCGGACTCGGCGCCACCGCCATGACCGACGTCAGCGACGGGCTCGTCGCCGACCTCGGGCACATCGCCGAGGCCAGCAAGGTCCGCATCGACCTGCGGTCCGGGCTCATCGACGTGCCGTCCCAGATGTCGGACATCGGGCAGGCCGTCGGCGTCGACCCCATGCAGTGGGTGCTGACCGGCGGCGAGGACCACGCCATCGTCGCGACCTTCCCGCCCGACGTGAAGCTGCCGGCCCGCTGGAAGGTGATCGGCGAGGTCCTCAACCCCTCGGCGCTGCCCCAGGTGACGGTCGACGGGGCGCCCTGGACCAGCAAGAACGGCTGGGACCACTTCGGCGACATCGAGGACGCCCAGTAGATTGCGGCGTATGCCGATACCTCTCTCCGTACCGCCCCGCGTGCTCACCGTCGCCGGATCCGACTCCGGCGGCGGTGCGGGCATCCAGGCCGACCTCAAGACGATGCTCGCGCTGGGCACGCACGGGATGAGCGTGCTCACCGCCGTCACCGCGCAGAACTCCCTCGGCGTCCAGGGCGCCTGGGAACTGCCCGCCGAGGCGGTCCGCGCCCAGTACCGCAGCGTCGTGGACGACATCGGCGTCGACGCCGTCAAGACCGGGATGCTGGCGTCCGCCCCGCTCGTGGAGACCGTCGCGGAACTCCTCGCGGACGCCGGGGCGCCCGTCGTCGTGGACCCGGTCGGCGTCTCCAAGCACGGCGACCCGCTCCTCGCCGCCGACGCCCTCGCATCCGTCCGCACGAAGCTGCTCCCCGTGGCGACCGTGGCGACGCCCAACCTGGACGAGGTGGCGCAGCTCACGGGCATCACCGTCACCGACGAGGCCGGGATGCGCCGGGCCGCCGGCGCGCTGCTCGCCTTCGGACCCCGCTGGGTCGTGATCAAGGGCGGCCACCTGCCCGGCGAGCCCGTCGACCTGCTCACCGACGGCAGCGAGGAGCACTGGCTGCGCGCCCCCCGCCACGACAACCGGCATACCCACGGCACCGGCTGCACCCTCGCCTCCGCCATCGCGAGCCACCTGGCCCGGGGCGCCGGGGTGCCGGAGGCGGTCCTGGCCGCGAAGGCGTACGTCACCGGGGCGATCGAGGCGGGCTTCCCGCTGGGCGCGGGCATCGGCCCGGTCCGCCACGGCTGGCGGCTGCGCGACGCGGACTGACGTACGGGCACAGCAAAAAGCCGGTCCACCGAGGTGGACCGGCTTTTCGGGCAACCGGTAGGGCTGCGCTACGACGAAACGTCAGCGCGCGACCTTGCCGGCCTTGATGCACGAGGTGCAGACGTTGAGCCGCTTCGGCGTCCGACCGACCACGGCACGCACGCGCTGGATGTTGGGGTTCCAGCGACGGGACGTACGGCGGTGCGAGTGCGAAATGTTGTTGCCGAAGCTCGGCCCCTTGCCGCAAACGTCGCAGTTGGCAGCCACGGGTCACTCCAAAGACTTCAGATGCACTTACAGTGAATTCCGGTACGCCGGATTCAAGGACTGAAGTGGCGGTACCGGGGGAATGGCCCGACTTTCATCGGGCAACCGAAGCAGCATACAACGCCTGCTCCGGAGATACGAAACTACCATGTCTTCCGCCCCCGCCCTCCCCGCCCCCGGACCGCCCGCACCCCCCGACCGGGGCTAACCTGCGGTGCAGCCAGCCGCCCCGCCCCCGTCACGAGTCCCCGTTCCGAGTCCCGTCCGAGGAGGACCCGAGGTGCCGCAGACCGCCGACGAACCGGATGCCGTCGCGGTACGGAGCTGGTGCTCCCTGGCCCTCGAAGCGCTCGGCCGGGAGCGGGAGGCGATCGACGCGATCAACGTCTACCCCGTCGCCGACGGGGACACCGGCACCAACCTCTACCTGACCGTGGAATCCGCGGCGGCCGCCGTCGAGGCGGTCTTCGCCGCCCACGAGACCGGCACCTCGGTGCCCTCCGCGGCGGACGCCGTACGGGCCATGGCCCACGGCGCCCTCATCGGCGCCCGCGGCAACTCCGGCACCATCCTCGCCCAGCTCCTGCGCGGCATGGCCGGCGTCCTCGCGGAGGGCACCGGCGGCGACCGGATGCGCCTCGCCCTCGACCGGGCCGCCGCCTGGGCCCGCGAGGCCGTCGCCCACCCCGTCGAGGGCACCGTCCTCACCGTCGCGGACCGGGCCGCGGCCGCC
>NZ_JAAGNI010000420.1 GCF_010550605.1 Streptomyces sp. SID9727
CGGACCGGACCGCGTCGTCGTCGGCGGCGGAGTCCCGCGCATCGGGCCGCTGTACGGGGACGCGCTGCGCGACGCGTTCGCGGCCGAGCTGATGCGTCCGCTGCGCGGGCTCGTCCCGCGCGCCCCGCTCTTCGGCCACGACGCGGCCGTGCTCGGCGCGGCGGCCCTCACCCTCACCCTTCCCCTCCACCACCCGGGAGCTCTCCGATGAACGCACGGGACCTGACCGCCGCCCTCCGGGGCAAGCTGATCGTGTCCTGCCAGGCGCCCCCGGGCGACCCGATGCGGGACACCGCCACGCTGGTGCGGCTCGCGCGGTCGGCGGTCGCCGGTGGCGGCGCGGCGATCCGGGCCAACGAGCCGGAGGTCGTCGCCGCGATCACGGCCGCCGTGGACCTGCCGGTCATCGGGCTGTGGAAGGACGGCGACACCGGCGTCTACATCACGCCGACCGTCCGGCACGCCCTCGCGGTCGCGGAGGCCGGGGCGGCCGTCGTCGCGGCGGACGCCACCGACCGGCCGCGTCCCGACGGTTCGGCCTTCGCGGAGCTGGTCGAGGCGGTGCACGCGGCCGGCGCGCTCGTCATGGCCGACGTCTCCACGCTCGCCGAGGGCGTCACGGCCGCCCGGCTCGGCGCGGACTTCGTCTCCACGACCCTGTCCGGCTATGTGCCCGGACAGCCGAAGCGGACCGGGCCCGATCTGGGTCTGGTCGCGGCACTCGCCGCCGCGATCGACGTACCCGTCGTCGCCGAAGGCCGTATCAACACCCCCGAGGACGCGGCCGAGGCCTTGGCGCGCGGCGCGCACAGCGTCGTCGTCGGCACCGCCATCACCGCGCCCACCGCCCTCACCGCCCGCTTCGTGACGGGCATCACCCGGCGCTGACCTGCCCCTTTTCGCGGGACGGCTGTTCAAAGGCGAACCCCGTCCCGCATTCTGGAGTCACCGTGCACACCACCACACCCCCCACGCTCCCCTGGTACCGCCAGGTGAGCCGCACGCAGTGGAAGTCGTTCTTCGCCGCCTGGATCGGCTACGTCCTCGACGGCTTCGACTTCGTGCTGATCACCCTCGTGCTGACCGAGATCAGCGACGACTTCGGGCTGAGCACGGTGCAGGCCGCCAGCCTGATCTCCGGCGCCTTCATCACCCGCTGGCTCGGCGGCGCCGTGCTCGGCGCCCTCGGCGACCGCTACGGCCGGAAGCTGTCGATGGTGGCGAGCATCCTGCTGTACTCGCTGGGCACCTTCGCCTGCGGGTTCGCGTGGAACTACCACAGCCTGTTCGCCGCCCGGCTGGCCATCGGCATGGGCATGGCCGGCGAGTACAGCGCCAGCTCTACGTACGTCATGGAGAGCTGGCCGCCCGCGCTGCGCAACCGGGCCAGCGGCTTCCTGATCTCCGGCTTCTCGGTGGGCTCCGTGCTGGCCGCCCAGGTGTACGACTGGGTGGTGCCCTCGCTCGGCTGGCGCTGGATGTTCTACCTCGGGCTGATCCCGATCGCCATCGCGCTGTGGATGCGGCGGGCGCTGCCCGAGGCGGAGGAGTGGACGGAGTCCGTGGCGGACGAGGGCGCGAAGCCCAACCCGTTCCGGCCGCTGTTCGCGACCCCGCGCCGGGCGGCCGCCAACACGGTCCTGGTGGCCCTCGCCACGCTCTCGCTGTTCCTGGTCTTCACACCGGGTGGCGCGGGCATGGTGCCGGTGCTCTCGGTGGTCGCAGGGGTCGCGCTGGCGGCGCTCGCGGTGCAGCTGGGCGGGAAGCGCGGCTGGGTGCTCTACCTGTCGATGATCGTGACGCTGTTCTTCGCCTTCCTGTACTCCTGGCCGATCCAGGCCCTGCTGCCGACCTACCTGAAGACGGAGCTGGGCTACTCCACGGGCCAGGTCACCGACGTCCTGTACTTCGCGGGCTTCGGGACCATGGTGGGCTGCTGGGCGGCCGGCTTCCTCGGCGACTGGATCGGTACGAAGAAGGCGTACGCGCTGACGCTGCTGGCCTCGCTCGCCTTCGTCTACCCGGTGTTCGCGGTGGAGGACAACCTGCTGCTGCTCGGCGCCCTGCTCTTCCTGCTCCAGGCGACGAGCTTCGGCATCTCCGGCCTCCTCCCCCGCTACATCGGCGGCCACTTCCCGACCCGGAGCCGGGGCGCGGCGCTCGGCTTCACCTACAACGTGGGTGCGCTGGGCGGGGCGGTCGCGCCGGTGCTCGGCGCGCACCTGGCGTCGGGGATGAGCCTCGGGCAGGCCCTGGCGGTGCTGACCTTCGCGGGCACGGTGATCGTGGTGCTGCTGGTCGGCCTCGACGTGCCGGCCCGGCTGAACCGGCTGACGGACCCGGAGGCGGCGGAGGACCACCTGGCGGCGGGGGCGGTGGCGGACGAGCGGGTGGCGGTGGAGCGGTAAAAGCGGTGGACGTCCACGCCGGAGCGCTCTACCTTCCCCGGCGTGGACCTTCCCCGTACTTTCACCATCCGCGAGAGCGGCCACCGCCTGCACAACCCGTTCACCGAGGAGGATCTGGCCACCCTGGGCCGGGCCCTGCGCCTCGAACCGGGGACCCGGATCCTCGATCTGGCCTGCGGCAGCGGCGAACTGCTCTGCACCTGGGCGCGCGATCACGGCGTGACCGGGACCGGGGTCGACATCAGCACCGTCTTCCTGGCCTCCGCCCGGGCGCGGGCGGAGGAACTGGGCGTCGCGGACCGGGTCGGCTTCGTGCACGGTGACGCGGCCGGGCATGTCGCACCGGAGCCCGTCGGCCTCGCCGCGTGCGTCGGCGCGACCTGGATCGGCGGCGGCGTCGCCGGAACGGTCGAGCTGCTGGAGCGCTCGCTGCGGCCGGGCGGCATGCTGCTGGTCGGAGAGCCGTACTGGCGCCGCGAACCCCCGGACCAGGCGGCCGTCGAGGGGTGCCACGCCTCGTCCCGCGACGACTTCCGCGACCTGCCCGGACTGGTCGAGCACTTCGGGGAGCTGGGCTGGGACGTGGTGGAGATGGTCCTCGCCGACCGGAAGGGCTGGGACCGGTACGCCGCGGCCCAGTGGCTCAGCGTCCGCCGCTGGCTCGACGCGAACCCCGACGACGAACTGGCCCCGCAGATGCGCGCCGAGCTGGACACGGCGCCGGCGCTGCACGTCCGCTACCAGCGCGAGTACCTGGGCTGGGGTGTCTTCGCCCTGATGCGGCGCTGAGTCGCGGGGCTCAGACCGCCACGCGCTCGAAGACCGCCGCCAGCCCCTGGCCGCCGCCGATGCACATGGTCTCCAGGCCGTAGCGGGCCTCGCGGCGGTGCAGCTCGCGGGTGAGCGTGGCGAGGATGCGGGCGCCGGTCGCGCCGACCGGGTGGCCGAGCGAGACGCCGGAGCCGTTCACGTTGATCCGCTCCTCGTGGTCCTTGTCCCCGAGGCCCATCTCCCGGGTGCAGGCCAGGACCTGGGCGGCGAACGCCTCGTTCAGCTCGATCAGGTCGAGGTCGGCGAGGGTGAGTCCGGCGCGGCCGAGCGCGGCCTCGGTCGCGGGGACGGGGCCGAGGCCCATGGTCGCGGCGGGCACCCCGGCGCGGGCGAAGGAGACGAGCCGGACGAGCGGGGTGAGGCCGAGGCGTTCGGCGGTGGCGGAGCTCGTCACCAGGCAGGCGGCCGCCGCGTCGTTCTGGCCGCTGGCGTTGCCCGCGGTCACGGTGGCGTCCGGGTCGGACTTCAGCATGACCGGGCGGAGTGCGGCGAGCTGTTCGGCGGTGGTGTCGGGGCGGGGGTGCTCGTCGGCGGTGACCACCGTCTCGCCCTTCCTGGTCCGTACGGTGACGGGGACCGTCTCCTTCGCGTACCGGCCCTCGGCGGCGGCGAGCCCCGCCCGCCGCTGCGAGCGCAGGGCCAGCGCGTCCTGGTCCGCGCGGCTGATCCCGTACGCGCGCCGCAGGTTCTCGGCGGTCTCGATCATGCCGCCGGGGACCGGGTGGTGGACGCCGCCCGCGGTGACCCGGCCCCGGGCGAGCGCGTCGTGGAGCTGGAGGCCGGGGCCCTTGATGCCCCAGCGGCCGTCGTGCGTGTAGTACGGGGCGCCGCTCATCACGTCGACGCCGCCCGCGATCACGACCTCGCTGAACCCGGCCCGGATCTGCATCGCCGCGTCCAGGACCGCCTGGAGCCCGGAGCCGCAGCGGCGGTCGGTCTGGAGGCCGGTCACCGACTGCGGGAGCCCGGCGTCCAGGGCGGCGACCCGGCCGATCGCGGGGGCCTCCGCCGACGGGTAGGAGTGGCCGAGGATCACCTCGTCCACCCGGTCGGGGTCGATGCCGGTCCGGGTGACGACCTCGGCGATCACCCGGGCCGCGAGGGCGGCCGGCTTCTCCGCGGCGAACACCCCGCCGAAGCGGCCGATGGGGGTGCGCAGGGGTTCGCAGATCACGACATCGAGGGCGTCGGGCACGGCGGGGCCTTTCCGGGAGACGGGGTGCGAGGGTCTGGCACGACCCTCGCACCCGGCGGCGTGACCGGTCCAATACCCAGTTCCCCCGGAACCGAGACGCCGGGCGTCTCAATCGCCCGCCCCGGACCGCCTCAGGCGCGGGCCTGCGTGGCGAGCATCAGGCGCAGGGCGCGCGTCATGGCGTTGTCCGTGCCGAAGTCCACGCCGGCGGGCACCTCCACCAGGTCGCCGTGGGCGAGGACGAGGACGCCGCAGGAGCCGGGGCGGGCCGTGCCGGTGCCGTCGAGCCAGTCGCGGTAGCCGCCGGACGTGGTGTCCAGGTGCTCCCGGCTGCGGCGGCTGACCTGTGCCATCAGGTCGGCGACCCCGGTGAGCCCGTCGACGGAGGCGAACGGGATGGTCACGACCGGTTCCTCGACCAGGCGGACGCGGGGTTCCTCGTCGCGGCCGGGGCCCTCCGGTGTCTCGGGCAGCAGCCCCCGGCCGAAGCGGGCGTGGTACAGCAGGGTGTGCGCGGCGTCGATCCCGCCGACGAAGGGGCGGTCGAAGCTGGTCCTGCGGAAACCGGCGCTGTGTTCACGCGGGATGCGGCGGTCCTCGGCCTCCGGCCAGTGCACCTCGCCGGACCGGCGGTCGCGCCAGGGCACATAGCGCCGGATGTCGTCGGAGGCGGAGGTCGGCAGGAGGTCGATGCCGAACCGGCCGGGGTCCTTGGCGACGATGGAGCCGGGGGTCAGCGCGAACAGGCCGATGCCGGCGGTCGTCCACAGCTTCTCGTGGTGGTGGAGGAACGCGTACGTCTCCAGCGCCTCGTCCCGGGTCTCGGTGGGGAAGCCGGTGAAGCCCATCATCTGCGCGGCGATGCCGTTGCGCGCCAGCTCGGCCAGGACGTCCGGGACGGCGTCGATCCTCACCCCCTTGTCGATGAGGTCGAGGACCCGCTGGCTGCCCGACTCGTAGCCGAAGGAGACCGCGACGCAGCCGGAGGCCGCGAGGAGTTCGCCGACGGCCCGCTTGGGAAACGTCCGCTCCAGCCGCAGTTCGGCGGACCACCGCAGGTCCAGGGAGGATTCGGCGAGGGCGGCGGCGAGGGTGCGCAGATAGCGCGGGGACATGGCGTCCACCGCGAAGTAGAGGGTCCTGCCGTAGCGGCTCACCTCCCGCAGGTCGTCGAGGACGGCGGCCACGGGTCGTTCCCGCGAGGGCGAGGTCGGCCGGTCGGTGTTGAGGCCGTAGTCGCAGAAGGTGCACTTGTTCCAGTAGCACCCGCGGGTCGGGCTGTAGAGGATCACCGGTTCGGGCGACCAGTAACGGCCCCAGTCCCACACGTCGTACGCCGGGGAGCCGGGCGTCGCCACGCTGCTGTAGGCGATGACGGGGTCCGGCCGGCTCCTGGTCATCACGCCGTCGATGCCCTCGAAGGCGTCACCGCCCCGGACCGCGCCGTTCCCGACGGCGTCGAGGATGGCGATGAGGGCGTTCTCGCCCTCGCCGGGGACGATCAGGTCGGCGTCCTGGAAGACCCGCCACGCCGACGCGGGGTCGGTGGCGTACTTGACCACGTCGCCGACCTCGGTGCCACCGAAGACGATCACCGCACCGGGCAGCACGGTGCGGGCCAGGCGGGCCATCCGCAGGGCGACGGGCAGCTGGCTGGTGTAGTTGACCGAGAGCCCGACCACCGCCCAGGGGCGTTCACGCAGTTTCGGTACGAACTCGTCGGCGAAGTACCCCTCGAAGGGGCGGGCCACGGCGGCGGGAACGGCGGGGTCGGACAAGTCCGCCGTGCTGCACAGGTTGACGGCGGACTTCACCCGCATGGAGAAGCCGTCCGCCGCGCCGGGGGGCATCTCCAGGGCGATCAGCTCCCACCACCGGCTCGTCACCGCGACCGCCTGCGCATAGGTCGGGGGGTGGTAGAAGTGCTCGGGGTCCTGGAACACCCGGATCGCGTCGCGCGCCGACGTGGCGGTCAGGCCCTCGGCGGCCAGGGCCTGCCGGTAGCGGATCTCGTCGTGGCGGCGGGGGGCGCCGGACCTGGCCTCGATCTCGGCGCGCAGGGCGCGGGCGGCCGTGAGCGCGGCGCCGAAGCGCGCGGGGTCGGCGAGGTAGGTGAAGGCGTCGAGATTGGCGTCCACGCAGGCGTACTCGGTGTGGCCGGCCGCCCTGGCGGCGCCCACGAGGTAAGGGATCGAGTGGTAGGCGGTCGTCGGGTCCGTCACCGGCGGGTTGATCAGCAGGTACGCGGTGTCGCCGGTGCCCCGGCCCGGCCGCGGGCCGCCGTGGTCCGGGCCGCCCTTCAACCGCTCCATGCCCAACGGGACGAACACGCTCATCGTGGTGACTCCTGACTGTTGTCCTGCCCTGGATGCGTGGAGCGGGCGGCCGGGACCCCGGCGGGTGCGGGGAGCGGCGGGGCGTACTCGGTGTCGGCGCGGTGCTCGCGGAACACCCGCTGGGTGAGGGCGCCCAGCACGGTGAGCGCGATGGCCCCGCCCGCCACCGGGAAGAAGGGGGCCGCGCCGAGGTGGCGGACCCCGAAGCCGGCCACCGCGACGGAGACCGGGAAGGTGCCCATGACGGCCAGCATGACCAGGCTCATGACCCGGCCGATGAGCGCGGACGGTGCCCAGACCTGGAGCATCGTCACCACGACGATGTTCTGCCAGCCGCTGGCCAGGGCGTACACGCAGACGCACACCGCGGCGCCGGCCAGTCCCCCGGCGTACGGGACGGCGGCCAGGGCGATGCCCATGACGACCGCGAGCGTGGCGAACAGGTAGGCGGGCGACTGCACCGGACGGCTGCGGGCGGCGACCAGGGAGCCGGCCAGACCGCCCAGGCTCAGGCAGGTCAGCAGAATCCCGTAGCCGGTGGCGCCCATGCCCTGGTGGGCCAGTTCCGGCAGGGCCACCTCGATCGTGCCGTTGAAGGCCAGGTTGCAGACGAGGGCCACCACGAGGACGACGTGCAGCAGCCTTCCGTGGCGCAGCAGTTCCGGGAAGGACACCTTGCGGGCCGGAGCCTCCGCGGTGGCGTCGGGTCCGTCGTGTTCCGGCGCGTCCGCATCGGTGCGGATCCGGGAGAGGACCAGCGCCGACACGAGGAAGGACGCGGCGTCGACCGTGAGCGCCGGGCCCGCGTCGAAGGCCGCCACCAGGGCGCCGCCCGCGGTGGGTCCGAGAAGTCCGCCGACCTGGTTGACCATGGTCGACAGGGCGTTGCCCCGGCCGAGGTCCTCCTTGCGCAGCAGGGCGGGCAGGAGGGTGTACGAGGCGGGGATGAACATGCCGGAGCAGGCGCCCAGGACGACGGCGATCGGGGCGAGCTGGCCGAGCGTCGGTGTCCCGGCCGAGGCGAGCACCGCGAGGATGCCCACGGCCGCGGCGCGCACCAGGTCCGTCATGAGCATGACCCGCCGGCCGCCGATGCGGTCGGCCACCATCCCGCCCAGCGGAATGGTGACGACGCGGGGGATGCCGTAGCAGGCCAGGACCGTGCCGAGCAGGACCGGGCCGCCGTCGCCGGAGAGGATCAGCCAGGGCAGCGCGACGGCGTAGCAGTAGTCGCCGACCGTGGAGGAGAACTGCCCGGCGAGCAGCAGCCGGAAGCCGCGCACGGACATGGGTCCGCCCGTCAGTGCCGTACGGAACCTCTGTCCGGCTGCCGCCACGTGCCCTCCTTCTGCTGGGTGGTGTGTGGTCAGCCGCCGAGTGGGCCGACCGGCATGTCCAGGAACTCGCCGATGACCGCCGTCACGGTGGCGGGCGGCGGCAGCCCGAGGTTCTTGCGTACGTCGCCCGCGGCGATCTGCCAGCCGGCCGCGGGCACCGGGTCCACGACGGCGTGGCCGTCCGCCCGCAGCCGGTCCACGTTGCGGCGGACGGCGGGGCGCTCCCACATCAGGCTGTTCATGCTCGGGAAGAACACCACCGGGCGCTCGTGGGCGAGCAGTGCGGAGCTGAGGAGTCCGGAGGCGAGCCCGTTGGCGGCCTGGCCGAGCATGTTGGCGGTGGCAGGCAGGACGACGAACCGGTCCGCCCACACGGCCGGGGCGACATGACCGGCCGTCAGCTCGTCCTCGCCGTCGCAGTAGACGTCCCGGCACAGCAGCCGCATGGTCGCGGCCGGAATGAGCGCGGCGGCGGAGCGGGTCATGGCTATACGGATCTCGACGCCGGGTCCGAGGCCGGTGCGCAGGGCCATGAGGTACTGCGGGACGGCGAGTACGTTGCCGGAGCCGCAGACCCCGATGAGCAGCCGGCGCGGGGCGTCCCGGCCGGTCTCCGCCGTCATCACCGGGCTCCGGCGGGCTCGCCGGCCACCTCGTGCAGGCCGCACTGGGCGGCGATGAGATCCAGCCTGTCCTGGACGTTGTACTTGTAGCCGGGGCAGGGCGGATGGCCCTCCTGCCACGCCTTGGGGCAGGAGCCCCCGCAGGTGGGCATGAAGACGCAGCTCTTGCACCAGGTGGTGCCCGCGGCGATCTCGTCGTTCCAGCCGTCGAAGGGGCCCAGCGGCCGGAGCGGTTCGGTGCCCGCCCGGTCGATGTGCGTCAGCGGGAGGGTGCGCTCGGCCTCGGGGACGAGGGGGTACTCGCTGCACGAGAAGATGTTGCCGGTGCTGCTGATGATCTCGGACGAGCGGGTCGTGGCGGGGCAGAGGACCTTCCGCGCGGTGGTCGGCAGCAGCTGGGTGTGCAGCCCGTGACCGGTGAGCAGCCTGAGCCATCCCGTCTCGCGTTCGGCGAACTCGTACTTGGAGACCTCGATCTCCGATACGTCGTTTCCCCACGAGTGAACGGGAGCGATCGAGAAGGATACGCGGGGGTGGCTGAAACCGAGCTCCGCCATCAGCTCCACATAGCGGGGAACGGAGTCCTGGTTGTGCACATCGACATTCGTCCGGAACGAGAAATGGGTGGGACCCAGGTCCGGTTCGTCGAGTACGGAACGCACGGCGCGCACGATGTTCCAGAAAGATCCGCGTCCGCTTTTCAGCGGCCGGTGTTCATTGTGGATATCCGGCGGCCCGTCGATCGTGATCTCGAAATGGGTGACCCCGCAGGAACGGATGAGGGTGTTGATTTTTGCGGGATTCAGGAGGGAACCGTTGGTGACGATCACCGAGGAGTAGGCGACCCCGCGCTCGGCGGCGGCGGCGACGAAGCGCGGGGCGAGGTCGCGGATGACCGCGTACCCCATCATCGGCTCGGCCCCGAACCAGTCGATGCGCGCGCTGCGGGTCTCCGGCGCGGTCACGGCGCGCAGCACGCGGTCGTGCACCCGGCTGCGGTGGTTGCGGGACAGGCCGCCCCGGGTGTGCTCCTGTCCGCAGTAGGCGCAGCCCATGTTGCAGTAGGAGGTCGGCAACAGGGCGATGTGCACCGCCGAACGGTCCGCGGAGGCGCGCCGGTTGCGGTCGAGCACGGTCGCCAGCTCGTCCTCGCCGGCCGGTACGAGCAGCCTGGCCGCACGCAGGGCGCCGGTCCAGGCCGGGCTGATCGCGGCGGCGTCGCCGGCCTCCAGTGCCCGCGCGGTGGGAAGGTCGACCGCCACGGTGCTCGCGGTGCGGGTGCCGTAGGCGAGCCGGACCGGAACGCCGGTGGTGTCGGCGTACGCGCGGTCGCTCAGCACCAGGTATCTGCTGACTTGGTCCATGTTCACGCTCCCACTGGGTGTCCGGACGCACGGCGGTCGGGCGCGTCTTCTCCGGCGGGTCCGGCGGCCGGTGCCGCCGGACCCGCCCAGGCTGGGATCAGCAGAGAACGTTGACCTGGTTGTCGTTGACCTGGCCCTCGACCGCGGCCGACACGGCGTTCAGCCGGGCCTGGATCGAGCCGAGGACCGCGACCTCGTCCGGGCTGAGGCCGTTGAAGACCTCGCGCTCGGAGTCCGACAGCAGGTCGACCGGGGTGCCGGCGCTGCGCAGCGCGTCGAGGGGTGCTTGCGACATGGGTCACTCCTTCATGGAGGGGGTCACGGGCTGGTGCAACGGCAAGGCTGCTCCGGCGCCCCCCGGCTTCACATCCCTCGATCGACTATGAATCGGTGGGCGGGTGATCCCGCTCAAGGCGTTCTTGTCCGGAACATGACCCGCAGCTACTCTGACCCCCGGGAGTGAGGAAATCCCCCTGCCGGCCCATGCTTTGCTCACCGAAATGAGGGGTAAAGGGTTTGACCAGGCGTGAAATTCTGATCGCTTCGCTCGTGGCCGCCGGCTCCTCGAACCGGGATATCGCCGAAGCTCTCTGCATCAGCCCGCACACGGTGGCGGCCCACTTATGCAACATGCTCCGAAGAACGGGCGCGTCCAACCGTACGGAAATGATTGCGCGGCTGTACGCCCAGGGCGTCCTGGTCCAGGGGATCTGGCCGCCGCTGCCCGCCGGCGAGCGGAAGCGGCAGGAGGCTCCCGAGGCCGTGGGCGCCCTCGCGGCGGCGGTCGCGGAGTGCTCGATCGGACCGGCCGGCGTCACGCTCGACTGGCCGCACTACGGGAACGAGGTACCGGTAACCATGACCTTCGACGCCCTGCACGCACTACGTGAGGCCGGACACCCGGTGGACCTCCTGGCGGTCGAGCAGCGCTCGGTCCTCTCGGGGCTCAGCGAACAGGAGGTCCAGGTCCTCAACTCCGTCAAGGAGCGGCTGGAAGCGGTCTCCGGTGAGGTGGAGGGACAGGACCTCAAGCTCCTGTGAACGGTGCCGCGCGGTGCGGCGGCTGCCGGGCCGCGGTGCCGGACGGGGCCCGGTTCTGCCCCGAGTGCGGCACACCGGTGGTCGCGGGGGCGCCGTCGTCGGACAGCCGCAGAATCGTCACGGCGGTCTTCATCGACCTCGTCGGCTCGACCGTGCTGGCCGAGACCCTGGACCCCGAGGCGCTGCGGCGCACGATGGACCGGTACTACCGCGCCTGCACCACGGCCGTCACCGAACACGGCGGTGTGGTCGAGAAGTTCATCGGCGACGCGGTGATGGCCGTCTTCGGGGCGTTCGTCACCCACGAGGACGACGCGCTGCACGCGGTCCGGGCTGCCTGCGCCGTCCGCGAGTCCGTGGCGGCCATCGCGGCCGGTCCCGGGGTGCGGCTGGACATCCACTGCGGGATCGCCTCGGGAGAGGCCGTGGTGGCAGGGGTGCTCGGCGGCGCGGCCAGGGTGGTCGGGGACGTCGTGCACACCGCCGCCCGGCTCCAGTCGCACGCCGCGGCGCACGAGATCCTGATCGGTGAGGAGACGGCCGGGCTGGTCGGCGGACGGGTCCGCGTGGAGGCCGTCGCACCGCTGCGGGTGAAGGGCAAGCGCGAACCGGTCGCCGCCTGGCGGGCCCTCTCGGTGGTCGAGTCCACGGGCCAGGAGGACCTGGTGCCCCTCGTCGGGCGGGACGCCGATCTGGCCGCCCTGCTGCGCGAGTTCCAGGCGGTCCGCCGCGAGCGCCGCAGCCGTCCCGTCACGGTCACCGGCCCCGCGGGCATCGGGAAGTCCCGCCTGGTGCGGGAGTTCCTGGCGAGCCACGGCGCGGAGGGGGCCGTGGTGCTGCGGGCCGGCTGCCAGGCGTACGGTGCCGGGCTCGCCCACCGCCCGCTGGCCGACGCGGTCTGGTCGCTGCCCGGCGGCTGGGAGCAGGCGCGGGGCGCGTTGGAGGCGCTGGGCCCGGGCGCCGGCCGCGCCGTCACCGCCCTCGCCGCCGCCCTGGGCATCCGCACCGGGGACGGGCTCCCGGTGAGCGTCGAGGAGATCGGATGGGCGTTCCGGCGGCTGCTGGAGGCCCTGGGCCGGGGCGCCCCCGTGATCCTGGTCCTGGAGGACTTCCAGTGGGCGCAGCCGACGCTCGCCGGCATGGTCGCCGATCTGTGCGAAGGGATCCGGGACGCGGAGGTGCTGGTCGTCCGGGTGGCCAGGAACGAGGCGGCGGCAGCGTCCGGCGGGGACCTCGTGCTGCACCTCGACCCGCTGCCCCGCGCCCACACCGAGCGGCTGGTGGGGCTGCTCGCGGACCGGGCGGAGGTCGCGGCGCAGGAGGCGGTCGCCACCGTCGACGAGCTGGCCCGGGTCGTCCGGGAGTGCGACGGCAATCCGCTCTTCGCCGAACTGCTGCTGGAGAACCGGTCCGGCCCCCGGTCGGTGGACCAGGGCGTCCCCACGTCGGTCCGGGTCCTGCTGACCGCCTGGCTGGACCGGCTGCCGGCCATCGAACGGGCGGTGCTGGAACGGGCGGCGGGGGTGGGCGGGTCGTTCACGGCCGGGGACGTGCGCGCCCTCGCCGAGGACGAACCGGCCCTGGCCGGCCCGGCCCTGGACGACGCGCTGAACCGGCTCCTGCGCTCCCGGGTGCTCCACCTGTACGGACCGCCCGGCGCCTACCGGTTCACCCGCGCGCTGGCCCGGGACACCCTGTACGAGATGACCTCCAAGGCCCGGCGCGCGCACTGGCACACCGTCCTCGCCGACCGGCTCGACGGGCGGGCCCCGCGGCCGGCCGCGGAGGGCGACCTCGCCCACCACCTGGAGACCGCGTGCCGGCTGCTGTCCGAGGCGGACCCGGGCGATCCCGGGCTGCCCGCGCTGACCGGCCGCGCGGCCCGCGCCCTGGTGGCCACCGGCTACCGGGCCCTGCACCGCCGCGACCTGCCCGCCGCCGTCTCCCTGATGGAGCGCGGCCGCGGTCTCACCCCGGACGGCGATCCCCAGCACCGGGTGCTGGCCGCCCGCATCACCGACGCCTATGCCGCGCTGGGCCGTTGGGAGAGCGCCCGGCGGGCCGTGGCCGAGGCGGAGCGCGGGAACCCGGACGACGCCCCGACCCGGGACACCTGTGCCGTCCTGCGGCAGCTGATCGCCCTGCGCTCGGGCCGGCAGGCGCCCGCCGGCGTGCCGTACGGGCCGGATGACGAAGGCGCCGCGCCCGGTGCGGCGGACGACCTGAGCTGGTGCAGGCTGCATCAGCTGTCCTCGCTGCGGAACTTCGCCGAGGGCCGGGTCGGTGCGGCGGAGAGCGCCATGCGCGACGCGCTCTCCCGGGCGCACGGGCTCGGCGACACCTATGAGGGCAACCGCATCCTCGCGTCGATCTGCGAGCTGACGCAGTGGTCGCCGACCCCGCTCGGCCAGGCCGTCGCGCTCTGCGAGGACCTGGTCCGGCGGTTCGACGGCGACCGGAGTCTGCTCGTGCCGGTCCTGCTGACCCGGGCGCGGCACCTGGCCCTGTCGGACCGGGTGGACGCGGCCCGCGAGGACATCGCCCTGGTCCGCGTCCACTGCGACGACCTGGCGCTGGCCCTCGGCACCCTGGCGGCCGACCAGACGGCGGGGTTCGTGGAGTCCCTGGCCGGTGCGCACCCGGCGGCGGCCGCCCACTACACGGCGGCGGCGGACGGGCTCGCCGCGCTGGGGCAGAACCGGACCGCGGCCACCCTGCGGCTGTACGCGGCCCGCGAGCGGTTCCGCGCCGGGTCCGACGCCCTCCTCGACGCGCCCGAACTCGCCGAGCCGCCCGCGGACCCGCCG
>NZ_JAAGNI010000437.1 GCF_010550605.1 Streptomyces sp. SID9727
CGGGCCACCGCCTCGCGGGCCGGGCAGCGCGGTGCCGTGCGTACCGAGTGGCTCGGGCTCGGCGCGGCGCTGGGGCGCGTCCTGGGGGAGGCGCTGGTCGCGCTCACCGATCTGCCGTCCTTCGACACCTCGGCCATGGACGGGTGGGCCGTTGCCGGACCGGGGCCCTGGAGCATCCGGGACGGCGGCGGCATCCTCGCCGGCCACGGCGCGCCCGCCCAGTTGCCCGACGGGGCGGCCGTGCGCATCGCCACGGGCGCCCGTATCCCCGCCCAGGCCACCGCCGTCATCCGCAGCGAGCACGCGCACACCGACGAGGCCAAGGGGGTCCTGTACGCGCGGCGGCCCGTGGGTCAGGGGCAGGACATCCGGCCGCGCGGCCAGGAGTGCCGCTCGGGGGAGACCCTGCTTCCCGCCGGCACGATCGTCACCCCCGCCGTGCTCGGACTGGCCGCCGCCGCCGGGTACGACGAGCTGCCCGTCCGCGCCCGTCCGCGCGTCGACGTCCTGGTGCTGGGCGACGAACTGCTGACCGCCGGGCTGCCGCACGACGGGCTGATCCGCGATGCGCTGGGCCCCATGATCGGTCCCTGGGTGCACGCGCTGGGTGCCGAGGTCACGCCACCGCAGCGCCTCGGCGACGACGCGGAGGCCCTGTGGAAGGCGCTCACCGGCTCCGAGGCCGACCTGATCATCACGACCGGCGGGACCGCCGCCGGCCCCGTCGACCATGTCCACCGAGTCCTCGACCGGATCGGGGCCGGGCTCCTGGTCGACGGCGTCGCGGTGCGGCCCGGCCATCCGATGCTGCTGGCCCGGCTTCCCTCGGACGGGCCCTGGCTCGTCGGGCTGCCCGGCAACCCGCTGGCCGCCGTCTCCGGACTGCTCACCTTGGCCGGGCCGCTCCTCGGCGGACTGGCCGGCCGCACCCCCGACGACGCCTACCGGGTGGCCGTACGCGACGATGTGCACGGGCATCCACATGACACCCGGCTGGTGCCCGTGGTCCACCGGGCAGCCGGAGAACCCGGAACCGCGGGCGGGGCAGAGCACGTCGTACCACTGCACTACAACGGTCCCGCCATGCTGCGCGGGATCGCCGCCGCAGACGGGTTGGCCGTCGTGGAGCCGGGCGGGGTACGGTCCGGCACCGAGGTGGAGATCCTCGACCTACCGTGGACCTCGGCGACGCCGTGGACTGAAGGGTGTTTCACGTGAAACTTCCCGGCCAAGACGCGATGGCCAGGCGGGCGGACGAACAGGTCGTCCCCACCCGTGTGATGCTTCCGCGCCGGGTCGTCGACGGGCCTGCGCGCCAGGTGGCCAAGCGGCTGATGATGGCTCTGATGGTGCTGGCCATCACGGTGTTCATCGTCTGGATCGACCGGGACGGCTACCACGACGCGGCCGACGGCAAGGTCGACCTGCTGGACGCGGTGTACTACGCGACGGTCACCCTCTCCACCACCGGATACGGCGACATCACCCCGTACAGCGACGGGGCCCGCCTCATCAATGTGGTGCTCGTGACACCGCTGCGCGTGCTCTTCCTCATCATCCTGGTCGGCACCACTCTTGAGGTCCTCACGGAGCGGACCCGTGAGGACTTCCGGCTGAAGCGTTGGAGAACCAACTTGCGTGACCACACTGTCGTCGTCGGGTTCGGCACCAAGGGCCGCTCGGCCATCCAGACCCTGTGCGCCACCGGGCTGAGCAAGGAACAGATCGTCATCGTGGATCCGGCGTCCAAGGTGATCGAGATCGCCAACGCCGAGGGCTTCACGGGTGTCGTCGGGGACGCCACGCGCAGCGATGTGCTGCTGCGTGCCGAGCTCCAGAAGGCCCGTCAGGTCATCATCGCCACCCAGCGCGACGACACCGCGGTGCTCGTCGCCCTGACCGCCCGCCAGCTCAACCGGGGTGCGAAGATCGTGGCCGCGGTCCGCGAGGAGGAGAACGCCCCGCTGCTGCGGCAGTCCGGCGCGGACGCCGTCATCACCAGTGCCAGTGCGGCGGGCCGGCTGCTCGGCCTCTCCGTGCTCAGCCCCAGCGCGGGCACCGTCATGGAGGACCTCATCCAGCAGGGCAGCGGCCTCGATCTG
The DNA here is from genome assembly GCF_010550605.1 of Streptomyces sp. SID9727. Classification (GTDB taxonomy): domain Bacteria; phylum Actinomycetota; class Actinomycetes; order Streptomycetales; family Streptomycetaceae; genus Streptomyces. The sequence continues at coordinate 2,103 of NZ_JAAGNI010000437.1, forward strand.
GTCGAGCGGCCGGTGATAAAGAGCGAGGTCGGCAAGGGCGTGCGGGAGACCGACGACCTCGTCGTCAACGTGCTGCGGGGTCACCGGCTGCTCGGCTACGACGACCCGGCGGCCAGTCCCTTGCAGCTGACGGACCGGCTGATCACGATCGTCCGCGCCTCGAACGAGCCGCCCGCCACCCCGCCGCACCAGGGCATGCCGCGTTCCTGAGGCCGCCCCCGCCCACGGAGTAGCCTCGCGACCATGCATGCGATCACGATCCCCGAACCCGGTGGCCCCGAGGCGCTCGTCTGGGCCGAGGTGCCCGATCCCGTCCCCGGCGAGGGCGAGGTCCTCGTCGACGTCGTGGCCAGTGCGGTCAACCGGGCCGATGTGCTCCAGCGGCAGGGTTTCTACGACCCGCCGCCGGGAGCGTCCCCCTATCCGGGCCTGGAGTGCTCCGGCCGTGTCTCGGCCCTCGGGCCCGGGGTCACCGGCTGGGCCGTCGGCGACGAGGTGTGCGCGCTCCTCGCGGGCGGCGGCTACGCGGAGAAGGTCGCCGTCCCGGCGGGCCAGCTCCTCCCCGTACCCAAGGGCCTCGACCTCGTGCGGGCCGCGGCGCTGCCCGAGGTGACGGCCACGGTCTGGTCCAACGTGTTCATGGTGGCCCACCTCCGGCCCGCCGAGACCCTGCTGGTGCACGGCGGGTCCAGCGGCATCGGCACGATGGCGATCCAGCTCGCCAAGGCCGTCGGCGCACGGGTCGCCGTGACGGCCGGCAGCCCCGACAAGCTGGCGCGCTGCGCGGAGCTGGGCGCGGACATCCTGATCGACTACCGCGAGCAGGACTTCGTGGAGGAGATCCGCGAGACCACGGCCGGGGCGGGCGCTGACGTCATCCTCGACCTCATGGGGGCGAAGTACCTCGACCGGAACGTGCAGGCGCTCGCCGTCAACGGCCGGCTCGCGATCATCGGGCTCCAGGGCGGCGCCAAGGGCGAGCTGAACCTCGGCATGCTGCTCAACAAGCGGGCGGCCGTCACGGCGACCTCGCTGCGCGGGCGCCCGCTCGCCGAGAAGGCGGCCATCGTCGCGGCGGTCCGCGAGCACGTCTGGCCGCTCATCGAAGAGGGCGTCGTGAAGCCGGTGGTCGACCGTACGGTGCCGATGCCGGACGCGGCGGAGGGCCACCGTGTCATGGAGTCCAGCAGCCACATCGGCAAGGTGCTGCTCCAGCCGCCGGCAGCCGCCTGAACCCACGCGGGCGTGCGAGAGGGGCCCGGCACACCACGGTGTGCCGGGCCCTTCATCCATGGTCGGTTACAGGTACGGCCCCGAGCGGACCGGGCCGTGCGGGTCGAGTCCGCCGTCCTCCTCCGGGCCACTGCCGGGCGGCAGGGCGCGGCGCATCTGCTCCAGCTGGGCCCGGGCCGCCATCTGCTGGGCGAACAGCGCGGTCTGGATGCCGTGGAACAGGCCTTCCAGCCAGCCCACCAGCTGGGCCTGGGCGATCCGCAGTTCCGCCTCGGAGGGGACCGAGTCATCGGTGAACGGCAGGGACAGCCGCTCCAGCTCCTCCACCAGCTCCGGCGCGAGGCCGTCCTCCAGCTCCTTGACCGAGCCGGCGTGGATCTCCTTGAGGCGCACCCGGCTCGCCTCGTCGAGAGGAGCGGCCCTGACCTCCTCCAGGAGCTGCTTGATCATGCTGCCGATCCGCATGACCTTCGCGGGCTGCTCGACCATCTCCGTCACCGGGACCTCCCGCGACTCGTCGTCAGTACCACCGCCGCCGATCGCCATTCCGTCCTGCCCCACTACGAGGACCTGGGGGTGCTCCTGCGACCGTTCATTCCTCGGCATCTCCATGCCGCCATTGTCTCGCACACACGGTGTTCACCACTGTGGTGCCCCCGGAAACGGTTGATCCACCGTCCCGGGGGCACCGAACAGCCCAGCGGCTCTCAGCCCGCTCGCCGCGCGAGGGCCACCCGCGAGCGGGTGAACGCCGCCGCGAGCCCACCCGCCAGCAGCGGGACGACCACGGCCAGCAACCCGATCGTCGCCCAGGGCAGCACGATCGGCGTGTACGGGGACTCCATGGGCTGCTCGCGCATCTGCTCCATCGCGTCGCGCAGATCGACCAGGCGCAGCGCCACCGCGGGCACCAGCCCCGCGGCCGTTCCGAGCAGTACGCCGGTCAGCGCCACCACCAGGCACTGGAAGCCGGAGAGCGACCGCCGCACGCGCGGGGGCGCGCCGACCGCGCTGAGCGTGGTGAGGTCGGCCTCCGCGTCCGCCTTGGCCAGGCCGGTCGTGATGGCCGCGGCGCCCATGGTCACCACCCCGGCGAACAGGGTGAGGATCAGCAGGGCGGTGCTGCGCCGGTCGTTGGGGCCGGAGTTGGACTGCACCCAGAGCCCGCCGCCGGCCTGGTCGATGGTGGCCGACGTCCGCTGGCTCTCCGCGTCCGTGGGCTGGTGGCTGACGGCGTACACACTGCCGTAGGGCTGCGTGTGCAGGCCGAGGCGTTCGGCGGTCCGCTGCGGAAGGATCATGCGGATGCCGGGCGTCGTGGCGTACTCGGGCTTCGCGACGTACACCTTCAGTCGGTCGGTGGTCTTCCGGGCCTTGCCGGGGTGCAGCTTGAGGTTCTCCTTGTCCTTGGGGTTGTACCGGTGGTCGGCCTTGAGGGTGACCTCGCCGTTCTCCGCGTACGCCTCGTTGAGCAGGACGGGGGTGCCGGCCTTCAGGGCCGCGGCCGCCGCCGGGTCGTGGAGCTTCACATACGTGTCGAGGAGGGCCGCGTCGCCGACGACGATGTTGTTGGAGTCCGAGCTGAAGGTGCCGACGGAGAAGCGCGCGTCCACGCACGCGGGGGTCTGCATCATGGCGCGGTGCTCGTCGGCGGAGAGCCGGGTGGCCAGCGCTCTGGCGCCCTTGTCCGCGAGCGGGCAGGTGTGGCCCTTGCCGGTGGGCTTGACCAGCGTCATGGAGCCGCAGCTGGTCTCGTCCTCGTAGTAGACGTTGCAGTCGCTGCCCGCCCACACCCGGGAGATGTCCGCCCGGCCGCCGGTCACCGCCATGTTGTGCTCCACGGCGGCCCGGGCCGCCGGAAGCCGTTCGACGGCCTCCGCGTCGCCCGCCGACAGGGAGATCGTCCCCTCGGTGAGCATGGGCGTGTAGTCGTAGTCGGACTCCGCGAGGGTGCTGGCCATGTAGGTGGCGATGGCCACCGACCCCGCCACGGCCGCCATGACGGCGGCCACCGCCGGAGCGGTGCGGCCCCGGTTGCGGGCCGCGTCGCGCAGCGCCATCCGGGGCGAGAGCGGGAACCCGCGGCCGAGCCGGCCCAGCAGCCCGACGATCACCGGGATGCAGGCGAGCAGGCCCACCTCGGCGACGACGGAACCGCCGGCGACCAGGGTGGAATCGCCGCTGGTGCCGCCGAAGACGGCGACGAGGACGCCGAGGGCGAGCACGCAGGCGCCCGTGACGGGCAGCACCCGGGAGCCGCGGCGCACCCCGCGCCGGCCGGTGAGCGATTCCAGCACGGACTGCCGGCCCGCCACGATCGCCGGGGCGAGCGCCGCCAGGACACCCGTGATCAGGCCGAGCACGGCGATGACCAGGAGATCGGTGGGACGTATCACCAGGGAACCGAAGCGGTGCCCGGCCCAGTCCTCGATCAGCGGCCGGCAGACCACCGTGAGCAGCAGTCCGACCACGACACCGGCGACCGCGCCGGCACCGCCGAGCACCAGACCGCCGCCGAGGACCACCGCGCGGACCTGGCTCCGGTCGCCGCCGCACGTACCGAGCAGGCCCAGCTGGCGGCGGGAGCGGCGGGCACCGACGGCGAACGCCGGCCCGGCCAGCAGCACGATCTCCAGGATCGTCATCGCGACGACGGTGACGAGGGCGGCGCTGGTCTCCTCGCTCCCGGTGCCCGTCGCGTTGTAGTCCGGGTGCGACCGGAGCAGCGGGATCTCGGAGTCGGGCGGCGGGTTCTCGGAGACCTGCCGCGAGGTGACGACGGCACCGGCCTTGTTGGCCGCCAGCACGTCGGCCCAGCTGATCCCGGCCCGCCCCGGTCCCTCGACCAGCCACTGCGCCGAGCCCGCGTTGGGCGCGGGGACCTTCTTGTCGTGGTCGGCCATCGCCTTCCAGGGAGCGATCACCGCGCCCGGATCGGCGTACAGCTGCTTCGCCTCCAGGTCGGCGGGCAGTTCGACCGCGCCGGTGATCGTGTACTTCTTGCCGGACGGCGTCACCGTGATCGCGGAGCCCACATGCAGGCCCGCCGAATCGAGGAACGGCTCGGTGGCCACCATCTCGCCCGTGCCGCGCGGGAACGTGCCCTCCAGGAGGTCGATCCGCCCGCGGGCCATGCGGTCCGAGGTCTTGTACTCGACGACCTCGACGCTCGCGATCCCGTACGTGGTCGTGACCGTGGCGGGCACGGACTGCTGACTGAGCGCCCGGGCGCCCTCGGGGAAGGCGCCGCGCATGTCGATCGGCGCCGGTTCCTCGCTGGGCGCTTCGCCGCTCGCGCTGTCGTACATGTCGCCGTCGGGCATCTGCTGGATCGGCCCCAGGCCCGCATCGCTGTACAGCGCGTCGGCCGCGCCGAGCCGGGACGTCAGCTGCTCGGCCGGGCTCAGGTCCGCGCTGCGGTACGTGATGTCGGCGGCCGTCACCCCGAGGACCGGCAGCGCGATCATCGCGACCACCAGGGCGCTGCGGCCCTTGGCCCGCAAGGCGTCGCGGCGGGCTATCCGGAGGGCGGCGCGCCACCCCGTGAAGACGCTCACTCGGCTCCCCCGGCGGCCAGCAGCGAGTCGGCCCCGGCCGTCAGCGTCTGGTCCACGATCGAACCGTCCCGGAGGAAGACGACCCGGTCCGCCCAGGCCGCGTAACGCGGTTCATGCGTGACCATCACCCCCGCCGCGCCCTGGTCGCAGCGGTTGCGCAGGAGCGCGAGGACGGCCTCGCCGGTCTCCGAGTCGAGCGCCCCGGTCGGCTCGTCGGCGAGGACGAGGCGCCGGTCCCCCACCAGCGCGCGGGCGATGGCGACGCGCTGCTGCTGACCACCGGACATCTCGTCCGGGAAGCGGTCCGCGATCTCCAGGAGGTTCATCTCCTCCAGGGCGGCGCGGGCCTCCTTGCGGGCCTTGCGGACCGAGACGCCGTCGAGCTCGCGGGGCAGGGCGATGTTCTCGGCGGCGGTCAGGGCGGGGATCAGGTTGTAGTCCTGGAAGACGTAGCCGACGCTGCGGCGGCGCAGGGCGGCGATGCCCTTGCGGCCGAGCGCGGAGATGTCCTGGCCCTCGATGATCACCTGGCCGCCGCTCGCGGTGTCGAGACCGCCGGCGAGGGTGAGCAGGGTGGACTTGCCCGATCCGGACGGGCCCATGACGGCGACGAGTTCACCGGCGTGCACCGACAGGCTGATGCCGCGCAGCGCCTGCACCTCGGCGATGCCGGTGCCGTGGGTGCGGGTGAGCGAGCGGAGTTCGAGCACCGGAGCGTCCACCGGCAGGGGCGGGGCGGATGGGGACGGGACGTGCAGGGACATGGTTCCCTCTCGGAACGGATGGGATGGAAGGGGCGCCGGGCTCAGCGGCGCGTGCGGGACCGGGCGGTGGGCCGGGTGGTGCGGGCGGCCGGGCCCGGCGGCGGGCCCGCCGCCGGCTCCCTCGCGGCGGCCTCGGCGAGGCGGATCAGCCGGGCCTCGCAGTGGTCCAGCCAGCGCGCCTCGGCCTCGGCCTGAAAGATCAGCTGCTCCACGACGAGCAGCCACGCCACCTCGTCGCGGTTGGCGGGGGCCTGGGCGAGGGACCGCGCCTTGAGGCGGGTGTAGTCCTGCATGGCCTTCACGGTGTGGTGACGCTGGGCCTGGATGACGGCCTTGATGTCGACGCCGGGCGCCCCGACGGCCATGGCCAGCTTGATGGCCAGCTCGTCACGGGGCGGGTTGCTGCGGTCGACCGGCGTCTCGAACCAGGAGCGCAGTTCGGTGCGCCCCGCGTCGCTGATCGAGTAGAGGGCGTGGCCCTGGTCGTCCTCGCCGTCCTGGACGACCAGGCCGTCGCGCTCCAGCCTGCTCAGCGTCGTGTACACCTGCCCGACGTTGAGCGGCCAGGTGGAGCCGGTGCGCGACTCGAATTCGGTGCGGAGCTGGGAGCCGTAACGCGGCCCGCGCTCCAGGAGGGCGAGAAGCCCGTGACGGATCGACATACTGAGTATGTATACCGAGTATGTTGATCACCGCAAGTCTCCGCCGCGGTGGTGCGAAGGGAGGGCCGCACGGTCAGCGGGCCCGGCGCATCCGCAGCGCGAGGAAGCCGAGACCCAGCCCGACCAGGGCGATTCCCGCGCCGAGCGACAGCTGCTGGAAGCGCCGCACGGCCGCGCCGCTCAGGGCCTGCCGGCCCGCGGGAGGATCCCGGAAGTCGGCCGGGTCGGGGGTGAAGACCGGCACGGCGGCGGACTCGGACGGCGACGGCCGCGGCTCCCGGCCCTCCAGCGCGTCCTGACGCGCCACCTCGGCGGCCGACCGTCCGGGCCGCTCCCGCCCGGCCCCGGCGGGCCACCCGGCGAGCGGCGACTGCATCTCCCCGGCGCGCGGCGAACCGCTGGACGTAGGAGAGGGCGAGGCCGGCCCGGAGGTGCCCGGAGCGGCGGCACCCAGGGCCGCGGCCGCCGTCAGCACCAGACAGACCACGCCCCGGGAGCAGTGCGCGCGGAGCCGTCCCGAAGCCATGCGGTCACCGTCACACGCGACGGCACCACCGGCATCCCGGGTGAGGCGTACGGATGGCGGCGGCAGGCCCTAGGGCGTGTTTCGAAAGTCCCGCCTG
>NZ_JAAGNI010000444.1 GCF_010550605.1 Streptomyces sp. SID9727
CGGCGAGCAGCGCGTCCAGGGCGCGCAGCAGGTCCAGGTAGCGCGCGGAGTCCAGGGCGGCGGTCGTGCGCCGGTGCGCCTGGCCGCGGCCCACCTCCGACCGGATCCGCAGCCGTGCCTCGGCCGGCCCGATGACCAGCGTGCGGGGCAGCTCAGCGAGCCGGGCGCTCAGCCGGGCGTCCAGGACCTCCTGGTCCCGGTCGACCCCCAGCTCCCCCGCGAGCCACTTCAGCTCGGTGCCCAGGGGGCGGGTGGCCTCGCGGTCGAGGACGCGGCGGTACGTGCGCAGGGCGCTGCGCAGCCGCCGGGTGGCGACGCGCATCGTGTGCACGGAGTCGGGCAGCCCCCGCCGCACGGCCGGGTCGAGCGCCACGACCGCCTCGGCCTGGCGGCGTACGTAGGCGAGGACGTGGTCCCCGGCGGTGCGCGGTTCCGCGGCCTCGCCCTGCTCCGGGGCCCGTCCCGTCTCCGCCAGTGCGCGGGCGAGCTTGGAGTGGGCGGCGGAGGGCCGGATGCCGGCCTCCTCCAGGGCGCGGCCGACGGTGTCGAGGAAGGCGGGGTCACCGTCGTCGGCGAGCTCGGCCTCGATCTCGGTCCAGGCCGCGGTGCGGTCGCCGCCGTGCAGCCGCTCCGCGAGGACCTCGTCCACACTGAGCTCGGCCAGCGGGGTGCCGTCGTCGCCGGTGAGCACGTGGACGTCGCGGACGGACACCAGCCGGACGACGGGGATGACGGGAGCGTCCAGGACCCGGGAGCGGATCAGGGCGGTGAGGCGGTCCGGCACCTGGTCGGAGAGCGGGGCCCTGATCTCGTCGCGGACGCCCTCGGCGACGGGGAGTTTCAGGTGCCAGCCGGCGTCGGAGCCGCCGGTGCGGCGGCGCAGGGTGACGTTCCCGGCGGCGAGGCGCAGGTCCTCGGTGTCGTAGTAGACGGCGTCCAGCTCCATGACGCCCTCGTGCGCGACGGACCCGACGCCGGCCACCCGGCCCAGATCGGGCAGCCGGGTGGCGTCCGTGGCTTCGTACTTCCGCTCGATCTCGCGCTTGGAGTCCGCCATATGACGAATCTAACCCGCCACCGGGAAACCATTCAGGCCGTTATCGGCCGTTGCACCCGGATCGACTGGAGCAGGCCGATGGCCACCCAGACGGCGAACATCGAGGAGCCGCCGTAGGAGACGAACGGCAGCGGCAGTCCGGCGACCGGCATGATGCCGAGCGTCATGCCGATGTTCTCGAAGGACTGGAAGGCGAACCAGGCGATGATCCCGGCGGCGACGACCGTGCCGTAGAGCTCGGTGGTCTCGCGGGCGATGCGGCAGGCGCGCCACAGGACGACGCCGAGCAGGACGAGGATGAGCCCGGCGCCGAGGAAGCCCAGTTCCTCACCGGCGACGGTGAAGACGAAGTCGGTCTGCTGCTCGGGGACGAACTGCCCGGTGGTCTGGGTGCCCTGGAAGAGGCCGGTGCCGTGCAGGCCGCCGGAGCCGATCGCGATACGGGCCTGGTTGGTGTTGTAGCCGACGCCGGCCGGGTCGAGCGCCGGGTTGGCGAACGCGGCGAAGCGGGCGATCTGGTAGTCGTCGAGGAGTCCGAGCTGCCAGATGGCGACCGCTCCGGCCACGCCCGTACCGAGGAGCCCGAAGACCCAGCGGTTGGACGCGCCGGAGGCCAGCAGCACACCGAGCACGATGACGACCATGACCATCACCGAGCCGAGGTCCGGCATCCCCATGACGATGAGCATGGGCAGTGCCGCGAGGCCGAGGGCCTTGGCGACGGTCCGGTGGTCGGGGTGGACCTGGTCGCCGGCGTCGACGCGGGCGGCGAGCAGCATCGCCATGCCCAGGATGATGGTGATCTTGGTGAACTCGGAGGGCTGGATGGAGAAGCCGCCGGGCAGCAGGATCCAGGCGTGGGCGCCGTTGACGGTGGCGCCCAGCGGGGTGAGGACCGCCAGGACGAGGACGACGGACAGCCCGTAGAGGATCGGCACCGCGCCGCGCAGGGTGCGGTGGCCGAGCCAGATCGTGCCGATCATCAGCGCCATGCCGATGCCGGTGTTGAGCGCGTGCCGGAACAGGAAGTAGTACGGGTCGCCGTGGGTCAGCGAGTCGCGCCCCCGGGTCGCCGACCAGACCAGCAGCGAGCCGATGAAGGAGAGCGCGACCGCCGAGCCGAGGAGCGGCCAGTCGAGCCGGCGCACGACGGAGTCGCGGGCCATGAGCCGGCCCCAGCCGGAGCGCTCGGGGCCGTAGCGCGGGACGGAGAATCCGGCCATCAGTCGCGCCTCCCCAGCACGGCGGCGAGCGTCTGCTCGGTGGCCGGCTTCTCCGAGGCGGGGCGGTACGGCTTGATCGTCGGGGCGTCGATGGTGCCGTCCGCCCGGACCTTCGGCAGCCCCTTCTGCGGGGTCGGCAGAAGGGCCTTCTTGAGGTCCTGCTTGCCGGTGGCGTCGAGCCCGTACAGCGCGTTGTAGATGTTGCGGACGGCGGGCCCGGACGCGCCGGAACCCGTACCGCCCTGAGAGATCGTCATGACGATCGAATAGTCCTTGGTGTACGTGGCGAACCAGGAGGTCGTCTGCTTGCCGTAGACCTCGGCGGTACCCGTCTTGGCGTGCATCGGGATCTTGTCCTGCGGCCAGCCGCCGAACCGCCAGGCGGCCGAACCGCGGGTCGCGACACCCGCGAGGGCTTCGTCTATCTCGTCGCGCGTCTTCTTGGTGAAGGGCAGCTTGCCGTGCGACTTGGGGTCGATCGTCTGGACGGTCTTGCCGTCGCCGCTGACGATCGCCTTGCCGACGGTGGGGTCGTAGAGCGTGCCGCCGTTGGAGATGGCCGCGTAGATGGTGGCCATCTGGATCGGGGTGACGAGGGTGTCGCCCTGGCCGATGGAGTAGTTGACGGAGTCACCGGCGCGCATCTTGTCGCCTTCGAGGCAGTTCTCGTAGGCGATCTTCTCGACGTACGTGCCGTCCTTCTTGCCCTGCTTGCACCAGGCGTCGTGGTTGGCCTCGGCGAAGTTCTTCTTCCACTCGCGGTCCGGGACGCGGCCGCTGACCTCGTTGGGGAGGTCGATGCCGGTCTCCTTGCCCAGGCCGAACTGGTGGGCGGTCTTGTAGAACCAGTCCTTGGGGTGCTTCTTGGGGTTGTTGCCGCCGTCCTTCGCCCACTCCTTGTGCGCGATGCCGTAGTACACGGTGTCGCAGGAGACCTCCAGGGCGCGGCCGATGGTGATGTCGCCGTAGCCCTGGGACTCGTAGTTGGTGAAGGTCTGCCCGCCGATGGAGTACGAGCTGGGGCAGGGGTAGTGGCCGTCGAAGGGGTACCCGGCGTTGACCGCGGCGGTCGAGGAGATGACCTTGAAGATCGAGCCGGGGGCGGCCTGCCCCTGGATGGCCCGGTTCAGCAGCGGGAAGTTGGACTTCTTGCCGGTGAGCTTGGCGTAGTCCTTGGCGGAGATGCCGCCGACCCAGGCGTTCGGGTCGTAGTTGGGCAGGGACGCCATGGCGACGACGCGGCCGGTCTTGGCCTCCATGACGACGACCGCGCCGGAGTCCGCCTTGTAGTTCTCGCCGGTGTTGTGGTCGAACTCCTGGCGGGCCTTCTTCATGGCGTCGTTGAGCTCGTACTCGGCGACGGCCTGGACGCGGGCGTCGATCGAGGTGACGACGCTGGCCCCGGCCTCCGCCTCGTCGTTCTTGGCCTGGCCGATGACCCGGCCCAGGTTGTCGACCTCGTAGCGGGTGACGCCCGCCTTGCCGCGCAGCTCCTTGTCGTAGGTGCGCTCCAGGCCGGAGCGGCCGACCATGTCGGAGCGCAGGTAGGGCGAGTCGCTGTCCTGGGCCTTGGTGATCTCCTCGTCGGTGACGGGCGAGAGGTAGCCGAGGACCTGGGCGGTGTTGGCCTTGCCGGGCGCCGCGTAGCGGCGGACCGCGGTGGGCTCGGCGGTGATGCCGGGGAAGTCCTCGGCGCGTTCGCGGATCGTCAGGGCCTGCTGGGTGGTGGCCTCGTCGGTGACCGGGATCGGCTGGTAGGGCGAGCCGTTCCAGCAGGGCTGCGGGGTCTTGGCGTCGCAGAGCCGGACCTTGTCGAAGACGTCCTTCGGCTTCATGTCGAGTACGCCGGCGAGCCGGGTGAGCACGGCTTTGCCGTCGTCGTCCGTCTTCAGCAGCTCGGTGCGGCTGGCGGAGACGACGAGGCGGGTCTCGTTGTCGGCGAGCGGGACGCCGCGCGCGTCCAGGATGGAGCCGCGGGCGGCGGGCTGGACGACCTGCTGGACGTGGTTGTTCTTCGCCTCGTCCGAGTACTCCTGGCCGTTGCGGATCTGGAGGTACCAGAGGCGGCCGCCGAGGGTGAGGAGCAGCGAGAAGACGAGGACCTGGATGACGATCAGCCGGATCTGGACGCGCTGGGTGCGGCCCGTCTCGGGGATGTTGCTCACGGGGCGCCCCCGGTGGTGGTCCGGGGGCGGGGCCCGGCGGAATGCTGCCTCACAGTCGCTTGACTCCCTTGATCCGTCCGGCGCGTGCCGCCCGGTTGCGGGCCGCCTTCACGCGCAGTCCGCCGCGCTGGCTGCCGATCCGCAGCCCGGTCCCGGCCGCCAGCCAGCCGGCCGCCACGTCGCCGCGCCCCGAGGAGGACTCGGTGACGGGGTCGTTCACGGTACGTCTGGCGAGCGCCATGATCAGCGGCACGGTGAACGGCGCCAGGAGGAGGTCGTACACCGCGGCGGTGAACAGCAGGCTGCCGAGGCCCACGTGCCGGGCCGCCGTGTCGCCGACCAGCGCGCCGACGCCGGCGTACAGCAGGGTCGACCCGATCGCCGCGGCGACGACCACGGCCATCGGCAGGAACGCGGACTTCAGCTGCCCGTTCTCCGGCCGGGCCAGGCCCGCGAGGTAGCCGATGACGCAGAGGACCAGGGCGTAGCGCCCGGCGGCGTGGTCGGCCGGGGGCGCCAGGTCCGCGAGGAGGCCGGCGCCGAAGCCGATGAGGGCGCCCGCGACGTGCCCGTACACGAAGGCCAGGCCGAGGACGACCATGAGGAGCAGGTCGGGCACGGCGCCGGGGAGCTGGAGCCGGGCGAGCACGGAGACCTGGACGACGAGGGCGAAGACGACCAGAACGATGGAGAGCAGGGTCCGGTTGACGTGCATGGGGATCAGCTCTACCTCTGTTCGTTGACCGCGTTGTCGGCGTTCGGAGTGGCGTTCCCGCTGGGGTCCGGGTCGGGGCTCTCGTGGATGTTGCCGACCACGTTGCCCTCGGTGTCCACGATGTCGCCGTTGGGCGAGATGGTCACGGTGACGGTCGGGGTGGGCTTCGGTTTGGCGGGCGCCTTCGGCTTCTTCGGCAGGACCATGTCGCGGGGGTCCTCGCGCGGGGCCTGGACGACGATGCCGACGATGTCCAGCTTGGTGAAGGAGACGTACGGGCGTACGTAGACGGTCCGGGTGAGGTCGCCGCCCGAGGGGTCGACACGGACGACCTCGCCGACCGGGACTCCGGGCACGAACGGCTTGTCCTTGCTGGAGCCGAACGTGACGAGCCGGTCGCCCTTCTTGACCCGGGCCTTGCCGTTCAGGAACTGCACCGCCAGCGGGCGCGAGCCCTGGCCGGTGGCGAAGCCCAGCTCGTCGGTGGACTCCATCCGGGTGCCGACGGTGAAGTCCGGATCGTTGGCAAGGAGGATCGTGGAGGTGTCCGGGCCGACGGTGGTGACGCGGCCGACGAGCCCGTCCCCGTTGAGGACGGTCATGTCGCGCTTGACGCCGTCCTTGGTGCCGGCGTCGATGGTGACCGTCCAGGAGAAGCCCTGGGCCGCTCCTATGGCGATGACCTCGGCCGCCTTGATGCCGTACTGGCCGGTGGCCGACTTCTTCAGCATCTCGTCCAGCTGGCGGACCCGGCTGCGGTTGCGGTCGTCGCTGCCGAGCTTGGCCTTCAGCTCGGCGTTCTGCTTCTCCAGCGCGGCGATCTTGTCGTGGCGGCTGCCGGAGGCGCGGACCGCCCCTATGGCGTTGCCCACCGGGTCGACCGCCGACGCCACGCCGTTCTCCACGGGTCCGAAGACCGTGGCGGCGGCCTGCCGGGCGCCGTCCACCGGTGACGCCTCACCACCGCGGATGTCCACCGTGATCAATGCGAACGCGATGGCGATCAGCAGCACCAGGAGCAGCCGGCTCTCTCGTGTGTCCCTCACAGTGCGGCGGCCGTGCCTTCCTCGTAGGAATGATCGTGCCTGTATGGCGGCGGTCCCCCGCGCGGAGCGGCAGCGTCCGCGCGGAGGGCCGTGCGGTTACTACCGTCGGGGCTGGGCGTCCAGGACCTGCTGGAGCGCCTCGAACTCCTCGACGCACTTGCCGGAGCCGAGCGCCACCGAGTCCAGCGGGTCCTCGGCGATGTGGATCGGCATGCCCGTCTCGTTGCGCAGCCGCTCGTCCAGGCCGCGCAGGAGCGCGCCGCCGCCGGTGAGGACGATGCCGCGGTCCATGACGTCGCCGGACAGCTCCGGCGGGCACTTGTCGAGCGTCGTCTTGACCGCGTCGACGATCGCGTTGACCGGCTCCTCGATGGCCTTGCGGACCTCACCGGCCGAGATGACGACGGTCTTGGGGAGGCCCGAGACCAGGTCGCGGCCCCGGATCTCGGTGTGCTCGTCCTTCTCCAGGTCGTACGCCGAGCCGATGGTGATCTTGATCTGTTCGGCGGTGCGCTCCCCGAGGAGGAGGGAGTACTCCTTCTTGATGTGCTGGATGATCGCGTTGTCCAGCTCGTCACCGGCGACCCGGATGGACTGGGCGGTGACGATCCCGCCGAGCGAGATCACCGCGACCTCGGTGGTGCCGCCGCCGATGTCGACCACCATGTTGCCGGTGGCCTCGTGGACCGGGAGGCCCGAGCCGATGGCCGCCGCCATGGGCTCCTCGATGATGTGCACCTGGCGGGCACCGGCCTGCGTCGACGCCTCGATCACGGCGCGTCGCTCGACCCCGGTGATGCCGGAGGGCACGCAGACCACGACCCGGGGGCGGGCCAGGTAGCGGCGCTTGTGGATCTTCAGGATGAAGTAGCGGAGCATCCGCTCCGTGATCTCGAAGTCGGCGATCACGCCGTCCTTCAGGGGCCGTACGGCGACGATGTTGCCGGGCGTACGGCCGATCATCTTCTTGGCCTCGGCGCCGACCGCCAGAATTCCGCCGGTGTTGGTGTTGATGGCCACGACGGACGGCTCGTTCAGGACGATGCCGCGCCCCCTGACGTACACCAGCGTGTTGGCAGTCCCGAGGTCGATAGCCATGTCACGGCCGATGAACGACATTGAGTTCCCCTTGTTCCCCATGAGGATGCGTCGGGCCTCCCAAGTGAAAGCCGTGATGGCTTGATTTGGTAGGCAGGATGGGCGCTGCAAGCGTGGAAGGTTCCATCGTAGTGCCGGATGTGCCGGCACAGCGCGAGGGTACGCCGCCTTGCTGGGCAGAACGGGTGGCCGTTCCACTCATGGTGACGTTACGTCGGGGGGATGCGTTCCCGCGATCGGACACCCTATGCCGAAGGGCGACCGAATTAATTCGGTCGCCCCAGGTGGCGAGCGCTGTTCGGCTGATCCGGGTTCAGGAGAGTCCGGGGAAGAACAGTTTCATTTCCCGCTCCGCGGACTCCTCCGAGTCCGAGGCGTGGATGAGGTTCTCCCGGGTGATCGTGCCGAAGTCACCGCGGATCGAGCCGGGCGCGGCGGCGATCGGGTCGGTGGGGCCGGCCAGGGCGCGGACGCCCTCGATGACCCGCTCGCCTTCGGCCACCAGGGCGACGATCGGACCCGACTGCATGAACTCGACCAGCGGCTCGTAGAACGGGCGGCCCACGTGCTCGGCGTAGTGCTGTTCCAGCGTGGCGCGGTCCAGGGTACGCAGTTCCAGCGCCGTGATCTTCCAGCCGGCCTTGCGCTCGATGCGGCCGACGATCTCGCCGACCAGACCGCGACGGACGGCGTCGGGCTTGAGAAGAACGAGGGTGCGCTGGGTCATGTGCGGCTCCTTGCAGGCATACGGGTGCGGTGAGGCGACATTACAGGGGCCCGGCGAGTCGCCCGCCGCCGGGTTTGCCGTGGTGCGCGCCGGTCAGGCGGTGTCCGCCTCGGCCTGGGCCGCCCAGCGGGCCTTCACCTCGTCGATCCGGCGGCCGTAGTGCACCGAGGCCCACCACAGCGCGCCGAAGGCGACGCCCAGGACGAACATCACCGGGATCACGAAGCCGCTCGCGACCAGCGCCACCTGGAGGGCCCAGCCGAGCTGGACGCCGCCGGGCCGGGTGAGCATGCCGCAGAGCAGCACGGAGAGGAGCATCCCGATGCCGCACACCGTCCAGACCGTGGCGTTCGACAGGTCGTCGGACTTCATCGCGACGAGACCGGCGAACCCGATCACGAAGAACTCGCCGATCAGCGTGGAGGCACAGAGCATGCGCATGGTCAGCGCCTTCCCAGGAGCAGCCGGGCCTCGCCGACCGTGATCACGGAACCGGTCACCAGGACGCCGGCGCCCGCGTACTCGTCCTCTTCCTCGGCGAGCGTGATCGCCGCCTCCAGCGCGTCGTCGAGCCGGGGTTCGACCTGCACCCGGTCGTGGCCGAAGACCTCGACGGCGACGGCCGCGAGGGCGTCGGCGTCCATGGCGCGCTCGGTGGAGTTCTGCGTGACGACGACCTCGGCGAAGATCGGCTCGAAGGCTTCCAGGAGCCCCCGCACGTCCTTGTCGCCGCTGGCGCCGACCACCCCGATCAGCCGGGAGAAGCCGAACGCCTCGGACAGGCCCTCGGCGGTGGCGCGGGCCCCCGCCGGGTTGTGCGCGGCGTCCAGGACGACGGTCGGGCTGGAGCGGACGACTTCGAGGCGGCCGGGCGAGATCACCGAGGCGAACGCGGAGCGCACGATGTCGGCGTCCAGCGCACCGGCCTGCTCGGCGCCGACGCCGAAGAACGCCTCGACCGCGCAGAGCGCCACCACCGCGTTGTGCGCCTGGTGGGCGCCGTACAGCGGGAGGAAGACGTTGTCGTACTCGCCGCCGAGGCCGCGCAGGGTCAGCAGCTGGCCGCCGACCGCGATCTCCCGGGAGACCACGCCGAACTCCATGCCCTCGCGGGCCACGGTGGCGTCGGCCTCGACGGCCTTCTTGAGCATGACCTGGGCGGCGTCGACGGGCTGCTGGGCCAGGATGACCGTGGCGCCCTGCTTGATGATCCCGGACTTCTCGGTCGCGATCTCGCCGGGCGTGGAGCCCAGGCGGTCGGTGTGGTCCAGCGAGATGGGGGTGACGACGGCGACCGAGGCGTCGATGACGTTGGTCGCGTCCCAGGTGCCGCCCATGCCGACCTCGACCACGGCGACGTCGACCGGCGCGTCGGCGAAGGCCGCGTACGCCATGCCGGTCAGCACCTCGAAGAAGGACAGCCGGTAGGGCTGCTGGGCGTCGACCATCTCGACGTACGGCTTGATGTCCTCGTACGTGGAGATGAACCGCTCCGGGTCCACCGGGGCGCCGTCCAGGCTGATCCGCTCGGTGATCGACTGGACGTGCGGCGAGGTGTAGCGGCCGGTGCGCAGGTCGAAGGCGCCGAGCAGGGCCTCGATCATGCGGGCGGTGCTCGTCTTGCCGTTGGTGCCGGTGATGTGGATCGAGGGGTACGCGCGCTGCGGCTCGCCGAGCACGTCCATCAGGGCGGCGATCCGCGTGACGGACGGCTCCAGCTTGGTCTCGCCCCAGCGGCCCGCGAGCTCCTGCTCCACCGCGCGCAGCGCCTTGTCGACCTCGGGGTCGGCGGGGCGGGCGGGGAGCTCCTCGGCACGGGGCGGTCCGGAGGCGGCGCGCAGCGTGCGGCTCCCGGCCTCGATCACCGCCAGGTCGGGGTCGCGCTGGGTCGCTTCGTCCACGATCTCCGCGAAGGTGTCGTCGGGGTCGGACGCGTCGGGCCGGTCGGGGCGGGGCTCACTCACGGGCCCCAGTCTACGGATGGCGTCGGACATCGCGCGCAGCCGCCCGGGGGCCGGACACGCCGGAGCCCCCGCGCCCCTCGGGTGAAGGGGTGCGGGGGCTCCGGGGCGTCGTCTCAGCTCTGCGGCAGGGCCGCCAGCTGGCCGGTGATGCGCTCGATGTCGGCCTCGGCCTTGGTGAGCCGGCCGCGGATCTTGTCGACCACGTTGTCCGGGGCCTTGGCGAGGAACGCCTCGTTGCCGAGCTTGCCCTCGGCCTGGCCCTTCTCCTTGCGGGCGGCCTCCAGGTCCTTCGTCAGCCGCTTGCGCTCGGCGTCCACGTCGATCGTGCCCGACAGGTCCAGGGCGACGGTCGCCCCGGCGACGGGCAGCGAGGCGGTGGCGTGGAAGCCGTCGCCGGCCGGCTGGAGCCTCAGCAGCTGCCGCATGGCCGACTCGTGCGGGGCGAGCGGGGTGCCGGTCAGGGTGAGCTCGGCCGGGACCTTCTGGCCGGGCTGGAGGCCCTGGTCGGAGCGGAAGCGGCGCACCTCGGTGACGACCTGCTGGACGAGCTCGATCTCCTGCTCGGCGGCGTCGTCGCGGAAGCCCGAGTCCTTCGGCCAGTCCGCGATGACGACGGACTCGCGGCCGGTGAGCGCGGTCCACAGGGTCTCGGTGACGAAGGGGACGACGGGGTGCAGCAGGCGCAGCATCACGTCGAGGACCTCGCCCAGGACCCGGCCGGAGACCTCGGCCGGACGGCCGCCGCCGAAGAACGTGGTCTTGGACAGCTCGACGTACCAGTCGAAGACCTCGTCCCAGGCGAAGTGCCGCAGCGCCTCGCTGAGCTTGGAGAACTGGAAGTCCTCGTAGTACGCGTCGACTTCGGCGACCGTCTTGTTCAGGCGGGAGAGGATCCAGCGGTCGGTCACCGACATCTCGTCGGCGGACGGCAGCTCGCCCTCGATCGTCGCCCCGTTCATCAGGGCGAACCGGGTCGCGTTCCAGATCTTGTTGGAGAACTTCGCGGAACCCTGGACCCAGTCCTCGCCGATCGGGACGTCGGTGCCCGGGTTGGCGCCGCGCGCGAGCGTGAAGCGCAGGGCGTCGGAGCCGTACTTGTCCATCCAGTCCAGCGGGTTGACGACGTTGCCGAAGGACTTCGACATCTTCTTGCCGTGCTCGTCGCGGACCATCCCGTGCAGGACGATCTTCTCGAACGGCGGGACGTCCTTGTTGACGTACAGGCCGAACATCATCATCCGGGCGACCCAGAAGAAGAGGATGTCGTAGCCGGTGACCAGGACGGAGTTCGGATAGAACTTCGCGAGGCTCTCGGTCTGTTCCGGCCAGCCGAGCGTGGAGAACGGCCAGAGGCCGGAGGAGAACCAGGTGTCCAGGACGTCGCTGTCCTGGGTCCAGCCCTCGCCGGTGGGCGGCTCCTCGTCGGGGCCGACGCAGACCATCTCGCCGTCGGGGCCGTGCCAGACGGGGATGCGATGGCCCCACCAGAGCTGGCGCGAGATGCACCAGTCGTGGAGGTTGTCGACCCAGTCGAAGTAGCGCTTCTCCATCTCCTGGGGGTGGATCTGGACCTTGCCGTCGCGGACGGCGTCACCGGCCGCCTTGGCGAGCGGGGCGACCTTGACCCACCACTGCATGGAGAGCCGGGGCTCGACGGTGGTCTTGCAGCGCGAGCAGTGGCCGACGGAGTGGACGTACGGCCGCTTCTCGGCGACGATCCGGCCCTCGGCGCGCAGGGCGGCGACGATCGCGGAGCGGGCCTCCATCCGGTCCAGGCCCTCGAAGGGGCCGGGGACGGTGATGACCGCGCGCTCGTCCAGGACGGTGAGGAAGGGCAGGTCGTGGCGCTGCCCGATCTCGAAGTCGTTCGGGTCGTGGGCGGGGGTGACCTTGACGGCACCGGTACCGAACGACGGGTCGACGTGGTGGTCGGCGACGACGGGGATGGTGCGGTCGGTCAGCGGCAGCCTGATCTGCTTGCCGACCAGGTGCTTGTACCGCTCGTCGTCGGGGTGGACGGCGACGGCGGTGTCACCCAGCATCGTCTCGGCGCGGGTGGTGGCGACGACGATGGTCTCCTCGCCCTCGCCGTACGTCATGGAGACGAGCTCGCCGTCGTCCTCCTGGTACTCGACCTCGATGTCCGAGATCGCGGTGAGGCACCGGGGGCACCAGTTGACGATGCGCTCACGGCGGTAGATGAGCTCGTCGTCGTACATCCGCTTGAAGATGGTCTGGACGGCCTTGGACAGGCCCTCGTCCATCGTGAACCGCTCGCGGGTCCAGTCGACGCCTTCGCCGAGTCGGCGCATCTGGCCGGAGATCTGGCCGCCGGACTCGTTCTTCCACTGCCAGACGCGCTCGACGAACGCCTCGCGGCCCAAGTCGTGGCGGGACTTGCCCTCCTTGCCGAGTTCGCGTTCGACGACGTTCTGGGTGGCGATGCCGGCGTGGTCCATGCCCGGCTGGTACAGCGCCTCGAAGCCCTGCATGCGCTTGCGGCGGACGAGGGCGTCGATCAGCGTGTGCTCGAAGGCGTGGCCCAGGTGCAAGGAGCCGGTGACGTTCGGCGGCGGGATGACGATCGTGAACGGCGGCTTGTCGCTCTTGGCGTCCGCCTCGAAGTACCCGCGTTCTACCCAGCGCTCGTACAGCTTCCCCTCTACCTCGGCCGGCGTGTACTGGGTCGGCAGTTCGGGGTTGCTGGCTGGCTGCTGCGCTGGGTTCTCGGTCACGCGGACAGTTTAGAGCCGTCACAGGAGTGCACTGAAACCGGTTTGTTCCGTAACGGTGTGCCTCCCGGTGGTCCGCGCGCGCGAGCCTTCCGTCAGGATGTTCGCAACGCGTAAGTATCACGAACAGGGGACACCGCAGATGAGCTACAACCAGCCGGGTCCGTACGGTGGCCAGCCGCCGCAGGGCCAGCCCGGACCGTACGGCCAGCAGCCGGGCCCGTACGGCGGTCAGCCGCCGCAGGGCCAGCCCGGCTACGGCTACCCGCAGCAGGCCCCCCAGGGCGTCCCGCCCCAGCAGCAGCCCCAGCCGGGTTACGGCTACCCGCAGGCGCAGCCGCCGGGCCCGTACGGGCAGCAGCCGCCCACCCCGCCGTACGGCGGCCAGCCGGCCTACGGGCAGCAGCCGGGCTTCCCCCCGCCGGCCCCGCAGAAGAAGAAGACGGGCCTGATCGTGACGGCGGCGGTCGTGGCGCTGGCGGTCGTCGCGGGCGGCGTCTACTACTTCACGTCGGGCGACGGCGGTTCCTCCGTCGCGTCCTCCACCAAGGGTTACAAGCTGACGCCGCCGGAGTCGGTGGGCGAGTACAAGCACGACAAGACCGACTCCGACAACAAGACCGGACCGCTGACCGGCAAGGAAAAGACCGAGACCGAGGCGATGGGCGTCAAGTCGCCCGTCGAGGCCAGCACCGTCTACGGCAGCGGGGACATCGACAAGAACCCGCTGACCGCGAAGATGCTGATGCTCAAGGGCGTCTGGGGCCAGGTCGACGACCCGGAGAAGACGCTGGACGCGGCCTTCGCCAGCGCGAAGAAGTCGATGATCGAGGACGAGGGTGACGACGAGACCGAGGTCTCGCTCGTCGGCTCCCCCGAAGCCGTCAGTCCCAAGGACTTCGACGGGGCGCTGATGAAGTGCCAGACATTCAAGACGGTCAACAAGAAGGCCGACGGGTCCGTGCAGAACGGGCCCAAGGAGATCCTCATGCCGGCGTGCATCTGGACCGACTACAGCACGGTCGGCATCGTCATCGCCGTCGACCTCGGCGCGGCCATGACCAACAAGAGCATGCCGACCGAGGAAGTCGCCGACCTCGCGGCCAAGCTCTACAACACCTCCCGCACCAAGATCTGACCCGCGGCAGCACGAAGGGGCGCCCGGCCGGTTCGAACCGGCCGGGCGCCCCTTCGCATGCGTCACACCCGCGTTACGCGGACTTCTCGTGGCGGCCCTCGTCGCCCTTGCCGATCGTGCGCGGCTCGCGCGGGACCAGCGTCGGGTTGACGTTGTTGCGGACCACGTCGGCGGTGATGACCACGCGGGCGACGTCCTTGCGGGACGGGACCTCGTACATCACCGACTGGAGGACCTCCTCCATGATCGCGCGCAGGCCGCGCGCGCCGGTCTGGCGCAGGATCGCCTGGTCGGCGATGGCTTCCAGCGCCTCACGCTCGAAGTCCAGCTCCACGCCGTCGAGTTCGAACAGGCGCTGGTACTGCTTGACCAGGGCGTTGCGCGGCTCGATGAGGATCTGGAGCAGGGCCTCGCGGTCCAGGTTGTGGACCGAGGTCAGGACGGGGAGGCGGCCGATGAACTCGGGGATCATCCCGAACTTCACCAGGTCCTCCGGCATGACCTCCTGGAACTGGTCGCTGGCCTGGATCTCCCGCTTGGAGCGGATCGTGGCGCCGAAGCCGATGCCCTTGGCGCCGGCCCGGGACTCGATGATCTTCTCCAGGCCGGAGAACGCGCCGCCCACGATGAACAGCACGTTCGTCGTGTCGATCTGGATGAACTCCTGGTGCGGGTGCTTGCGGCCGCCCTGGGGCGGCACGGAGGCGGTGGTGCCCTCCAGGATCTTCAGCAGCGCCTGCTGGACGCCCTCGCCGGAGACGTCACGGGTGATCGACGGGTTCTCGCTCTTGCGGGCCACCTTGTCGATCTCGTCGATGTAGATGATCCCGGTCTCGGCCTTCTTGACGTCGTAGTCGGCGGCCTGGATCAGCTTCAGCAGGATGTTCTCGACGTCCTCGCCGACATAGCCGGCCTCCGTCAGCGCCGTCGCGTCCGCGATGGCGAACGGGACGTTGAGCATGCGGGCCAGCGTCTGCGCGAGAAGCGTCTTGCCGGAGCCCGTGGGGCCCAGCAGCAGGATGTTGGACTTGGCGAGCTCGATCGCGTCGTCGCGGCCCGCCCCGCCGCCGTTCTCGCCGGCCTGGACCCGCTTGTAGTGGTTGTACACAGCGACCGAGAGGGCCTTCTTCGCGGGCTCCTGCCCGACGACGTACCCCTCGAGGAACTCGTAGATCTCGCGGGGCTTGGGAAGTTCTTCCCAGCGGACCTCGCTCGTCTCGGCGAGCTCCTCCTCGATGATCTCGTTGCAGAGATCGATGCACTCGTCGCAGATGTACACACCGGGACCCGCGATGAGCTTCTTCACCTGCTTCTGGCTCTTTCCGCAGAACGAGCACTTGAGCAGGTCGCCGCCATCACCGATGCGTGCCACGAGGTGCTTCCCCTTCGCCTGGGAGACGCCTGGTTCAGCGGCTCCTGTGCCTCTATCCGACGGTACCTTGCCCGGCCCCCCATTCGGGCCCCCCTTGGCACGGTTCACACGGCCGGAACCGGGTGCCGCACCGTGCCAAGGGGACAGGGCGTGTCAGGCGAGCGCGCCGGCCGCGCTCTTGCGGGTCGACACGATCTGGTCGACCAGGCCGTAGGCCAGCGAGTCCTCGGCGGTGAGGATCTTGTCGCGCTCGATGTCGTCGCGGATCTTCTCGATCGGCGTGGTGGAGTGCTTGGCCAGCAGCTCCTCCAGCTGGGTCCGCATGCGCAGGATCTCGTTGGCCGCGATCTCCAGGTCGGAGAGCTGCTCGCGGCCGGTCTGCGAGGACGGCTGGTGGATCAGCACGCGGGCGTTCGGCAGGGCCATGCGCTTGCCCGGGGTGCCGGCGGCGAGCAGGACCGCGGCGGCGGAGGCCGCCTGGCCCATGCAGACCGTCTGGATGTCCGGCTTCACGAACTGCATCGTGTCGTAGATCGCGGTGAGCGCGGTGAACGAGCCGCCGGGGCTGTTGATGTAGATGGAGATGTCCCGGTCCGGGTCCATCGACTCCAGGCACAGCAGCTGCGCCATGACGTCGTTCGCGGACGCGTCGTCGATCTGCACGCCGAGGAAGATCACGCGCTCCTCGAAGAGCTTCGCGTACGGGTCGTACTCGCGCACGCCCTGCGAGGTGCGCTCCACGAAGCGCGGCACGATGTAGCGGTTGTCCACCTGCGGGCCCGTGTAGAGGCCGCTCGCGGAGGCGCCGGGGAAGTTGTTCATGTGGGTGTTCACCATCCTGGTGGCGTTCTGTGGCTGGGTGTCTCGGCGTACGAGAGATGCGGTGCGTACGGGCGCTGTCCGGGGGGCCGGATCAGGCGCCGGTGCCGCCGCCGCCCGGAACGCCCGACGCGATCGAGATGATCTCGTCAATGAGGCCGTACTCCTTGGCCTCCTCCGCGGTGTACCAGCGGTCGCGGTCGCCGTCGCGGATGATCGTCTCCACGGTCTGGCCGGAGTGGCGGGCGGTGATCTCCGCCATGCGCTGCTTGGTGCGCAGCAGGTACTGGGCCTGGATCTTGATGTCCGAGGCGGTACCGCCGATGCCGGCCGATCCCTGGTGCATGAGGATGTCGGTGTTGGGGAGCGCGAAGCGCTTGCCGGCGGTGCCGCCGGTGAGCAGGAACTGGCCCATCGAGGCCGCCATGCCCATACCGATGGTGACGACGTCGTTCGGGATGTACTGCATGGTGTCGTAGACCGCCATGCCGGCCGTCACCGAACCGCCGGGGCTGTTGATGTAGAGGTAGATGTCCTTCTCGGGCTCGGCCGCGAGGAGGAGGAGCTGCGCGGTGATCTTGTTGGCGATGTCATCGTCCACCTGCTGGCCGAGGAAGATGATGCGCTCGCCGAGCAGCCGGCTGTAGACCTGGTCACCGAGGCCACCACCGAGGGACGGCTCTCCGGCGGCGTAGGGCATCAGATTCGTCACGTATCCACCTGCTCGTCTCTGACGGCTCCGGCCGTCTCAGCGTCTTCGTACCGGGCGGGCCGGGACTACCCGACCCTTCCTCTTCATGGACCCTAACGCGCAGGTGGAACAACGCCATCCCGCTTCCGCGACTGTTCGCTGGGAGCGCAAGGTCCGCAGCTGGCACAAGGGTTGTGGCGTCACGTCCGCCGGTACGACGACGGGCTCCGGACGCGGTGGCGTCCGGAGCCCGTCGTGCGGGTCAGCGCGAGGCTCAGGCCTCGGTCTTCTCCTCGGCGGCGGCCTCGGCGGCCTCCGTGGTCTCCTCCGCCGCGTCCTCGTCGTCCTCCAGCTCGACGACCTCACCGTTGGTGTCGACCACCTTGGCGGCCTCGACCACGACGGCGAGCGCCTTGCCGCGGGCGACCTCGCCGACGAGCATCGGCACCTGGCCGCCCTCGACGACGGCCTGGGCGAACTGGTCCGGGCTCATGCCGGAGGAGGCCGCACGCCGCATGAGGTGCTCGGTGAGCTCCTCCTGGTTGACGTTCAGCTTCTCCTTGTTGACGAGCTCGTCCAGGATGAACTGGGTCTTGATGCCCTTGACGGCCTGCTCGGAGGTCTCGGCCTCGAACTCCTCGGCGGTCTTGCCCTGGATCTCCAGGTACTTGTCGAGGGTGAGCCCCATCTGGCCGAGCTGGTGGTGCTCCAGGTTGTGCTTGCGGGTCTGGACCTCGTCCGCGAGCAGCTTCTCCGGGATCGGGACCTCGGCGAGCTTCAGCAGCTCCTCCAGGACGCGCTCCTGGGCCTGGGTGGCCTGGTCGTACTGCTTGGTGTTCTCGAGGCGCGTGCGGCTGTCGGCCTTCAGCTCCTCCAGCGTGTCGAACTCGCTGGCCATCTGGGCGAAGTCGTCGTCCAGCTCGGGGAGCTCGCGGGCGGCGACGGCGGTGACCTTGACGGTGACCTCGGCGTCCTTGCCCTCGGCGGAGCCGCCCTTCAGCTGCGAGGTGAAGGTGGCCTCGCCACCGGCCTCCAGGCCGGTCACGGCCTCGTCGATGCCGTCGAGGAGCTCGCCGGAACCGATGGTGTACGAGACACCCTCGGCCACGCCGTCCTCCAGGATCTCGCCGTCGACCTTGGCCTCCAGGTCGATCGTGACGACGTCGCCCTCGGCGGCGGCGCGCTCGACCGGGTTGGTGGAGGCGAAGCGGTCGCGCAGCTGCTCGACGGCCTTGTCGACCTCCTCGTCGGTGACCTCGATGGCGTCGACGGTGACCTCGATGCCGGAGTAGTCCGGGATCTCGATCTCGGGGCGCACGTCCACCTCGGCGGTGAAGGCCAGCAGCTCGCCGTCCTTCAGCTCCGTGATGTCGACCTCGGGCTGGCCGAGGACGTTGAGCTCACCCTCGTTCACGGCCTCGGTGTAGAACTTCGGGAGCGCGTCGTTGACGGCCTCCTCCAGCACCGCACCACGGCCGAACCGCTGGTCGATGACCCGGCTGGGGATCTTGCCCTTGCGGAACCCCTTCACCGTGACCTGCTGGTTGATCTTCTTGTACGCCGCGTCGAGGCTGTCCTTGAGCTCCTCGAAGGGCACCTCGATGCTGAGCCGAACCCGGGTCGGGTTCAGGGTCTCCACGGCGCTCTTCACGGTTCGGTCTCCTTGGTGGCTGACTTCTTGGGGTTCTGCTCCGCCGCACGGGGGGCGGCTTCGCGGACCGAGCCCGGTACATCAGACACACGGGCACGCATTTTGCATAGTAACGGCAAGGGGGAGAACTCCCGTAACGCGATCATGTCCACGCGATCTTGCCGGTGGTCGGGGTGGCCGGATTCGAACCGACGACCTTCCGCTCCCAAAGCGGACGCGCTACCAAGCTGCGCCACACCCCGTCGGTGCGACACGTAGGGTACATGCAGCAAGGCACCGTGCCCGCCGCTTTCGGCGGGGCGTCGGCCCGGGTCGTCCAGGGGTGTGCGGGCAGCGCCCGCGACCCGCTACGATGCTTGTCGTGCCGCGGTCCGCGTGACCTGCGGTGCCGCGTCTGCGGGCGTAGCTCAATGGTAGAGCCCTAGTCTTCCAAACTAGCTACGCGGGTTCGATTCCCGTCGCCCGCTCCGATCGACGAAGGGCCCGGTCCGGTGGACCGGGCCCTTCGTGTCGCGGTCGCTCAGAAGTTGATCTGGCCCACCGAGTCGATGATCGAGTGCATGAACCGGTTGATCGACGGCCCCATGCCCGTCGGCGCCAGGAAGAAGCCGAAGAGCGCCGCGACTATCGCGGGGCCGGCCTTGATGGAACCGCTCCGGATCATGACGACCAGGACGATTCCCAACAGAAGCACCACAGACAACGAAATGGCCACGACTGCTCACACCCTCGGTCGGTCCGCCTTGCCGGCCCGGAGATGTGCGGCCGTGCACCCTCCGTCGCCTCCATCGTGCCACCAACTCCCGCCGGGGTGTTGCCGGGTGACGTATCGACCTGTCGATATCGCGCCATCTTGCGCCCCCTGCGCCCCCTTCGCGCGCCGGTCCGGGACGGGCCGGCCACCGGGGCCTTGGCGCGGGCGCGCGATCTCCGGGGAATATGCGACGGTGATCGTTTCCGTATCCACACACTTCATTCACAGGGAAATTCGACACCGAACGCGAGGTAATTCACTTCGGTCAACTGCCTGATGCATTGCCCTATTTGATCGGGATTAAACGGGACGTAACGGTCACATCCTGCTGGTTTGCCATTTGATATGCAGGGAAGACGCGCTATTCAACGGCGGTTTTACGGATGGCAATCGAGACGTCTAGGGTGCCTGAGATGTTCCACGCTCCGAACGCAATGCAGAGGGCCACGCTCCCCCCGGCGACCGAGGAGGCGGAGCCCAGACACCCTGCGCCGACGGCGACCCGGGAGGTCCCCGCGCCGGCGGCGGACCGGCCCGCTCGGAGCGGCGGGGCCAAGCAGCGGGACGCCTTCTTCGACAACGCCAAGTACCTCGCCATCGTGCTCGTCGCGGTGGCGCACTCATGGGTCCCGGTCATGGACGGGAGCCGGACCGCCCGGGCGCTGTACATGGTGGTGTACACGTTCCACATGCCCGCCTTCATCCTCATCTCGGGCTACTTCTCGCGGTCGTTCGACCTGAGCCCGGCGAAGGTGAAGCGGCTCGTCACCGGTGTCGCCGTGCCCTACGTGGTGTTCGAGACGGCGTATTCGCTGTTCCGGCGGTACGCGAACGACCAGCCGGACGCGGCCGTCAGCCTGATGGACCCCTGGTATCTGACCTGGTTCCTGGCCGCCCTGTTCATCTGGCGGCTCACCACGCCGATCTGGCGCAACCTCCGCCATCCGCTCGCCGTTTCGCTCCTGATCGCCGTCCTCGCCTCGCTCGCGCCCAGCATCGGCGACGACCTCGACCTGCCGCGCGTCCTGCAGTTCCTGCCCTTCTTCGTGCTCGGACTCCAGCTGAAGCCCGAGCACTTCGAGCTGCTCCGCCGCCGCGAGGCCCGGCTGTTCGCGCTGCCGCTCTTCGCCGGGGCGCTGGTCTTCGCGTACTGGGCGGCGCCCCGGATGCAGCTGGGCTGGTTCCTGCGTGACTCCAGCGCCCAGGACATGGGTGCGCCGTGGTGGTCGGGCGCGGTGATGACCCTGGCGATGTTCGGCTGCGCGACGCTGCTGACGGCCGGGTTCCTCGCGCTGGTCCCGCGCCGCCACATGTGGTTCACGGTGCTCGGCGCCGGCACCATCTGCGGTTACCTGCTGCACGGCTTCCTGGTGAAGGGCGCCGCCTACGCGGGCGTCTTCGACGACCACGCGTGGCTGGTCGGTCCGGCGGGCCTGGTGATCGTGACCGTGGTCGCCTCCACCGCCGTCACCCTGCTGTGCACGCCGCCGGTGCGGCGCGCCCTGCGCTGCGTGACCGAGCCGGACATGAACTGGGCGTTCCGCCGGGACGCCGCCAAGATCTGACGTCTCCGCACTCCACGAAGCCCGGCCCCGGTGGCCGGGCTTCGTCGTGCCGTCGGACGGTGTTGGCTCAATCCCGACGTTCTGAGGGCGCGTTCGGTGCGGTGAGCCCCAGCAGTGCCCGTACCCGCGCATATTTCGCGACCAGCCGGGTACGCGTGGCCGGCTCCAGCACCGCCAGCCGGGCCGGGTCGGCGTTGTGGGCCAGATCCGCCTCCTTGACCAGCAGGGCGCCGGGGGTGGCCAGGATGCGCCGGGTGTACGCCTCCGGGTCCTCGCCCGCCCGCTTGGTGACGGCGAGCACCATGTCCTTGACGGCCTGGGGCAGGGCCGCCCCGGCCAGCCACTCGGCCGAGAGCGCGTCGTCCTCCACCGCGTCGTGCAGCCAGGCCGCGGCGATCTGCTCGTCGCTGCCGCCTCGGCTCCGAACGCCCTCCGCGACGGCCGCGAGGTGTTCCGTGTAGGGGCGGCCGGCCTTGTCCCGCTGGGCGGCGTGGGCCTCACGGGCCAGGGCCTCGACCTCGGCGAGGGTCAGCAGAGCGTGTGAAGCGGTCATGGCGAGGACTCTAGGCGCACCCCCGCACGCCCGGTCCGACAGTTGCAACGTCAACCGTTCGGTAAACTAACTTCTGACCATTCCTTGACGATCTCTTGACTCTTCGAAAGGCCAGGCTCATCGGACACGCAGACACGCTCATCGCCATGGGCGGCGCCTTCCTCGCCGCCGCGGTCCTCGCCCGCGCCGGGCGCCGCATCGGACTGCCCACGATCCCCCTGTTCATCCTGGCCGGAATCCTCCTCGGCCCGCACACCCCCGGCATCGTCCTCGTCGCCGACCCGCACGACCTGGAGATGCTCTCCGCGCTCGGCCTGGTGCTGCTCCTCTTCTACCTGGGCCTGGAATTCCACCTGGACGACCTCAAAGCGGGCGGCCGCAAGATGGCGGTCGCCGGGGGCACCTATCTCGCCCTGAACGTCGGCGCCGGGCTCGGCTTCGGCTTCGCGCTCGGCTGGGGCACCTCCGAGGCGCTGGTCCTCGCCGGGGTGCTCGGGATCTCCTCGTCGGCCATCGTCACCAAGGTGCTGGTGGACCTCGGGCGGATCGGCAACCCGGAGACCCGGCCCATCCTCGGCATCATCGTCGTGGAGGACGTCTTCCTCGCCCTCTACCTCGCGGCCCTCCAGCCCATCCTGTCCGGCGCCGACAGCCTCGCAGCGGCGGTGGCCGACGGCGGCAAGGCGTTCGGCTTCCTGCTGCTGCTCGCCCTGGCCGCCCGGTTCGGCACCCGGGTCGTCGGCAAGCTGATCGGGACCAAGGACGACGAACTCCTGGTCATCTCGTTCCTCGGCGCCGCCGTCCTGGTCGCCGGGATCTCGGAGTGGTTCGGCGTCGCGGACGCCATCGGCGCCTTCATGGTCGGGCTGATGCTCGGCAGCACGTCGTCGGGCGAGCGCATCCTCAAGCTGGTGCACCCGCTGCGCGACGCGTTCGGCGCGATCTTCTTCTTCGCCTTCGGGCTCTCCATCGACCCGGGCGACCTGCCCACCGTGCTCTGGCCGGTGCTGGCCGCCGTCGCGGTCACCCTCGCGATGAACGTGTGCGCCGGGATCGCCGCCGCCCGGGTGTACCGCTTCGGCCCGCAGGCCACCGCGAACATCTCGACCACCCTGGTGGCGCGCGGCGAGTTCGCCCTGATCCTCGCCACGATGGCGGCGGGCGCCGGTCTCGACGAACGGCTCTCCCCGTTCATCGCGGGCTATGTGCTCGTCCTCGCCGTACTGGCACCGCTGGCCGCCGGGCGCTCGCACTGGCTGGCCCGCCTTCTGCCGGGCCGGCCGGAACCGGCGCTCCGCGAGCCCGATCCGGTCGGGGCCGGGTCAGGGCTTCCGTGAGGTCAGGACTTCCGTGACAGGAGCAGCAGCGCCCGGTCGTCGTTGACGTCCTTCGCGCACGCCTCGATCAGGTGCCAGGCCGCGCCCTCGAAGCCGGTGCTGACGTAGCGGTCGGCCTCGCCGGTGAGCCGGTCGATGCCCTCCGCGATGTCCCGGTCGGACGCCTCCACCAGTCCGTCGGTGAACAGCATCAGCACGTCACCGGGGGCGAGATGGCCCTTGACCGGGTCGAACTCGGCGCCGTCGTACACGCCGAGCAGCGGGCCCTCCGCCGCCTTCTCCTCCCACTGGCCGCTGCCGGCGTGGAGTTGGAGGGCCGGCGGGTGGCCCGCGGACAGGAGCTCGTAGTCGCCGGTCTCCAGGTCGAGGACCAGGTGGATCGAGGTGGCGAAGCCCTCGTCCCAGTCCTGGCGCAGCAGGTAGCCGTTGGCGGCGGGCAGGAAGCCGTGCGGGGGCAGCGAGCCGAGGAGCCCGCCGAAGGCGCCGGACAGCAGCAGGGCGCGGGAACCGGCGTCCATGCCCTTGCCGGAGACGTCGGTCAGGACGGCTTCCAGGGTGCGGCCGCCGTGGGTGCGCGCCGCGACGACGAAGTCGCCGGAGAAGGACTGCCCGCCGGCCGGGCGGAGCGACATCTCGCGGTGCCAGCCCTGCGGGAGGCGGGGCAGCGAACTCTGGACGCGGATGCGTTCGCGCAGGTCGAAGAGCATGGTGCCGCCGCGCCGCCAGGGCACCCCGACCCGGGCGCGGAACTGGGCGAGGACCAGCCCGAAGAACCCGCAGGCGGCGACGGTGAGCACGGTCCCGGGGGTGACCCCGGCCGGGCCGTCCTCGTACGGGCCGAGCCGGACGGACTCCACGATGAGGGCGACGGCCGCCGCCGCGTACAGGCCGAGGAGGCTGGCGGGGCGCAGCAGCAGGCCGCCCGCGACGATCGGCAGGACGAGCATGGCGGGCGCGCACCAGACCGGGTCGACCAGGGTGAGGCCGGTGATGACCGGGATGACCAGGAAGAGGCCGGCCAGGGCGATCCAGTCGGAGCCGTCGCCGCGGAAGTAGTCGACCCCGGACCGGCGCAGCGTGGCGTAGACCCGGTGCGCCGATTTCCGCCATCGGGCCGGGTACGTCTCTGCTCCTGCGCGTCGGGCCATTGCGGGGACCCTATCCACCCGGCGCCCTCCAGTGCAGGGGGACCCCGTGACAATGTGTTCGAAATCGGCCCGTCCAGTGCCGTACTCACAGGTAGGACGTGTGGATCACGCGGACTGGCAGCCGGGGCACCAGAAGAGGTTGCGGGCGGCCAGGTCGGCGGTACGGATCTCGGTGCCGCAGATGTGGCAGCCCTGGCGGGCGCGCCGGTAGACGTAGACCTCGCCGCCGTGGTCGTCGACGCGGGGCGGGCGGCCCATCGCCTCGGGCAGGTGCTCGGGGCGGACGGTGTCGATCCGGTTGTTCCGTACGCCCTCGCGCATCAGCGCGCGCAGGTCCGCCCAGATCGCGTCCCACTCGCGCCGGGTGAGGTCCTTGCCGGCCCGGTACGGGTCGATGCCGTGCCGGAACAGCACCTCGGCGCGGTAGACGTTACCGACGCCCGCGATGACCTTCTGGTCCATCAGCAGGGCGGCGACGGTGATCCGGCTGCGGGAGATCCGCTGCCAGGCGCGTTCGCCGTCCTCGCCGTCGCGCAGCGGGTCGGGGCCGAGGCGGTCGTGTATCGCGCGCTTCTCGGCGTCCGTGATCAGGGCGCAGGTGGTCGGGCCGCGCAGGTCCGCGTGGTGCGCGTCGCCGACCAGGCGCAGCCGGACGGTGTCGGTGGGCGGCGGGGCCGGCACCGTACCGAAGTTCAGCTTGCCGAAGAGGCCGAGGTGGATGTGGACCCAGCCGGTGTCCGGGAAGCCGAGGAAGAGGTGCTTGCCGTGCGCGTCGGCCGTGCCGAGGACCCGGCCGTCGAGCAGGGCGGCGCCGTCCGCGAACTTCCCCTGCGGGCTGCTCACCCGTACCGGCCGGCCGGCGAAGCGCTCGCGGTGGTCGTCGGCGAGGCGGTGGATCGTGTGTCCCTCGGGCACGGTGGCGGGTCTCCTGGGTGGGACGGGTCCGGACATGGCTGTGCCGCCGGGGGGACCGGCGGCACGGGTCCTGCGGTCAGCCCTGCTGCGGGTGGTGGGCGGGGATCGGGGGGAGCTCGCCGGTGTTCTCGTACGCCGTGAGCATGTCGATGCGGCGGGTGTGCCGCTCCTCGCCGGAGTACGGGGTGGAGAGGAAGATCTCCACGAACTTCGTGGACTCCTCGACCGTGTGCATCCGGCCGCCGATGGCGACCACGTTGGCGTCGTTGTGCTCGCGGCCGAGGGCGGCGGTCTGCTCGCTCCAGGCCAGTGCGGCACGGACGCCCTTCACCTTGTTGGCGGCGATCTGCTCACCGTTGCCGGAGCCGCCGATCACGATGCCGAGGCTGTCCGGGTCGGCGGCCGTCTTCTCGGCGGCGCGGAGGCAGAACGGCGGGTAGTCGTCCTGGGCGTCGTAGAGGTGGGGACCGCAGTCGACGGCCTCGTGGCCCTGGGCCTTGAGCCACTCGACGAGGTGGTTCTTGAGTTCGTAACCGGCATGGTCGGATCCGAGGTACACGCGCATGGGAGGAGTGTGGCACGTGCGGCGCCCGGACAGGCCCTGAGGGGGTGCGGTGTGCCCGGTGCCGGGCAGACGCGCGGAGGCCCGCCGTTCCGCGGTGCGGTCGGCGGGCCTCCACGGTGGACGTACGGGGGTCAGCCCCGGCGGCCCAGGAGCTTCCAGGAGGCGGGCAGCGCGCCCATGGCCAGCGCCGCCTTCAGCGCGTCGCCCAGCAGGAACGGCGTCAGGCCCGCGGCGATCGCGGCGCTCGCCGACATGCCGGTGGAGAGGGCCAGGTACGGCACGCCGACCGCGTAGATGATCGCCGAGCCGAGGACCATCGTCCCGGCCGTGCGCAGCGCCGAGCGGTCGCCGCCGCGCCGGGCCAGGCCGCCGACGACGGTGGCGGCCAGGAGCATGCCGAGGACGTAGCCGAAGGAGGCGCCGCCCGCGCCGGAGCTGCCGGCCGAGAACCACGGAACGCCCGCCATGCCGACGAGGGCGTACACGGCGAGGGAGAGGAAGCCGCGGCGGGCGCCGAGCGCGGTGCCGACGAGGAGGGCCGCGAAGGTCTGGCCGGTGACGGGGACCGGGGAGCCCGGGACCGGCACGGCGATCTGGGCGGCTATGCCGGTGAGCGCGGCACCGCCGAGCACCAGGGCGGTGTCCACGGCGTAGCGGTGCCGGGCGGCGGGCAGCAGGTCGGCGAGGACCGCTCCGGTGCGGGCGGGGGCGGCAGCAGTGCTCATCGGGGACTCCGCGGGGGTGAGGGTCGGGACGGACTGACCGTGACGCTATCCGACCGGACCGCGCCCGATCACCATCAGCGGCCCACAAAGCGGCGATCGGCACGTTGGTGGGATTCACACAAGGAGGGGGGCGCAATCACCGCGGAGCGTGATGCTGGTCACGGAGGTGAACGGGGATGCGCCCGGGGCGGGCTGGGAAGGGGCGCGGGAGCGGGACTGTGAACTCCCTCTAAAAGCGCGGTACGTGACGGCACCCCACCGCCCGCCGCCGCGTGCGCGCCCGGTGTGGACCTGGTGACCGTATAGCGGACGGTGGTTTCCGGCGAGCGGATCGCGTGCCCAGACTGGGAGGACGTCCCCGTCTCACCGACCGAACAGAGCCCGTCCATGTCCCGGACCTCCGCGCCCTCCCCCACCGGCTCCCCGGCCACCGCGCCGGACACCGGCCCCGACTCGTCCCTGTCGCACGGACTGAAGCAGCGCCATCTCTCGATGATCGCCCTGGGCGGTGTCATCGGCGCCGGGCTCTTCGTCGGCTCCGGCGCGGGCATCGCCGCCGCGGGCCCCTCGATCGTCATCGCGTACGCGGTCTCGGGGCTGCTGGTGATGCTCGTGATGCGGATGCTCGGCGAGATGTCGGCGGCCCATCCGGCGTCCGGCTCGTTCTCGGTGCATGCGGAGCGGGCGATCGGGCCGTGGGCCGGGTTCACGGCGGGCTGGGCGTTCTGGGTGCTGCTCTGCACGGCCGTCGGCCTGGAGGGGATCGGCGCGGCCAAGATCGTGACGGGCTGGCTGCCGGGGACCCCGGAGTGGGCCTGGGTGGCGCTGTTCATGGTGGTGTTCCTGGGGACGAACCTGGCCTCGGTGACCAAGTTCGGCGAGTTCGAGTTCTGGTTCGCCGCGCTCAAGGTCACGGCGATCACGCTGTTCCTGGTGCTGGGCGTGCTGGCGGTGCTGGGCGTGCTGCCGGGCACGGACGCGCCGGGTACCGCCAACCTCAGCGGCGAGGGCGGCTTCCTGCCGAACGGCCCGGACGGCCTGGTCATCGGGCTGCTCGCCTCCGTCTTCGCGTACGGCGGTCTGGAGACGGTCACCATCGCCGCCGCGGAGTCCGAGGACCCGGTGCGGGGCGTCGCGAGGGCCGTGCGGACGGCGATGTGGCGGATCGCGCTGTTCTACGTGGGCTCGATGGCGGTCGTCGTCACGCTGGTGCCCTGGGACGACCCGAAGGTGGTGGAGGTGGGCCCGTTCTACGCCGCCCTGGACCACCTCGGCATCGGGCAGGCGGCGCAGATCATGAACGTCGTCATCCTGGTCGCCCTGCTCTCCGCGATGAACGCCAACATCTACGGCGCCTCGCGCATGGCCTGCTCGCTGGTGGCGCGCGGCCAGGGCCCGAAGCGGCTCGGCCGGGTCTCCGGCGGGGTGCCGCGCACCGCGGTCCTGGTCTCGTCCGTCTTCGGCTTCCTCTGCGTGCTGCTGAGCTACTGGCGCCCGGACGACGTCTTCCCCTGGCTGCTGAACATGACCGGTGCGGTGATCCTGGTCGTCTGGATCTTCATCGCCGTCTCCCAGCTCGTCCTGCGCGCGCGTCTGGAGCGCGAGGCGCCCGAGAAGCTGGTGGTGCGGATGTGGCTGTTCCCGGGGCTGACGGTGGTGGCGCTGCTCGCCATGGCCGGCATCTTCGTCCTGATGCTCCGCCAGCCCTCCACCCGCGACCAGCTCCTGGCGTCGGGTGCGCTGACGGTGGCCCTGGCCGTGATCGGGGCCGTGCGCCAGCGGCGGCGCGTCGCCGGAGCCTGAGCCGAACCGCCGTAAAGCTCCCACGAGACACCGGGTCCTCAGCCGAAGGGCTGACCCGGTGTTTCACGTTTCTGCTGTTAGCCTGCTCTTGCATAGAGGTTGCAATAACAACTTGCCAGCAGTTGGAGGGTTCGAAACCAATGGCCACGTACACGCTCCCGGAACTCCCGTACGACTACGCCGCGCTCGAACCGGTCATCAACCCGCAGATCATCGAGCTCCACCACGACAAGCACCACGCCGCGTACGTGAAGGGCGCCAACGACACCCTGGAGCAACTGGCGGAGGCGCGGGACAAGGAGGCGTGGGGAGCGATCAACGGCCTCCAGAAGAACCTCGCCTTCCACCTGTCCGGCCACATCCTGCACTCGATCTACTGGCACAACATGACCGGTGACGGCGGCGGGGAACCGCTGGCCGCGGACGGCGTCGGCGACCTCGCGGACGCGATCACCGAGTCCTTCGGCTCCTTCGCCGGCTTCAAGTCCCAGCTGACGAAGGCCGCGGCCACCACGCAGGGCTCCGGCTGGGGCGTCCTCGCCTACGAGCCGGTCAGCGGCAAGCTGATCGTGGAGCAGGTCTACGACCACCAGGGCAACGTGGGCCAGGGCTCCACCCCGGTCCTGGTGTTCGACGCCTGGGAGCACGCCTTCTACCTCCAGTACAAGAACCAGAAGGTCGACTTCATCGAGGCGATGTGGGCCGTCGTCAACTGGCAGGACGTGGCCAAGCGCTACGCCGCCGCCAAGGAGCGCGCGGACGTGCTGCTGCTCGCCCCCTGACCCGACGCCCCGGCCGGGGCCACCGGACGTCCTGCCTCGTGATCGTCTTCTCACCCTTCACCTGGCAGGCGGATGAAGGGGAGGCCCCCGCCTGGACGTGACAGGCGGGGGCCTCTCTGTCGTCCCGCCGCGGCTGCCATGATGTCCGGCATGAGGAGCACGTCATGACGACGATCACCGTCCACGCGCTGGTGTACTACCCGGTCAAGGGCTGCGCCGGGACCCGGGTCGACTCCGCGCGGGTCACCGCCACCGGCCTCGAACACGACCGGACGTTCATGGTGGTCGACGCGGCCGACGGCGCGTTCCGCAGCCAGCGCACCCACCCCGCCATGGCGGCGGTCGGCGCCCGGGTCCTGGACGCCGGGGCGGCCCTCGCCCTGTCCGCCGAGGGCACCGGAGCACTGCGGTTCGACGTGGCCCCGGACGGTCCGCGCCGCGAGGTCAGCATGTTCGGCCGGGACCTCGGGGAGGCCGTCGACCAGGGGGACGAGGCCGCGGAGTGGTTCTCCGAGGTGCTGGGGGCCGCGTCCCGGCTCGTCCGGGTGCGCCCCGGCTTCGACCGGGACGGCTGGGGCGAGACCCCCGGCAAGCTCAACTTCGCCGACGCGCACGCGGTCCTGGTCACCTCGACCGCCTCGCTGGCCGGCCTCAACGCCCGCATCGCGGCCCGGGGTGACGCCGCGCCCGTGCCCATGGACCGCTTCCGGGCCAACATCGTGCTGACCGGCGACGACGAGCCGCACTTCGAGGACCGGGTGGCGCGGATGACCGTGGGCACCGCCGAACTCGCCCACTCGGTCAAGGCGATCCGGTGCAACGTCCCGCTCGTCGACCAGCGGACCGGGCGGCGCGCCGGACCTGAGCCGGTGCGCACGCTGGCCACGTACCGCAGGGAGCCGGAGTTCGGGAACAAGCTCAGCTTCGGCGCGAAGAACGCGGTGGTCCGGGAGGGCTTGGTGCGGGCCGGCGACCCGGTCACCGTCCACCGCCCGGCGGGCGGCTGAGCACCCGTACGGTCTGCTACCCCTGGGGGACGCCCGCGTCCGCCGGGGTCTTCGTCCACGGGCTGACGCCGAGCCGGCCCGTGGTGCCGAGGTCCAGCTCCGGGGTGACCGTCACGGGCTCGGCGCCGGGCTTCGCGGTGACCTCGGCGTAGGGGGCGTTGACCGGGTCGCCGTCCGTGGTGGTGTTGCGCCAGGCGAGGCTGGCGTACGCGCTCTCGCCCGGGCGCAGCGTGAGGGGGCGGGGTTCGGCGTCGCCGCCGATGCCGGTGGAGATCGCGGTGGTGCCGTGCAGGATCTCGACGCCCGTCACCGGGTCGCGGTCCTCGTCGAGGAGCCGGAGCGCGGGGTAGCCGTTCAGCCGGTAGTCGGTGGTGCCGCAGTTGGCGAGGTGGATGCCCACGACGCGCAGCCCCATCGCGGCGTCGCCCCGGTCGTTGGTGATGCGGACCCCCGAGGGCGGGCAGGCGCCGGACGGCCCGTCGGCCGGGACGGCCCGCACCTTGGTGATCCGGGCCCGGTACGCGCGGGCCGAGCCCGGTCCCTCCTCGGCGTCCAGGGGCCGCCGCACGGTCTGGCCGGGCTTCACCGCCTCGACGGTGCGCGTGGTGGAGTCCATGGCCTCACCGAACCCGTTGACCAGGGTGAACGTGATGGTGAAGGTGAGCGGTTCCTGGTCCGTGTTGGTGACCTCGAACCCGGTGGACGGGGCGCCTGAGGGACCGCACTTGCCGCTGACGACCCGGACGTTGTCCCAGGTCCGCCCGGCGGGGTCGGCGAGCGGCGCGAGGGAGGCGCAGGTCGCCCCGGACGAGGCCGGGGCCCCGGCGGTCTCCGTCCCGCATCCGGTGAGCAGCGCGGTGCTCGCGAGGGCGGCACACAGGGCGAGGGCGGTGGCGGGACGCATCCCCCCAGCAGATCAAAGGGGCCCGGGGCGGGCTGTGCCGCAGGTCACATATCGCGTCACGGTGGCGTCACGGTCGCGCCGGTACGGCTCAGCCGGGCAGCGGGCCGCCGAGGGTGGGCAGCGGGACGATGTCCGCCTTGTCCGGTGCGGCCGCCTCGACCGCCAGCCCGTGCTTCGCCAGGTTCATCGTCGCCCGGACGCTCGCCGCGCCCAGGGGCCAGTCGAGCCGGGTGCGCACGATCCGGCCCTCGGCGTCGATCCAGACCTCCGCGTCGACGGCCACCTCGCCGGCGAGCTCCCGGAGCTGGTCGATCTTCTCCCGCATGCCCTTCGCCATCCGCAGCGTGACGGTCTTCTGGTCGAGCGTGCCCTTGTAGTGGACGGCGGCCGCGCCGTTCACCCGTTCCTCGCCCGCCTTGGAGACGTCCTTCATCCGCGCCACCTGTGCCAGGACGTGCCGGGGGTCGTTGCCCGGGGCGCGCAGCGCGTAGTGCGCCTCCAGCTCGTCCTGTCGGACGGCTCCCCAAGAGCCCTCCATCTCGGCGAATCCGCCGAAGTAGACGTTCTCGCCGCGGAAGATCTCGTCCATCCGGGGCGACGCCTCGCCCGGGGCGTCCTCGCTGTGGAGCTGGACCGCCAGGCGCCCCCGGCCGGCCAGTCGAATGCGCCGTCGACGGAGACGACGTAGGAGCTGGCCCCGTCGCCCAGTTCGATCTCCTCGGTGATCCGGGCGCTGCTCTTCTCCGTCTTCGCCACCGCGGCCCGCACCGCTGCCCCGTGGTCCGTTTCGAGGGTGTCGATCGTGGCGGCCTTCTCCGCGGCGCGGGCGGTCTCCGGTTCCGGCGCGGAGGAGCAGCCCGCGCCGAGCAGCGCCGTGAGCAGGGCGAGGGGTATAAGGGGGCGCCGCACTGTGATCTCCATGGGTGGTCACCTGCCACCGGTGTCCAGCGACGCCGGGCGGGTGATCGTACCAACGGCCTGCGCGTTCGCCCCGGTCGTGGGGGCCGGGTTCGGCCCCCACGACGGGGTGGGCACTCAGTCGAAGATCGGCCCCTGGGTGCGGGTGCGCTTGATCTCGTAGAAGCCGGGGATCGAGGCGACCATCAGGGTGCCGTCCCAGAGCTTCGCGGCCTCCTCGCCCTTGGGGGCCGGGGTGACGACCGGTCCGAAGAAGGCGATCTGCTCGCCGTCGGCACCGGGGACGGCGATGACGGGGGTGCCGACCTCCTGCCCCACCTTGTCGATGCCCTCCTTGTGGGAGGCGCGCAGCTCGGTGTCGTAGGTGTCGGAGTCCGCGTGACCGGCGAGTTCGACGGGGAGGCCGACGTCCTTGAGGGCGTTCTCGACGGCCTCGCGGGTCGGGCCCTCTCCGCGGTTGTGGAAGCGGGTGCCGAGCGCGGTGTAGAGGGGGCCGACGACCTCGTCGCCGTGCAGCTGCTGGGCGGCGACCACGACGCGGACCGGGCCCCACGCCTTGTTCTCCAGCATGTCGCGGTACTCGGCGGGCAGCTCGTCGAGCCGGTCCTCGTTGAGCACGGCCAGGCTCATCACGTGCCAGCGGACCTCGACGTCACGGACCTTCTCCACCTCCAGCATCCAGCGGGAGGTCATCCAGGCCCAGGGGCAGAGCGGGTCGAACCAGAAGTCGACGGGGGTCCTGCCGGTGGCCGTGCTGTTGTCAGACATCTCTCTCCTCGAACGGGCGGATCGCGTCGGTGGGCACGTCTGTGCCCGACAACACCGGACGACGCTCCGGCCATTCCCGCCCGCGGGTCCGGAGCGCGGCATGGGAGGATCAAACTATTCGAACGTGACACAAAGGAGTGTGCCGTGCCCGGCCAGAACCTGTCCCGAGACGAGGCCCGCGAGCGGGCCGAGCTGCTGACCGTCGACGGTTACGACGTCGCACTCGACGTACGTTCCGCGACCGGAGGCCCCGGCCGGGACGCGGCGGACGGTCCGCTGACCTTCCGCTCGGTGACGACGATCCGCTTCCGCGCGGCACGCGGCGGGGCGTCGACCTTCGCGGACCTCATCGCC
The DNA here is from genome assembly GCF_010550605.1 of Streptomyces sp. SID9727. Lineage (GTDB taxonomy): Bacteria > Actinomycetota > Actinomycetes > Streptomycetales > Streptomycetaceae > Streptomyces. Next base: position 32,497 of record NZ_JAAGNI010000444.1, read on the forward strand.
CCCTCCGTGAACGCGGTGACGCTGGACGGCACCGCGCTGGACCCGGCGGCGGTGTTCGACGGGGCGCGGATCGCGCTGGCGGACCTGTCGGAGGGCGAGCACGTCCTGGTGGTCGACGCGCAGTGCGCGTACAGCCGGACCGGCGAGGGCATGCACCGGTTCGTGGACCCGGAGGACGGCGAGGTCTACCTCTACACCCAGTACGAGCCGGCGGACGCCCGCCGTGTCTTCGCCAACTTCGAGCAGCCCGACCTCAAGGCCCCGTACCGCTTCCGGGTGACCGCGCCCGCCGAGTGGACGGTGTGGAGCAACGGCGCGGAGGAGTCCCGCGAGGGCGGGGTGTGGCGGTTCGCGGAGACCGAGCCGATCTCGACGTACATCACGGCGGTCGTCGCCGGTCCGTACCACTACGTCACCGACTCCTACAGCCGGACCTTCGAGGACGGCACGACGCTGGAGATCCCGCTCGGCGCGATGTGCCGCAAGGGTCTCGCCAAGCACTTCGACGCCGACGACATCTTCCTGATCACCAAGCAGGGCCTGGACTTCTTCCACGACAACTTCGACTACCCGTACCCGTTCGGGAAGTACGACCAGGCGTTCGTGCCGGAGTACAACCTCGGCGCGATGGAGAACCCGGGCTGTGTCACGTTCCGCGAGGAGTACATCTTCCGCGGCAAGGTGACGCAGGCGGCGTACGAGAGCCGGGCCAACGTCATCCTGCACGAGATGGCGCACATGTGGTTCGGGGACCTCGTCACCATGCGGTGGTGGGACGACCTGTGGCTGAAGGAGTCCTTCGCGGACTTCATGGGCGTCTTCGCGATGACCGGCGCGACCCGCTTCGAGGACGGCTGGATCACCTTCGCCAACAACCGCAAGTCCTGGGCGTACCGCGCCGACCAGCTGCCCTCCACGCACCCGGTCACGGCCGACATCCGCGACCTGGAGGACGCCAAGCTGAACTTCGACGGCATCACGTACGCCAAGGGCGCCTCCGTGCTCAAGCAGCTCGTGGCGTACGTGGGACGGGAGGCGTTCCTGGAGGGCGCCCGGCGCTACTTCAAGAAGCACGCGTACGGGAACACGCAGCTCGAGGACCTGCTCTCGGTGCTGTCCGAGACGTCCGGGCGGGACATGACCAGCTGGTCGCGCTCCTGGCTCCAGACCGCGGGCGTCAACTCGCTGACCCCGGTCGCGACCTACGACGCGGCCGGCCGGATCACCGAGCTGGCCGTCCTCCAGGAGGCCGCCGAGTCCCACCCGGAGCTGCGCCCCCACCGGGTCGCCGTCGGCCTGTACCGCCGCAACCCCGAAGGGGAGCTGGTGCGTTACGCGCGCGCCGAGGCGGACGTGTCGGGTCCGCGCACCGTGATCGGGGAGCTGACGGGGGCCGAGCGGCCCGAGCTGATCCTCGTCAACGACGACGACCTGACGTACTGCAAGGTCCGCTTCGACGAGGTGTCGCTCGCCACCCTGCGCGCGCACCTGGGCGACATCACGGACCCGCTGGCCCGCGCCCTGTGCTGGTCGGCGCTGTGGAACCTGACCCGTGACGGGCTGATGCCGGCCCGCGACTTCGTCTCCCTGTTCCTGGCCTTCGCCGGACGCGAGACGGACATCGGGGTGCTCCAGATGCTGCACGCCTGGACGCGCGGCGCGCTCGTGAACTACGCGGCTCCCGCGTGGCGCGAGGAGGGCGGCCGGGCGCTGGCCGAGGGCGCGCTCGGCGAACTGCGGCTCGCCGAGCCGGGCAGCGAGCACCAGCTCGCCTGGGCCCGGTTCTTCGCGTCGGTCGCCGCGTCGGAGTCCGACTTCCAGCTGCTGGCCGGGCTGCTCGACTCCACCGCCAGGATCGACGGGCTCGACGTCGACCAGGAGCTGCGCTGGGCGTTCCTGTCCCCGCTGGTCGCCCACAGCGCGGCCGACGAGGCGGCGGTCGACGCGGAGCTGGCCCGGGACGACACGGCCTCCGGCAAGCGGCACCATGTGCGGTGCCTGGCCTCGCGGCCGTCCGCCGAGGTGAAGGCCCGGGCGTGGGCGGACGTCGTCGAGTCGGACGCCCTGTCCAACGCGCTGGTGGAGGCGACGATCGCGGGCTTCGCGCAGCCCTCCCAGCGGGAGCTGCTGGCGCCGTACACCGCGCGCTACTTCGAGGCGATCGAGCGGGTCTGGGCCGAGCGGTCGATCCAGATCGGGATGGCCGTGGTCAAGGGACTGTTCCCGGCCCTCCAGGACGACCCGGCGACGCTGAAGGCGGCCGACGCGTGGCTGGAGTCCCGGGCCGACGCGGCGCCGGCGCTGCGGCGGCTGGTGCTGGAGGCCCGGGACGACCTGGCTCGGGCGCTGCGGGCGCAGGCGGCGGATTCGGTGGCGTAGGCCGTCCGGCCCGGGGCCCCTGCCCGGTCGCCCAGCCCCGGGCAGGGGTTCCGTCCTCGACCGCCGGACGGGCCGGCTTCTGACGCTAGGCGGTGTTCTTGTCCGGATATGTCGACGGGCCTGTAACAACGGTTCAGGTTCCGGCCGCTGGCGGGATACACCGGAGCATGACCCAGAACACCCCGCTTCAGTCCGGCTGCCCCGCTCCCACGCGTGGGCGGCAACGCGTCGTTTCCGCGGCCCAGTTGAAGGTGATGGGCGTGTCCGCCGGGCGGGCCGCGGAGCGGTGCCGGGACGGTGGTCCGTGGCAGCAGCCGCTGCCCGGGGTCTTCGTCCTGCACCCCGGTCCGCTCAGCGGCCGGGAGCGGCTGCGGTCCGCCCTGCTGTACGCGGGCCGCCCGCCGGCGTCCGGGCGGCGCCCG